>CAZPTT010000051.1:22295-36955 GCA_964589435.1 uncultured Pirellulaceae bacterium
GTGTTTGAGTTCGTGTTTGAGTTCGTGTTTTGCAGGAGCAAGGCGCGTCGTGTCAAAATGTTCGTTTGACCTGTCTCTATTTAGTCGTTTCGCCAAAATTTGAAATCGTCAACAGCTCCCGATTGTTTGAACGAAATTCGAAGCGTCGTTTTTGGGTTGGCAAAGCCGGGCGACGTAAACTGACCAACCAAATTTCCGTCGATTGAAACCGTGGCTTGA
This sequence comes from uncultured Pirellulaceae bacterium, assembly GCA_964589435.1. Lineage (GTDB taxonomy): Bacteria > Planctomycetota > Planctomycetia > Pirellulales > Pirellulaceae > Mariniblastus. Next base: position 22,515 of record CAZPTT010000051.1, read on the forward strand.
TCGCCCTCGACTGTCAGTCGCGACGTGTGCCAGACGCCGACTTTGATTGGAGCGTTAAACGACTTCTTGCAAGCCTTCACCTGCTTTTTGTCTTCTGCGGTCGTCTTGCCTGCCTTTTTGCGTTTCCAGATTTCCGGATCGAAGGCACCGGAAAGCATGTCGGACAAGAGAACTTTGCCTCTAAGCATCCGAAACGAAATTACATGACCAGCGTGAACATTTTTTAAGCCCGAATCCGCGATCACCATACCGATATTGTCGCTCTCGTTCTTTAGCAGAAAACGAAACTCAAGCGAACCGTTTTGAAATTGGGCAGGCCGAATGACCAATAGATCCGACTTCTTTCCGTCGGCCGGTTTCGCATGTAACACGCCTCCCGCCAGATCCGCTTGCTTGGGCCCCTTTGACCAAGGCTTCTCCCCGTCGGTTTTCCAGCCGTTGCCGACTTCATCGCGATCCTCTTGCGATTCGTTCCGATCAAAGTCATCTTCGAATACCAGCGTTCCTAAACCGTTTGCCAGTGTGTTGGCGGAGGAAGTTTGCGGCGAGCCCGATTCTTCAACAACGTGACGCTTGAAAAAACCGGCAACCAATTTGTGAATTTCTGTCGTTTGGTAAAGCTTAATGCTGTGCCCTACGTCGGGAACGATGTGCAGCGTGGACTCGCAGCCTTTGGCCAACAATATTTTGTGGAAACGCTGGCTCTGCTCAAGCGGCACAAGCAGATCAGTGGTGCCATGAATAATCAGCGTTGGCGCATCGCCACGGGAAGCTTGATAGAACGGGCTGGCAGACTTTGCAACTTCTTCATTTTTAAGTACCGCGCCGCCGACCAGTTTTCCGCCCGGCGTAATCGCCAATTCTTCATCTGCTTTGTTTTTTGCAACGTTGTTGGGCATCGTCAATAAATCGGTTGGCCCATAATAATCACAGACGGCAACAACGCCGCTGGCCGAACGTTCTGCCTCCGTTTGATCGACCGTTCCCATCGCCGCGGCGAGGTGACCACCGGCTGAACTTCCGCAGACGCCAACGCGATTAGCGTTCAGGCCCAGCCGATTCTGATGAGTCTTTAGAAACGCGACCGCAGCGCGACAGTCATTCAATTGCGATGGCCATGCGGCCTGATCGGTCAGCCGATAGTCTACACTTGCTACAGCAAAACCGTGATCGCAAAGCCACGTGATTGGGCATCGGTCTTTGCTCCCTTTTTGCCAGCCGCCGCCATGAACCCACACGATGACAGGAAGGCTTGCCTTAGCAGTGAGTGGTTTGTAGAGGTCGAGCTTCAGCGAAATTCCATCGACAATATGAAACTCGATATCTTTTTCGACCTTGATATTGTCAGGCAACTTCGGCTGCGTTTTCTGAGCGACACAGTTGTGTGAAAACACAAGCAACATCAAAAACGCGAGAACCAATTTCATTTTTGAACCGATCATTTTGCTCTACTTGGTTCGTAATTTGCAATCAGTGGCTAACGATTGTCAGAGCTGGGTTTTCACCGGCGAACACACAGATTTAAAATCAGCGTCCTGCTTTAAGAGCTTGCGAGGCAAAACGATTCCCAGCCCAAGCTGACCAAACGTCACCGAGCCTCGTTTTCGTGAAGGAGCCCGGTGTCGAACGGCGAATCGTGTTGAGTAAAACGGTGTTGGGTAAGACGCGCCTTCGGGAGCTTCGCAGACGGTTTTCAACCAGAGGCAGAGGGCCGGAGCCCCAGCCTCTTGAGGTTTGCTTGGAAAACACAAGTATAAAAGTTGGTTAACCAAGACGTTAGGCACCCCCAGCAGGGCTCGAACCTGCAACATCCGCTTTAGAAGAGCGGTGCTCTATCCAGTTGAGCTATGGGGGCCAAGAAAATTAGTTGAACATTGCTTCACCACGATCGGAATCGTTTGGTGAAAATCCAACTTCTTCAAGACGCTTATGGTATCAAAAAACAAGCCATTAATCAGGGTGCGCAAGCCCCAAAATTATGAGCCATTCGCTCGACGAGGGTTCGCTCAGCCAAGTAGAATCTGATATTAGAATCCGGCTGGAATCGTGCAATTCTTGTTCAGCAACGTGCACGACAAGTCGATTCTTCGGGCCACATTTAGCAATTCGAGGTTGAAATGAGTTTTATCCAATCCCATCCTGCCAAGCGTCGTTCAGTCCGTTCGGCAATTCTTGTCGCCGGATTTTTCTTGATAGCGACACTTCTAAAACCGGGCTAAACTATGGCTCAAGAGAATCAGGAAATGGAAATCTGGCCCAATGGATTGCCCGCAGGCGCGGTTCAGTTGGATGTAGCCAAAGTCAAAAAGTTGCAAGACGAAGAGAAAGTGCATCCACGCGGGCACAAGCTTTACGTCGACTCCCCTACCCTGACTTATTATCCGGCTCCAACCGAAACGGTCAACGGATGCGGAGTCGTGATCTGCCCTGGCGGCGGCTACAACGTTTTGGCTTGGCAGCATGAAGGCATCGAGCTGGCCGAGTGGTTCAATTCGATTGGCGTATCAGCATTCGTTCTCAAGTACCGAGTCCCGCGACGGATCCCAGACAAAATTCACTGGGAGCCGATGCAGGATGTGCAACGAGCCATCCGACTTGTTCGACACAAAGCCGCCGAATACAAAATTGATTCCGAGCGAATCGGAGTGCTTGGGTTTTCAGCCGGCGGTCACCTAACGGTCATGTCTGGCGTCCAGTACGACACGAAGTGTTACGATCCAGTCGACGAAGCAGACAAGGTCAGTGCTCGGCCAGACTTTATTTGCCCGATCTATGCCGCCTATCTGGCGGACGGATACAAAGACGACAAAGCCGAACTTGGTTCTTTGATTACGGTAACCGAGAACACGCCGCCGACGTTCATGGCGGTTACCTGGGATGATAAATTTCGCGGCGCTCAATCGGCACTGCTGTTTGCTCGACTAAAGGAGCACGATGTTCCGGCTGAATTTCACGGCTATGCCAAGGGTGGTCACGGCTACGGTATTCGGAAATCGGACAACCCCGTTTCGAACTGGCACCATCAGTTAGAGGCCTGGTTGAAGTCGAGTGGGTTTTTGACGAAGAGATGATAGTTAACTGTGTGGTGGTTTCGCACATAAGTGGCTTCGCACATAACCGACGTTTAGTTTTAAATAGATACCATTAAGGCGTCACGGAATGAAACGCAATAAAGTTTATGGCGATGAAGCGCGTCAACGAACTCGTCGTTGGTTGAGAACTGGCTTACTGATTGCCGGTATGTCTTGTCTGTTCCAAAGCGGTACTTGTGCCGACGAGCTCCGGCCCAATGTCCAACCCAACGTCATTGTCTTCGTCGCCGACGATCAAGGTTGGGGAGATCTCAGTTGCAATGGAAATCTCGATTTGTCCACGCCGAATATCGATGGCTTGGCGAAAGCGGGCGCGTCGCTTGAGAACTTTTACGTTTGTCCCGTTTGCTCGCCAACCCGAGCCGAGTTCTTGACGGGGCGATATCATCCGCGCGGGGGTGTGTTTTCAACGTCGGCGGGCGGAGAGCGATTGGATTTGGACGAATCCACTTTGGCCGAATCGTTTCAAGCGGCCGGTTATCGGACGGCGGCTTTTGGAAAGTGGCACAATGGAATGCAGCCGCCGTATCATCCGAACGCTCGCGGCTTTGACGAGTTTTACGGTTTTTGCAGCGGCCATTGGGGCCACTATTTTTCTCCAACGCTTGAACGCAATGGAACGCTCGTCAAAGGAAACGGATTCGTAATCGATGATTTCACGAATCAAGCAATCAAGTTCATCGAAAAGAGTCACGAGCTAAACAAGCCGTTCTTTGTTTACTTGCCATACAACACGCCGCACTCGCCGATGCAGGTTCCGAGACGGTTTTGGGAGAAGTTCGCCGACAAAGAAATATCGCAGCCTGGTACTGGTGAAATGCCGGGTTCCAATCCCAAAAAAAAGAATAGAAAAAAGCACGATATTGACCACACGCGAGCCGCGTTGGCGATGTGCGAAAATATCGACGACAACGTAGGCCGAGTCCTGAAAAAGCTGGATCAATCGAGCCTCAACGATAATACGATTGTGGTTTACTTCTCAGACAATGGCCCCAATGGCTGGCGATTTAATGGCGGTATGAAAGGCCGTAAAGGCTCGACGGACGAAGGCGGAATTCGTTCTCCTTTTCATATTCGTTGGCCAGGTAAAATAAAGCCGCAAACCGAAATCGAAACCGTTGCCGGCGCGATTGACCTTCGATCAACGCTGCTAGGTCTTTGCCAAGTCCAAGACGTTCCTGCCAAGCCGCTCGATGGAATCAATCTCGCCGCAGAATTGCTTGGTGGTGAAATTCAGCCTTCTGATCGCTTGTTGTTTTCTCACTGGAACAATCGAGTCAGTGTACGGAATCAGCAATTTCGCTTGGACAACGATGGCAAATTGTTCGACATGGTGAATGATCGAAATCAAACGACGCCGGTCACCGAATCACATCCAGCCGTGACCGAAAAACTAAAAGCTGCTGTGGCTCAGTGGCGAACTGATGTCCTGCAGCAGATTGATCGAACTCCCAAGCCATTCACTATCTGCCATCCTGATTTTGACCTGACCCAGCTGCCAGCTCGCGATGCAACGGGCACTGGTGAAATCAAAAGGTCAAATCGATATCCGAACGATTCGTTTCTGATGAATTGGTTAAACGTTGAGGATGAAATCTCTTGGCCGGTGGATGTGCTTTCGGATGGTCGATACGAAGTCGATCTCTATTACTCCTGCAGTACAGCCAACATTGGCACGGTTATGGAGCTGTCGTTAGAGCTTGACTCAAAACTGGGTGAGCCTCAAATCACGCCCGAATCTGTTGCCAAAAAAATAGAAGTAGCGCATGATCCACCGCTCGTGGGTGCGGGTGAAGACCGAGCTGTTCGCGCTGAATCGTATGTAAAAGAGTTTCGGCCAATTCGTATGGGTGTCATTGAGGTAAAGCAAGGAGTGGGCAAGTTGGTGTTGCGAGCCAAGGAAATTCCCGGCAAGCAATCGATTGACTTTCAGCGGTTGATGTTTAAGCGGGTTGCTCACAAGGAAGCCAAGGATTAACGATGGCAAATCGCAAGGCTAACTCAAAAGTTTCGAAGGGTTCTCAGAAAAAATCAACTGGCTCTGCCAGGCCAGCGGAAATGCGTGCCGCTATTCGCGAACTACGAAGGACAATGCCGAAATCTCAGCGAGCAGCTGCGTCAGCAAAAATCTGCCAATCGTTTCGCGAACTTGATGCGTTCAACGAATCCAATTCGATTGCAGGTTTCTTGGCGTTCGATGGCGAAGCCGATCCTTTGGGCTTAATGCTTCACGCTTGCACTCTTGAGAAAAAAGTCTTCGTGCCGATTGTCGTTGGCAAAGCCAAGCCCCTTGTCTTCGCTCCTTGGACTCCGAAAACCTCAATGCGAAAGAATCGGTTTGGGATCATGGAGCCTGACGTGCCGGTTGAAGAATACGTTGATGGTGAAGCATTGGATTTCGTCGTAACTCCCTTGGTGGCTTTTGATTCGAAGTGCGATCGGATCGGCATGGGAGGCGGTTTTTACGATCGAACATTTTCGTTTGTCAAAGCCGCCCGCTCTTCTGGAGCTAGAACAGCCGCTTTATTCGGTTTCGCTTTTGAGATGCAGCGAGTGGAACGGGTTGAGCCCCAGACTTGGGATGTCCGGCTGGATTCGGTGATCACTGAGTTGAAGATTTACTCTTAAAAGCGATGTTGTTATCGACGAATCGAAGTGGCGGACGTCGTCGAGACTTCCGATCTTTATCGCCGAAACTCTTGACGAGTTCCGCTATATCCTGGTGCCCGTGCGCCGAGACCACGTCGCTATGAAACTTACTTCATTTTCGCAAAAAAGTACTTGTGCTGAACCCATTCTGGTTTTAAATCGATTCGAAGTAGCGTGTCGCTGAGTTTAACTTTGTCCATGGGAAGATCCCCCAGTGGATAAAATGCTCCCATTTCCGTTGTCAATTTACCGAAGCGAGAGGTCATGGCTTCGACATGTAGGTTCTCAATGGCCCCGCCGGTCAGCTCAAACACATTGTTCTGAGCCGTGACCAGCGCGTGAGCCGCAGCAATACTCAACGGCGGTTGATCGTTGCCAACAAACAGGTCACCGACTAACGAGTCGACGGCGGCCTGTGGATAAAAATTCGAGTTGATAGTTGCATAAATCCGTTGGTCGTAACATGAGTAGAGAGCTTTCTCATTGATCGCGTTCACGTTTTTAACCTGAACTGTTTTTCCAACGTGTGATCGCACAGTCGGCAGCGATTCGTGCAAACCCGCTTTCAACTGCGGGACACACTTTTGATCTTTGGCCAAAAACAATGGGTCAAGATAAGTCGTTTCATTTTTGGCTTGCGAAGTGGCAACCCGGTTTCGCCACGTCAGCATGTCGTTGGTTGCTTTGTGGTAGTCGTTGACTCGACTGGCAAATGCGGTGTCTTTTTTTGTCAACGCTTCCAACGCTGTTTCGAATTTCGGAAGAAAGTCTTTGTCGTTAACTCGTTCGGATAAGACGGCGATGGAGTTGGCATACTTCGCGTATTTTTGCGGCAATTTTTCCGCTTTTGCTTGAGCGGCATCGGCGGCAATGATCGCCGTCAATGCGTCCTGCATTCTCGAATCAAGTTCCGTACTGGCGGCAATCCAATTTGTGGCTTTGATGTTTGGGCCGAATAGTTCTTGGAACGGGATTGCTAATTTCGAATCGCTGGACCACTGGTGGGCCAGGCAATTCAATAGTCCAACATGAGTGGCTTGCCATTGTTCACCGAGAATCGCAAACGCCGTCGGTCCGTGAGCTGTTTTGCCGCCAAGCTTTGTTGAGCCGTTTGCCTTGATGTCGCGGACGACCGTCTCGGCGGTTTCGACCAGAGCAGCGTAGGCGAGTTGGGTATTCTTTATGCGATCCAAAATCAGGAGGTTTGTTTCTTCGCCTCTCATTTTTTTGGTGCTCGAAGCGACTAACCGGGCCGCCGCAGAGTATTGGCTGACCAGTTGTTTGCCGTCTTTTGGTGACAACCAAAGAATCAAAGTGTCCGCTTCACTGAGCAAGCCACGTAGTTCTTTTTCCGCTTTGGCGAAATCGTTTTTGCTGACATAGTCTCCGATTTTTTTGAGGCGCTTCGCCCGCTTGGAATCAGTCTTGGCTTTGTACTTGGTTGCCTGACCAACGATTTTTTTTCCCGCTGGAGTACTTTTGAGTTGCTTCGCGACCGCCTCGAAAGAGCCGGTACCACTCTTCCCTCGAAACGAGTAATCGACGCCGGCGGGTTCACCCATCTGGATTAGAATTTTGCCATCACGAACCAAATTTTGAGCGCGCGCATACGCCTTGCCAATCGTATTCACTTTGATCGAATCGACATTCTTGGCAGCCAATGCCTCATCAACTTCGGTCAACAACGGTTTGATGTCTTCCCAGTTTTTTTGGCACTGTTGGACAAGTTCATTGGCGGTTGGCCAATAACCGACTACACCAACGGTAGGTGTCGCTGACGAGCCGGGGTTTGAGCCGGAGGTTGCGTCAGGGGTCTGGCCAATCGAGTTTGCCGTAAGGCAACCGACGACCAAAAGGAAAACACACGAAGTCAACAGTGAGGCGAGTTGGCTGGAATGGGTATTCTTCATGATTGAAATTTCAAAAGAGTGGATGAATTTAAGCCGCGACGGTTGCTGGATTGAGCGAACGCGAGGTTAGAACTCAACACATTCAAATGTGCCGGATGCAGATGTTGTGGCACCGCTTGCGGAATTCGTCAGCGTCGCCGATTCAAATTTGGCTGAGAACTTGTTGTCCGTTTTCTGTACCGTAACCATGATTGGTTCGGAATTCAGGTTCGACCAAACGTCTCCTCGACTGACCGGCTGTGCGAAGACTCGACAAGCAACGGGCTTTCCGACAATCCCATCGAGCGAAGCAGCTTTCACTGATCCCTGAATAAAGAAGGACGGAAATGTCTCGGTGTCGTCAGTGTTGTTCTTTATCTGCAGTACGGCTTCGCCGGCGATTGGAACCAGTCGAATGTAGCTGGCGCTAAACTCAGTCGCGACGTCCAGTTGCATGGAGCCCTTGCCGTCCATGTCAGTGGCTGCTGTTAGGTTGCCTGCCGTCTTGGCGACCTGCTTTGCTTGGCTGACGGCTTCGCCAGCACTTTCTTTTACATCCGAAACCATTTTGTTCAGTTCGTCCTTGCTGCAGCCAGACGCGAAAAATGTCAGGAATATCAACAAGCCGAACACGTTCAACACGAAAGATCGCGGTTTGATGCTTGTTAAATAACTCTTGGTCGGATTCATTGCAGTACCCAGTTTGGATTTGTTCTATTGGAAGTTGATTAGTTTTAACATCGGCGTTCATCACCTCCAAAATTTCCACATGAAAAGGCGTTTTCGTTGGAGGTTGAAAGCTTCGACTTTTTCACCCCGAATCAGGCGAAGCAGGTCGTCGCGTAGTAAATCGACGGATCGATAGCGGCGATTGGCATTGTGATTTACGCAAGAAAGATAGATCAGATTCAGCTCATCGGAAACAGATTCATTGATTTGATTAAGCTGCGGCGGTGCAAAACCCAGTTCCAAATGTTCGATCATTTCGTCGGCATCCGCACCACCAACACAAGTTGAGAATAGCAGCACGCCCAGCTCACGAACCGCGGAGCTTGACGCCAACGATCCATTCTTTGATTTCTCTTCCGGCATTTGCAGGCGGCCTCCCATGAGCTTTTTCACCAGTTGGCCCAGGCCAAAATCCAGCAATCGACAATCGCTGTTGGTGCGAATCAAGATGTCCGTGGAACGCAATTCGCAACCATCAATTCCATGGTTGGACATGAATTGAACCGCATCAATGATTTTACATACTAGCGTGGCAATTTTTGATTCTGAATGAATGCCGACGGGGAATTCGGAAAGCAACTTACCAGTCGAATTTTGAAATGCGATAAAAACTTGATCGTGGTCGAGTCCAAAATCCACCATCGGTTGAAGCTGCGGGTGTTGAGAATCGCTCAGTTGTTTGAGAACCGCAAATAGAGCCGCCGGGTCAATTGGATCGGGATCGATGGGGCGTGAAGCCGAGTCATTTGGAAGCGAGAACCAGAACAAGATGACTTGTTGAGCCGACTGCGAATGCTGCGCGATCCAATATTTGCATTCTGATGAACTGGAAAGCGGTTTGAGCAAACGGTAGGTGCCAATCATTCGCGGATTATTCGAACGATTGAGAATGGATTGATGATCGGATCGATTGGCGTCCAAATCGAGCGCGTGGATCTCCAGAAGCCGTTCTAGTTCGCTGCGGAGTGTGGGAAAGCGCTGTAAGAATTCGGCGGGATCGATGGCGTCACCACGATCAGAACGCGCACAAATTTCCGCATCGATCAAATCCAGCACGTGTTCTTTTTTGCCTTCAATCAATTTTGATGCACCGATATAGTCTTCGGAACGGCAAGCGTTGCCACTGACCAATTGATTGATTAAATCAGTCGTGGCAAGTTCGATCAGTAGCTCGGTTGAATCGATTGGGCTGATCGCGAGAAAGTCAGCGAACTGAGCTGATGCATTTTGTCGGCGCCAGCGACGAAGTGACCCCAAACAGCCTGCTGCACTCCGGGGCGAGTCGTCGGCTACAGAAAAGTCTAGACTGCTCATCGTGGCTCCTCGTTCTCGGTAAGCATCTGGAGCTGAACGGCTTTGACTGCTCGATTCCAACGCATGCGAACCGTGTCTGACCGAGTGCTTAGCTTCTTGCCGATTTCTTCCCATGTGAATTCTTGAAGAACCAATTGCAGCAACAGCTCTCCTTCGTCACCGAGTTGGCGACTGATTCTGTCAAATATTTCATTGCGAATCATAATTTGGCTTGGGCTAGATTTCTCCTGATGAAGATTGTGGTTTTCGACGGGTAATTTCTCAGTCCGACGAATGTCTCGACGCTGGCGAGTCAACAGCTTGAACTCGTCACGAACCTGATTGTCAATCGCTCGACGAATGTAACGCATCAAATCTCGAGGGTCGTTAATCTTGAAACTCGATTGACGCACGAGGTCGAGCAGAACTGCATTGCAAATATCCATCGCTTCGGTATGGCCCAGCAATCCATACTGTCGCAACCGTGTTCTGGCTCGCCGACGTAAATCTGCACCAAACGAATCCCAGATTTGCTCAACGGCTTGGATGTCGCCCGCCTGAAGGCAGGCGACCAGTCGGCACGCGAAGGAATCGTTCAGGCAAGATGAATCAGCGGTCGTCATTTCGTAATTGGTATTTTTACAAGGAGATTTGAGTGTGATCGGCGGACAGGGAAATCGGCCAAAACTGCAGAGAAACCAGGAGGACATTAGCAAGGCGACAACGCAACGGTGATCCGAACAGGAAAATGCAAAACGCTGAAAGTTGCTGTTTTTCGCGATCAACTCGCTCGGATCAGTTTCATTTTGACTGATATGAGTCGTTGACGCCAATCGTTCTGAAAAATTCCCTGATTGATTGTTCGGAATCAGGCTGAGCCGTCGCTTTACTGGTAAGGGCTTTAGGCGGTTCGAGATGAGTTTTTGGGAAGAGGTAAATGGGTTTTTAAAACACGTCCGTCCTGATTCGACATCATGAATAAAGACGTATTTCGGAAATTGAAAAGGATTGATTGGCGAAACGTTTGTTGAACCATGAAAATTCTTAAATCACCAGTTGGTTGTCGCCAATCAACTGGTGGTTCATTTACCTTCTCTTGCTACTTTCTTTTGATTTGCTTTCTTTTGATTTATTAGCTCCTGTGCCTCGGGCCATCGTTGTTTATCAATCCATCCGGTGACTGGCGTCGTATCGTTACATCCCGTCGAACAGCCTGACTCCTCTGGTCGGACGAGACTAAGGCGGTTGGACAACGTGTGATGCCAGTCATTTTTCTCCAAGGATTTTGATTTCCTCACTCGATAGGTCTTCTCACGGTCGTAAAGAATTGGTGCTAAAATCGTTTTCGATTGAAGCTCACTGTGTGACCCGCGAGATGGATGATGGCAAAAACAGAACCGGCGAAACGAAACTTGACGTTTGAAAATTTTGATGACGTTATGGCTGACGTTAATTCACTGATTGCCAGTGGGTATGTCAGTCATGGAAATTGGAATCTGGCACAAAGTTGCGGGCATTTGGCTGAGTGGGTTCGTTTTCCAGTTGATGGATTTCCCAAACCACCGCTACCGCTTCGAATGATCTTTTGGGTGATGAAGAAAACGGTCGGTCCGGGAATGAAGCGTAAGATTCTTGCGGAGGGTTTCAAAGGCGGCGTGCCGACCGCACCCGACACTGTTCCCGCTGCAGACGCCCAAACCGATCAAGAAGCGGCACAGCATTTCCAATCAACATTCGAACGAGTGATTTCGCACAAGGGCTTGCTCCACCCATCGCCTTTGTTTGGGCCAATGGATATGGAGATGCTAGTGAAAGTTACTTTGCTTCATGCCGAGCATCATTTGGGTTACTTGGAGCCGAAGGCGTAGTTTCGTTTTGGAAGATCGTCACGTAGAGGCTGGTTGCGTCAATTGCGTTGCGAGAACTGGTTGTTCGTTCTGATTTGCAATTGCAAACGTTATATTTAAACGGTCGCTACGCGACGTAAATTAGTATCGATTTTTGACCACGGGTTAAAACCCGTGGCTATCCATGATCGGTCGCTACGCGACGTTCCGGTCGAACTCCAGATCGTGACTTTTTCGGCGCACAACCAAGTCGAAGTGACAGGTGTCCTATTTGCCTTGCCCGTGGCTATTCATGGTCGGTTGCTACGTGACGTGACGTTCCGATTGAACCCAAGACCATGCCTTCTTTCGGCGCACAACCAAGTCGAAGTGACAGGTGTCCTATTTGCCTTGCAGCTATGTTGAGTTTTCCTCTAACCGAAAACCGATCAGATAAAAAAGTGAGAGAACGGTCGTCAACGTCAGTCCGACCGACCAAAAGAAAATGAACATCTTGGCGGTGTCGAGCAGAGTCCATGGCGTGCCGGCTCTTAAAAATGGAAATGAGTTGGATACGATCCAGCTGGTTCCCCATGGAGCGATCGAGAAAAACAGTACCAGCAAAACGAAGAATGCCAATTTGTGTTTTCTGGGAGAGAAAACAAAGGCCAACACAACGAAGCTGGTGAGACAAATCGTGACAGCAAAGAACAATAGAACAGAGATGATCTGCATCCATGGAATAAACCCAGGGCCGCGATTGTCATTTAATTCAGGAAGCAATGCCTTGGTTCCCGTCACAACTATTGCCGCCACAGTCATCGCAATCAGCAACTGTTTGATTGAGAATTGACTGGATGTTGATTCGGGAATTGCGTGATTACGGAGGCGTAGAGAACGCTTGGTGAATTTTCGGTAGATCCATAGCGGTACCTGAATGATGGTCGTTGCCATAAGTGCTGCGCCGGCAAATATTAAAACGATCTCGATGACCATTGGTTTGCCGTTAACAAAGGCATTCATGTATACCAAAGTCAGGCCGGCCAAAACGCCCATCGAACTGAAAATTCGGAGTGCCGAGTTTCCACTACCCCAGGCACACCAAATGGACAGTAGACAAGGTTGAGCCAACAGAAGTCCCATGAAAATTGAGTAGCTATAAAATGGGCCGGGGCCACGAAAACCAACAAAGAGCCGAGTAATAATCAGATTGCCCGCTGCCGCGCAGATGACCAAGCTAATCAAAGTGACCAGGGCGGCGATTTGCCGTTGGCTCTTAACTTGTTTCGGTCGGGGGTCAATCATGAATTGAGTTTAGCAAGAACTGTCGTTTCCGTTTTGCAGTTTTGCGGTTTTGTTAACGCAGCGAACGATAGCGATCGAACCAGATAAACGGGTTGTGCCTATAGGAGAACTGCAAAATCTGCTTCTCTCGTAGCGGAACGGCGCGAGCCGTCCGGTTGTTGACGCACCGGGTGGCTTGCGCCACTCCGCTAACAACGACTGTGCAGTCCTTCTGGTTTTGCCCAACTGGGTTTCTAACTTATGGCTTTCTCGCTTCCGAGTTTATTCAACGCTCAACTTCGCTGCCAACTCCACCGCTGAAATCAAACTGGAGACTTCCGCTTTTCCTTGCCAAGCGATATCGAGCGCGGTTCCATGGTCGACGCTGGTACGAATCAAATTCGGCAGTCCCAGCGTTATGTTGACGCCTTTGTCGAAGTTGAATGCTTTGAAGGGGATCAAGCCCTGATCGTGATACATGCAAATGTAGCCATCAATTTCGGCGCGTCGCCAAGGTAGGAAAGCTGTATCTGGAGGCAGCGGATCTGTTATGTCGATGCCCTTCTTTCGAGCCGCTATCACGGCTGGCATGATGATGTTCTCTTCTTCGCGATTGCCAAACAGTCCGCCTTCTCCCGCATGCGGATTGAGTCCTAACATCGCAAGTTTCGGTCTGTGTCCATAAATTCTTTCGAGTGCACTATGGGTCAATTCAGTGACCTGAAGGATCAATTCGCTCGTTAACAGCGATGGGACTTCATGGTAGCCAACATGAGTCGTGACCAGGCTGCAACTAAAATCGGCAGACGTCATCATCATGCAAAACTGATCGGTGTTGGCTCGCTCGGCGAACAATTCCGTGTGACCGGGATACTTGATTCCAGCGGCTTGCCAAGCTTCTTTGTTGATCGGGCCAGTCACTACCGCATCGACGCTGCCTGCCAAAGCCGCATCGATGGCCGAGTTGATAAACGCAAATGAAGCCGCTCCTGTTTGCGCGTTGACAACGCCAGCATTGACATCAGTCAGTTCCAGTCCTGGTACGTCGACGAGCGTGCCGGAGAGTTTGTCTGTCGCAGTGTTTTCAAATTCTTTCAGCGTAAGAATGGTTGAAGGCAAGCTCAGTGAGCACTTGTCGGCAACGCGACTCAGTACTCCAGCATCGCCAAATACAATCGGCACGCAGTCGTTTGCGACCTTTGTATCCGCGAGCAAACGCAAACACAATTCTGGGCCGATACCGGCCGGGTCGCCCATGGTGATACCGATTCGAGGAAGTTGGGAGTTCTTTGACACGGTCGTTCAGTCTTAAACTTGGATAGGGTCGAAATGTGAGTAGGATGGAAGCTTGGTTTGAAGTCAATCGACTCAAGGAAGTCGGAGTTCCCCCACGTCCCCAAAAAAACGGATAATGATCTCAGTCTCGAATCACGATAGTACCGGTTGCGAGGTCGTGAAGTGCTTGGCGTTTGGGGGTTCTGAATACTGTGTAGATTGAAATCGCCGCCGCCATCAAATTTGCTAACACTAAGAATTGGTACAGTGGACTGACCCAGGGATTTGCGGCAATTTCCAAGTCCAGCAGCTTCACTTTCAAATCGGCTGAAAATTCCCGGGTCATTGGCCAAATCATCTGCCAAAACTTTGATTGCGACGTCGCGATTAATCGTTGGGTCATG
>CAZPTT010000052.1:0-1266 GCA_964589435.1 uncultured Pirellulaceae bacterium
GTCTAGTTTGGGAGTCCCAAGCGAAGTGTCAAGGTGCCCGTCGTGAGACGTTCACTGCTCAATTGCCAGCAATAAAATGCAAGCAAGGATTCTGTAGGAAATTATGTCACCCCAGAAGAAATCAAGAGCGTCCACGAAATCAAAGGCGAAGAAGCCATCGCAGGCGAAGACTGGCAAAAAAAAATCAGCCGATGGGCGCGATGGGCGAATTCGCTTACAGCGTTTCATGGCATCGGCAGGTGTTGGCAGTCGCCGCGAATGTGAGCTGATCATCGAAGAAGGCCGAGTCGAGGTGGATGGAAACATCGTGGCGACTTTGGGCGCCAAGGTTGATCCGGTCAAGCAAAAAATCTACGTCGATGGCCAGCGGCTCGTCCAAGAAAAGCTGCAGTATTTCATGCTAAACAAGCCGCCGGGCATTGTTTCGACCAGCAGCGATCCATCAGGCCGAATTCGCGTGATTGATCTGATCAAGACGGAAAAGCGAGTCTACAACGTGGGGCGACTTGACCAGTCGAGTGAAGGTTTGATTCTGGTTACCAACGATGGCGAGTTGGCCAATCGTTTGACTCATCCACGATACGGAATCCAGAAGAAGTATCATGTTTTGGTGGCTGGTACTCCGGCGACATCAGATCTTAAGGCTCTTGAAAAGGGAGTCTATTTGGCTGAAGGCAAGGCAAAGGCGACGAGTGCCAAATTCCTGCGAAAGGTCAAGACTTCGACTTGGCTGGAGATTGTTTTGGCGGAGGGGCGTAATCGCGAGATCCGCCGGATGCTGGCCAGTATTGGCAATAAGGTTCGAACGCTTAAACGAGTCTCGATTGGGCCGCTGAAAATGGGCGACTTACCCATCGGGGCCCATCGCCCTCTGACCGTTTACGAATTGAAAGCTTTAAAGAGAGCCACGGAAGACGGCGCAGCGCCTCCAAGGCCGAAAAAGAAGTTTGCTCGAAAGACGGGTTCAACCACGGCGTCCAAGACGCCGTCGGCATCTTCGAGAAGGTCGGCAGCCGGAAAGACCACGGCGAAGTCCGTTCCATCGAAGTCCGGTGCTGGTCGTTCTTCAGCAAAAGGGACTGGGGCAAGCAAGATGAAGGCAGCCGTGGAAAAGGTCGCGGCGAAGAAGCCCAAAACTAAAAAAGGAAATGCCAAAGCGGGCTCTAAATCTGCGGCGGCAAAAAAGCGTGCCTCCAAGAAACGAACGGATGCTCGTGCAGTTAGCAAAAAGAAAAAGCCGTCCAAACCGCGTCGCGGTGGTTACAC
>CAZPTT010000052.1:1366-36771 GCA_964589435.1 uncultured Pirellulaceae bacterium
AAGGTGGCACCCGCCTTGAGTCGAGGCAGCGTGTGGATTTTCGTTTTTGCCGATTTGACCGCGCAGCAAAAAAGGCCAGCAAGTTTGGCTGGCCTTTCAGTGGTTCAAATTTCTCTTTCGAGAATTATTAGGCGCTTTTGGCTGCCTTGATGTGTCGCTGCAAGCGAGACTTTTGACGGGCCGCTGCATTTCTGTGAATAATGTTAACGGCACCCGCTCGGTCAAGTCGCTTCGCTGCCAATTTGTACTCGGCTTCCGCCGTTGCGACATCACCAGCACTTGCTGCGGCGAGGACTTTCTTGATCTGAGTCTTCATCGCTGATTTGACTGCTTTGATTCGTGCGGTTCGGACTTTCGTTTGACGAAGCCGCTTTTCTGCGCTTTTGGAGTTTGGCATTATTCTAAAAATCTACTGCTGACGTATAGTTCTCAAATTTGACAATCCACTAATATGGCGATTTGGATTGGCTTTGTCCACTGCTAATCCGCCACGAATCAGCACCGTTTCTCCATGAAAATGCGATTATGACGACATCTGGCGCAAATTCCTTCGGAAACGGTGCCCCGCATCATACTCTCGGGTCACAGGCTCGACTGCCGCTCGCTGGAAAGCGGGTTTTGGTAACCCGTCCCCGCCAACAGGCTGAGGATCTAGCCGCCAAGCTGGTTGCCTTGGGAGCGACCGTCGCGCTCCACCCGGTCATAGAAATTCGACCGCCCGAGAGATGGAGCGAAATCGACCCAGTTTTGGAGCGATTGAGCGAATTTGAGTTGGTCGTTTTTGCCAGTGCCAATGGCGTTCAAAGCTTCTTCGCCCGTTGTGCCGAACTTGGCAGTCGTAAGATGAATTTGGACAACCTCAAGCTTGCCGCGATCGGCTCCAAGACGGCCAAGGCGATTGAGCAGCACGGTGGCCGTGTCTCTTTGACACCAAATCGCGCTGACAGCCAAGGCCTGGCCCAATGTCTGATCGAAAACGTGCGGGGTAAGAAGTTGTTGCTCATTAGGGCAGATCGGGGCAGTTCAGAACTGCCAGACCTTTTGAGCCAGGCGGAGGTCAGGTTTGAGCAGATCGCCGTCTATAGAAGTGTTGATGTCGAAAACGTCGAGGCTGAAATTGCGCGGGCCATTTCAAGCGGCGAATTTGATTGGGTGACGATGACAAGCTCCGCCATCGCGGCCGCTTCGGTGAAGCTTTTTGGAGAGGGACTGAAATCGGCGAAGCTGGTCAGCATCAGTCCAACGACCAGCAGACAACTGGAAGAGCTTGGCATGACGGTCGCTGCGGAAGCCAAGCAGTTCAACATGGACGGAGTGGTGGCAGCCATTGTGAAGCATGAATCGCTGTAACGACTGAGCCTCGATGGCATTTGAGTTGAAACTATCCCTTGGTCGCTTTACGACAGGTTCGATACGCCAGTTGCTTCTCGAAAATTGCTTCTCGAAAATTAGCGCTGGTAAATTGGCAGGTAACCATTGTCCATTTGCAACATGATCAGATTGATCGCTGTGACATAGACACTGCCGATATTGCTGCCGATCCAGTTTCCATCTTTCTTCTGTTGCGAGACGATCCGCTTGGAAAGCTTATCTCGAAACGGTTCCCAGACATCTGGGCCCTGACGATACACGACTTGCGTGTAGTACAGGTAAGTGTAATGCCAATGCCCGTATTGATCTCCGTTGACGTTGTGTAAGTTCTTCTTGCTGTATTCCCACATCCGTGGAACGTATTTTGATTCGTAGTCGCCCGCGTTGTAAAGTGCCGCCAATGCTGCGGCGGTAATGGCTGGTCGAGAGGAGCCAATCGATTTCGTGCTGTAAGAAATGCCGCCGTCGCGATTCTGGCATTTGTAAATGTAATTCTTGGCGTCCTCGATCGCCTTTTTGGGCACAAGGAGTCCGGCGTTGCGGCATCCCCGCAGTCCTTGGACTTGGGTGATCGTGGTTGATCCTTCATCGAAGTCGCTCTGTTCAGAACTGACGTAGCCCCAGCCGCCCTGCTTCGTCTGAGCGTTGACGCTGAACTGAATCGCCCGATTGAGAACTTCGATTAATTCGGCACGACGATCGATGTCTTCTTCTTCTCCAAGAACTTGAGAAAGAAAAAGCATGGCAAAACCATGCCCGTAGGTGTAACGGCTGTCACGTTTGGGATCGGAAATCAAGCCATTACTGCGGCCCTTGGAAATGAGGTGATCGACCGCCAGCCGAATGTTGGACGAGTAAGGCCCCTGGGTCGTCGTCGAACCAGAACAGGTCAGCGCCAAGGCAGCCAACGCGGTCACGGCGGTCGCGTAGCTGTCGTGCGGCCAGTGTCCAGTTCTTGATTGCTGCGCGGCAAGCCACTCCAACCCGCGATTGATTGATTTCTGCCAATCGGCATTCTGCGGAAGCGATGGTCGAAGCGTCGCCAACAACGGTGGGAATTCGAAAGCGGCTTCGGTGGTTGATGGCGCGATTACCATGGACGCTGCCAAACCTGTCAGCGAGGCGAAAGCTCTACGACGGCTGATCAAAAGGCGATTGATCAATGGACGATTGATCAACGTTCCGGGTTTCGGCTCTCTCGTTTCAGTTTTCTTGCGCGCATCAGGCATCGAGTCTCTTCCGTAATAAGATCTCGGTCGGCTATCCGAAATCTAGCGATTCGAAAGTTGTGAGCGGAGACCAAAATTGATCGGCACTTCCAGCGACAGTATAGCAATTGCCAGGTTGCGAGAAAATCTGAATGGCGAGTTAGCGCTTGAATCGGTTGCTTAGGAGGAACCGCGGCGAAGCGTATTGGGAGAGCTTAGTCTGAGTGGGCGAGACGTTCGTTGGTCAGGCGACGAAGGATTCTCGAACTAGAGGATCTAGACCTGTTCTTTAAGCGTGAACCAACTCATGATGGCTAACACGATCGAGCATACGATGAAGACGATGTCGATAATCATGTTCGCATATTTGAAGGGCGCAATCTGAAACATTCCGGCCATACCCAGAATCAGATCAGCCAAAAATAAGGCGAGAACGATGACCGCAATGGAAAGTGCGGTGATGCATAGCCCTTTCTGCACAGCAGATATCCCTTAAGTGAACTTGGGGAGTTTGGGGCACCCGAAAAGTCACCAAAAAACAATCACCCCAACCAAAACTGTAACAGGGGTGACACTAATGAGTTAACAACGTCAGGATTAGTATAATTGCCCAACTAGATGTGTCACGACGGCAGTCTAATGTTTTAGACAACCAGACAAAACACTTATCGGCGGCATGGATTAACTGGAACAACCGTTCAAACACAAGTTCGGCATGTACCGTTTTTGCCAGTGTTTTGGGCGGTTTTGGCGGTTCAGCAGAACCAGATGTACGTGCAGGCTCCTCTATAAATCTCACAATTATCTTGGCGGATCTTCCCCAGAAACGATCAATTGCAAAGATTTATTGAGTGATGCTCTGCGAATCTCTTCAGCCGTCTGCCGATCGAGAAGCATTCCCACCCGGTTATCTGATCCACTCGAAGCCTCGCGTTGGCATCTGAAATCGGATTCTGCGAGCCACCAATCATCGCCAGCCAGCGACGTTCATCGGATTCGTGAACATGTCATCTCTCAACTCGCTCCTGCTTACATTGCTATAATAAATCCACCGCGACACATTTTTGAATCCGATTTCCTTGGACAGTCCAGGTGCAGATTCGACGTTGATTTAGGATTTGTTGCCGGAAAATTTTGGTGGATTTTCAAGATCCGCAAAACGAAAGTTCAAAATGAAGAAAGCCGTTTACACCGGTTCCTTTGATCCCGTCACGTTGGGACACCTGAACGTGATCGAGCGTGGCAGTCGGCTGGTTGAGCATTTAATCATCGGCATCGGAATCAATATTGAGAAGACTGGTTTGTTTGACCCGGACGAGCGAATCGAACTTGTTCGTCGAGTGACTTCCAAATTTGATAACGTGGAAGTGAGGTCATTTGAGGGGTTGGCTGTGAATTTTGTCGCCGAGTGCGATGCTAAAGTCATGATTCGTGGTGTCCGTCCTCTAACAGACATCGCAGCGGAATTCACCATGATGATGGCGAACCGTCGTTTGAACGAAGACCTCGAGACGGTTTTTTTGATGGCCGATGGTGACTACGCTCACGTATCGAGTTCTCTGATTAAGCAAATCACTCCGCTGGCCGACGATGAGCAGCTTGCTCGGTTCGTACCCGCTGCTATTATTCCTGATCTGCGGGCGAAGCTTTGTTAGCTTCAAGATTCGCCGTTGGAAGAGAGTGATTTAGGTCGTTCGCCCTGTGTTCCTGGTGAGAGGAAATTCGATGCTATTAACGCGAGCTCGGTTGCGATTTTCAATTTTGGAATTGATGGCTGCCACGACGCTGGTTGCTTTGTTTCTGGGGCTCCCAGCTTTTGCGGTGCAAGTCGTTGTCGCAGCAGCTCTGTTGGTTTTGTCACTTTCGGTGACACTCCTCCTCACCTCGCTGCTAACTTGGAAGAAGTGGAGCGAACGCAGCGCCCGGGCCGAGCGGCTCTTTGTGCTGGCCTTTCAAAAAACGATTATCTATTCCGCTGTCTTGATCGCCATCGGGTCGGCTCGATTCGCGTTTCAATAAGCCTCATTGATATGAGTCGATTGAAAGATAATTCTTGAAAGATCAACCCTAACTCTTTGGCCCCGTATACTCCGCCCAGGTCTTAGGCGTTTCAAAGACTCGCACTTTTTGTAATCGTGCCGAATCAAACTTTCCATCCAGCCAACCATGAATCGCGATTGCGATATTTTCGACCGTTGGATTCACGTCTTTAAAATAATCGACGTCTTCGTTTAGATGCTTATGATCCAAAGGGTCGATCACCAATCGCTTAACTGTTGATTCCATGCGGTGAATATCAATCACACTATTTTCATCGCTGGCGACTTCGCGGCCGACGGTGACCTCGATGACGTAATTGTGTCCATGCCCGGCCGGGTTGTTGCATTTACCGAAAAGCTGTCTGTTCTCTTCGCTGGAAAGCTCTTCGCAGTTTAGCCGGTGTGCGGCAGAGAATTCAAATTGTTGGGTTAGCTGAACCATTTCGGGCTCCTTGGCAGTGATTGTGAATTCCAGAAAGGGGGAAAACTCAAGAGTCAGTGCGACTAAATTGGCGGCTTCACCGAGGGTTCCTTGTTCAACGGACAAAGCTGATTGATCGAAGACCGTTCGAATTATCGCCTCCCCAGTCAAAGTGTCTCCTGGCTGATCAAGCTGACGTTTCCCAAGCTGATGTTTCCCAGGCTGGCGTTCTTCAAACTGCGGCAGTAATTGATTGATCACAATTCCACGCAGCATCTTGTCAATCAGTTTTATGTTGCACAGATAGCCACTCCGCGCGTCAGGTTCTCCCGCGACAACGCAGCGGAGAGAAAGATGTGGTACGACAAGATTAGTCGATGGCCAAGCGGCCCAAGAGTTCTTGCTCGCACCATCGTCAACATTGGCCGGTGGCACGAGAGCAAATCGAATTTCACGTGAGAGTTGGATCATCGATAAAGTTAGCTCATCCTTCACTGGGCTGATTGGTGATCGGAAAGGCTTGTCCAGAAGGATAATTGTGTGGCTCATCAACGCACTTCCAAACTCCTTCGGCAATGGTGTCTGGTGTGACACACTGATCCGCCGGGAAATCGGGAAACAGGCCTCTCAGCATTGGTGTTTCAACGGCACCTGGTCGAATCGAACATATTCGCAGGCCAAGCTCTTCGCCTTCACCGGCCAAGGCCAGCGTGATCAAATCGCCCCACGCTTTACTGGCTCCGTAAAGGCTGAAACCGGGGAATGGGTCGACGGCAGCCAGCGAGGAAATGTTCACCACGACTCCCCTCCCCTGTTTTGTATCAGGTGACTTCACCGTCTTGGGTTTCATTGCTTCCGTCTTCACTGCTTCCGTCTTCATCGATTCCGTCTTCACCGCATCAGTTTTCATCTGCCGCCAAATTTGCTGGGTCAAATAAAACGCGCTGCGGATGTTGGTGTTCAGTAATGCCTCAAATGTCTCGCTGGTGAAATCTTCAAACGGGCTGAGCGGGGCCATCGCAGCATTGTTTACGAACACGTCCACGCGGCCAAAATGTTCAATCACTCGCTGGCCCAAAGCTTGAGCTTGTGCAACGTCATTCAAATCAGCTTTGATTGTCAAGCAATCAATTTTATGCGATTGGCCCGCAGCAACGATTTCATTCTTCGCCCACTCCAACTTCTCAACGTCACGGCCACACGTGGCGATGCGATAGCTCTCAGACGCAAATCGCTTGGCGACCGCCAGTCCGATTCCGCTGCTTCCGCCGGTGACGAGGCAGACTGGTTTTGCTTGTTCGTCGCTCATAATATGGACTGGATTTTGGAGGCTAAATTGTGTGTTTCAAAATTGAAAAAGAATGCGATAGAAACGGATGAATCAGCGCGGGATTCGCAGTTTTATCTTAACGCGAAAACCAAGCACTTGGCTACGACCAAAAAAATGTCAAAACGTAAAACGATTCATCTTCCATTGTCGCCGATGCGACGAAACATCGCAGCCAAGTCATTGAGTCGTCCGCACAATCGCCAATTCACAATTGCCATTTGATACCCAGCGGAATAAAACTGAAGCTAGAAATTATTCTCAATGAAAGACTGCGATGCCAACTTATCGAAAACTGGGTGAACTACCGCCGAAGCGACATATGCAGTTCGAAAACAGCGGCGCTAGCTACCTCGATGAAAAACTGTTCTACGAACATGTCGTGACCACCCAAGGTTTCGATCGAACTTACAGCATTATGTATCATCGTCGACCGCCGACGCGAGTCGTCTCAACCGCGTCCGTTGGCACACTGGATGTAAAACAGATTGATGATCAGGAGTTGCGCCATCACCACATAAAAACGGGTGACATGTCTCGTGGTGGAGACCCAATTACCGATCGCGTGCCGATGATGTTTAACGAAGACCTGACCGCCTATCGGGTTCGCCCGAGCAAACAGCAGGCCGAAATTTATCGCAACGCCGCGGCCGACGAAGTTATCTTCGTTCAATCTGGAAGCGGCTATGTCGATTCGACTTATGGTCGTTTGCCCTACAAACGCGGTGACTACATTGTCATGCCACGAACGACCAACTACATCATCGTCAGCGATGACATTGACCAAGAAGATCATTTAATTCTTGAGAGCTACGGGCCGGTTCGTATCCCGAAGCAGTATTTGAATGAAGACGGCCAAATGCTGTTGGGCACTCCGTATTCCGAGCGCGACTTTCACAGCCCAAGCGAGCTTCAGGACGTTGATGACGATACCGAGACGTCAATTTTGGTGAAAGACAAAAACAGGCTGACACGAGTCGTGATGGCAAATAATCCGTTCGACGTCGTTGGCTGGGATGGCTTTCTTTATCCCTACACTTTCAATGCCTGGGATTTCGAGCCGTTGACGGGGACGTTGCATTTGCCGCCACCGTATCAGCAGACATTTGAGATGCGTGGTTTCGTTATATGTACTTTCGCGCCGCGGCATCTCGACCATCATCCTAAAGCAGTCAAAGTTCCATACGTTCACAGCAACGTGGAAGCAGATGAGGTGCTGTTCTACGTGGAAGGCGAATTTGGCTCGCGCAAAGGCGTCGAGATCGGTAGTTTGACGATGCATCCTGGCGGAATTCCTCACGGCCCACATCCTGGCACGATCATGAAAAGTATGAATGTCGAATTTACCAATGAGATGGCGGTCATGTTCGATACCGACCGACCGCTGATGCTAACTGAGCAAGCCATGAAACTGGACGACCCTAGCTATCCGATGAGTTGGTTGTAATGCAGATCGTTCCTGATCAAGAAGACCCTTCGCTTGTTTATTCAACGATGATTCGCGCGATCACGCCGCGACCAATTGCTTGGGTTTCGACGATCTCGCCTGCTGGCGTCGCTAACTTGGCTCCATTCAGCTATTTCAATGGTGTTTGCAGTCAGCCGGCTGCGTTGATGTTTTCTGCGGTTAACAAGCCCGATGGAAGCAAAAAAGATACGGTTGTGAACATTGAATCCAACGGCCAATTCGTCGTTAACGTTGTGTCGTTTTCGCTCGCGGAAAAAATGTCCGCGACGGCTACCGAGTTTGACTACGAGATTAGCGAGTTTGAGTCGGTCGGAGTTGAAACCGAAAAGAGCCAGCGGATTGCCCCTCCTCGAGTGGCCAATTCACCCGTTTGCTTCGAATGCGACGTCATGCAAATTGTCCCAGTCGGCGAAGGCCCACTGGCAGCCAATCTCGTGATTGGCAAAATCTTGTTGATGGATATTAAGGACGAGGTGCTGGACGACCGAAACAAAATTGACCCGGATTTGATCGATACGATCGGGCGATTGGGTGGGCTTGGATACTCGCGAACAACTGAGCGATTCGAGATTAAACGAAACGAATGATGCGAGCCAAAACTCAACTGAAAATGAGTTTCTATTTCGAGTGAACTCAATTAGTTGCTGTAGATAAATTGCTGTAGATAAATTGCTGTAGATAAGTCGCCGTAAGTAATAAATAGGCACCGATGGATTTAAGCGATTCACAAAACGAGATATATCGACAAGCCCTAGCGGTTGCTGTCGATGATGATGATTGCTTGAGGCGCTGGTTCGCTGCCGTCGAGTTTGTGCGTGCGAAATCGAACTCCGGTGTTCACAATCCTGATGTGGGCAATTCTGGTTTGGCCAAGCCGCCGATCTATCGCCGGCTATGGGAAGAGATTTTCTCTGGCTGGAATGCTGCTGGAACTGGCGCATCTGGCCCCGCGCCAATTTGGATTCCCTCAGTTGACATCAATCGAGAATCCAATGTCGGTCGCTGGATGGCTGAACAAGGCTTCGCTAAGTTTTTTGAATTTCATCGTTGGTCGATTAAAGAGCGAGGAGAGTTTTGGGGCCAAGCCGCCGCCAAGGTCAATGTGCAATTTCGCCAGCCTCCATCGAGTGTGCTTGATACTTCCCAAGGTGTCACAAAGGCGGCTTGGTTTTCGGATGCTCGCCTGAACATTGTTGAGTCCTGTTTTCAGGCGCGGGAATCCGACGTTGCAATCGTCGCGCGAAAGCCGGGGAGAGCGATTCGGCAGATCACTTACGGCGACCTTCGTCGACAAGCCAATCGAGTCTCCAACAGTCTGGTCGATGCAGGTTTCAAAGTGGGTGACGCGATCGCGGTCGTGTTGCCCATGACGGCTTGGTCGATCCCGATTTATTTGGGCATCGTGCAAGCTGGTTGTATGGTCGTTTCGATTGCGGACAGTTTCGCGCCGCCTGAGATCGCCAGCCGATTGGAGATCGCGGGTGCGAAAATGGTGTTTACGTATGACTGTCAAATCCGCGCCGGCAAGAAACTTCCTCTTTTCAAACGCGTCGAGGAAGCCACCGATCTTCCTGTTGTCGTTCTGAGCGCTGGCGAATGTCTGGACGTTGATTTGCGAAATCAAGATTTTGATTGGGGCGAATTCCTCGTTGAACGGGATGAATTCGAACCGATCGAAGCCAGCGCTCAAGAAACAATCAACGTCTTGTTTTCGTCTGGCACGACAGGCGATCCCAAAGCCATTCCGTGGAACCATTTGACACCAATCAAATGCGCCGTCGACGGATACATTCATCAAGACATCCGTCCGGGCGACGTTTGTGCTTGGCCGACGAATTTGGGATGGATGATGGGGCCGTGGTTGATCTTCGCTTCGCTAATGAACGAAGCAACCATCGCACTCTATGAAGATGCTCCAATGGGCGCGGGCTTTGGTGAGTTCATTCAGGATGCCGCCGTGACAATGTTAGGCGTGGTTCCCACCATCGTGAAAGCTTGGCGGGCCAGTGGCGAGATGGAACCGTTTGATTGGTCGGCGATCCGTGTCTTCAGCTCAACGGGCGAAAGTTCGCAACGCGATGACATGGTTTACCTTTCCTCGCTGGCCGATATCAAACCGATCATCGAATATTGCGGCGGAACCGAAATTGGTGGCGGCTACGTGACGTCGGTGGTTGTTGAACCGAATATCCCAGCAGTATTCAACACGCCAGCCGCTGGTTCGGAATTTTTGCTGTTAGATGAAGAGCATGAGATCGCAGAGGAAGGAGAAGTCTTCCTCGTCCCGCCGACGATTGGGCTTTCTTCCCGATTGGTTAATCGTGATCATCATGCGACCTACTACGCGGACGTACCAAATGTTGATGGCTATCAGCAGCTTCGACGTCATGGTGATCATTTTCGTCGACTTGCTGGTTCTGTTTACGTTGCCGGAGGACGGGTTGATGACACCATGAATCTTGGCGGAATCAAAATCAGTTCGGCTGAGATCGAGCGAGTATTGAATGCAGTTGACGGGGTTAAGGAAACGGCGGCGGTCGCCGTCAATCTTGATGCTGGCCCAACTTCGTTAGTTGTGTTCGTAGTTTTGACTGGTGATGAAGGGGCGGTTTCTGAAAGTTTGACCCAAGCCATGAACGTCGCCATCAAGTCGAATCTAAACCCGCTCTTCAAAATCAGCCAGCTTGTGTTGGCCGATTCTTTGCCCCGAACGGCTTCGGGGAAAGTCATGCGGCGAAAACTGCGAGACCGATTGGCGACGTGAACTGGTGAGCGGCTATCGGAACGATCGTTGTTGCAAAACGCCTGTGCTACTGGTTGAAATTTGATCGAATTTCACGCCAGTCGTCCCACTTGCCGTCCCAGTCGGGATTGGATTTCAATTGGTTTTCGAACTTAGAGAACAGTTTGCGGATTCCCGTACCTTCGGTCGCACGAAACGCGACACTAGGATTTTTTAAGCTGCCGAACGCTGCAGTCAAATGTCGTTCAGCCGTGACAAGATCGCCTTCTGCCATCGCCACAATTCCAATCAATAAATCGAAGTAGCCGGATTTAGTCACACCTTTTTCCTTGGGCGGTACGTGCACAGCAATCAATTCGGTGGCGTCGTTGCTGTTCCCACGATGCAGAAACGATTCAGCCTGACGCATGTCCAGTAAAAACTGGGGCTTCTTGGTTTCAGCCGAAATTCGTTTGTAAACGTCGTCCGCCTTTTCGAATTGACTTGATCTTACAAGCAAATAATGCAATCGCATTTGCATGGCGTTCTTTCGCGCTGATCCTGTCGATTCTTCAATTGCACTTTCGCAAAACTCGATGGCTTGCCTGAAGTTTCCAATCGAGCCAAGTGCCTGGCAGTAATATTCGAGGTATTCGATCCGGATGGTTTTGCCGTGAGCTTTCTCATTGCAGATAACGCTCAAGAGACTCGCAGCTTTTTTCATTCGCCCCAACTTATAGAATCCAATCGCCAACTGCCGAGCAATATCGAAATTGCAAGTCTTCGAGGGCGGATCAAGTTGTGGTTCCAAAGGCGACATCAAGTCAACGGATTGTTGCCATTGCTGCTTGCGTTGCAACTGCGCGGCCAGATTGCCAATGATTTGCTTCTCTGAATCGTCAACAGTTGAGATGCCAAGTTTCTTTCGTCTTTGTTGCAAGCCATCGACTGCCAATTGATATTGTTCGAATGCATCGTCGTATCGTTTCAATTTGACGAATGACAAACCAAGTTGATTTCGTAATCGCATTGCCGCTCGATCAGTGGTTCCTCGCTCTTCGATCGCTTTTGTGATCGTTCGTTCCGTCGTTTCAAGATGTTCTTCGACTTGTTCACGTCCAAATCGACTGGCATGCCGTCGCCAAACCGTGTTGAGATAGATCGAGGTCAGGCAGACGCTTGGGTGTCCGTCGCCTAGTAGATCAGTTTGTTTTTCTCTGACATCCGTCAGCAGTTCCAAGGCTCGATTTGAGGCTTCCAGCCGCGTTTTACTGTTCTTCGTTTTGTCGATGCTCAGTTGATCCAACGCGTTTCCCAATTGTGATTGAGCCTTGTACGTTTCCACGTCGTCGGCTCCAAAGTTGAGCGTTCGCTTTCTGGCGACCTCTTCGTAAGTGCTGACGGCTTTTTCGAGTTGCCCACTTTTCGCAAACCAAAAACCAAGATTGCTGAGCGTCGTTAGGCCCGCTCGTGTCTCGCTTAGGCCAGCGTTTCGCTGAAGTTTGAGAGTCGAATCTAAAAACTGCTTTGCGCGAGTCATGTTCTCGGCGCCGCCAATCCGCAGCAAGATTCCCGCCAATTGGTCGTTGATCGTCAGGGTTTGGATGCTCGATTTGCCTGACGCTAATAGCGCCAACTGATGGGCTTGCTGCGCACGCTGCAATGCTAAGGGAAGATTGCCGCGCCTGGTTTCGATGTCGGCTTCGATGGAAAGCGAGTCAATTCTGAGTGTTGGATTTTCGGTTGCCAGTCGTTCGATGTTGACTTGCGCTTGCTTGGAGTACTCGAACGCCTGCGATTCCTGTTTGGCGAGCATGTTTCCAGCAGCCAAGTTGAGCAAGTTTCTAGTCTGCTGTTCCAAATCACCCGGGCGCTGGGCTTCATAGATGATTTGAGTTTTCTCGAACAAAGAGATTGCCTCAGAAAAGTTGCCAATGCTTTTTTCGTAGTTGGCGAGTACGTCCATCCCTCTGGCTTTGGTCAGTGGTTCTGCCTTCTCGATTTCTTGGCGAAAGGCCAGAATATTCTCCGGTAACGTTGGAGTCTTGCCACGATTCGCGTGACCAAATCGAGCAAATGTGTTCGTTAAAATTCGCTGGATGTTGTGGGAGGCTTTTTCTGAGCGTTGAGCTGCGAGTTTGGCCAGGCTTTCTGATTTAGCGAGAGCTTGAGCTTGATCAGCGGAATCGTTGGCTTTGTTGCGTTCTGCGTTAACTAAGAATGCGCTAACCAGCGAGACGACCGCTATCACGACGGTCGCAACTGATGCCGCGCGAAATAGCGTTTGATAGCGGCGCGTCAGGCGTGTCAGGCTTTCGCCCCAGGATTCATGATGAGCTTTCACCGGAGCATCGGCGAGGAAACTCTCAATTTCAGCGGCCAATTCTTTTGCGGATTTGTAGCGATCCTGAGGATGGAAGGCCATCGCCTTTTTGCACATCGACAGAATGGGTGCTTGGTTTCGAGTGTCGGCGATCCTACACCGCGCCAATTCTTGTTCATGGCTTTGTTGGTTTGCAGAGTCTGCTGCGCGAATTGTGTTAGTAAGTAGAGTAAACAGGGTCGCGCCCAAGCTGAAAATGTCGGACGCGATGCCGATTTCCTCACCACGTTCTTGTTCGGGGCTCATGAAGGCAGGCGAACCCACTGCCTGCCCTGCTACTGTCAATTCACGGTCGGAAACCGGGTCAGAATCTGTGGGCAAATGCTCGGGTTCTCCTGTCGAATTGAGATTCTTAGCCAAGCCCCAATCGACGACCATCGTTTCGCCGTATTCACCGATCATGATATTGTTGGGTTTGATGTCGCGGTGAACGATGTTTCGGCTGTGGGCAAAATCAATCGTTTGGCAAGCATCGAGAAAATGCCCCAACAGCCGGCGAAAACGGACCGTCTGGTTTTCGGCAGAACGGCCACCGTCAGCAATCGTCTGGTGGTATTCAGTGATCCGTTCTCTCAACGTAGCGCCGCGAACCAGTTTCATGGCGTAGAACGGACGACCATCGGTAAACGTGCCCATGCTGAAAACGGGCGGAATGCCGGGGTGATCAAGCCCCCCGGTGATAAGTGCTTCCTGGATGAAGCGAGATCGCATGACCGGATTATCGCCGTGCTTGTGCTTTATTTCTTTCAATGCGACGGTGCGATCAAGTTCTTGATCGTGGGCCAACCAAACGTTGCCCAATCCGCCTTGGGCGAAGATGTTTTTAATTTTGAAACGCTGCGAAGCAAACGATTGATCCAACGATTGAGCTTGAATGCCGCTGTCGTCTGTTTGCACTTTGCTTGCCTCGGGTTCGACGAGGCATTGGTAGTGATCGGGGAAACGAAGAACAAATTCTCCAATCCGCAAACGTGCTTCACGGCGTTTTCGAATGCGATATTCGGAGCGGATTAATTCGGAAACAATGTCGTCACTGGATGTTAGTTTTGGAAATTGCCGAAGGTACGTTTCCACGCGAGCCGTTTGGCCGGCACGAAGTTTTAGTTCTAGATCCGCATGAATTAGCTCGACAAGTAGCTTGGGATTTTCGCAATTTGCAGTGAATGTATTTTCAATTTCAGATTGTGAAAGAGAGTGCCAGTTAGTTTCGAATTGTTCGAGAATCGTTTCAAATTGTTCATCAAATTCGGGTGAACTCACGTTTTCGCTCTCACAATTTTAGCGGCGTTTTTTCAGCAGAATGTTTCATCTGGTCGATCTAGCAAATGGGCCTCATTATGGAGTCATGATGCCTGAAAACAAGTGAAATACCCGATAATCCGGTCTCGGAAAAAATACAAAAAATGAATGTCATGTTTGAGCTCGATTTCCAGATCTTGATGTAGGAACGTTGCATTTTAAGCGTCCCTTGAAAATGATTGCTTCAGAATTTTCAACGGTTACATTAATTACCAAGGCGTGCTTGGTTGAATTCGATTGCAGCTTCTAATGCATCGAATAATTCGACGGAAGCCAACGTTGCTACAACAAACTGAAGCCCAACAATTTCGGAGCAAGTGAATGACGATGCAAAATAAGCAATATTGGGTGTTCGCCTTTCTGTTTTTCTTACCAA
Organism: uncultured Pirellulaceae bacterium; assembly: GCA_964589435.1. Classification (GTDB taxonomy): domain Bacteria; phylum Planctomycetota; class Planctomycetia; order Pirellulales; family Pirellulaceae; genus Mariniblastus. The sequence continues at coordinate 15,981 of CAZPTT010000052.1, forward strand.
TTGGAATGGCATCCAACGCTTTGACGGCGCAGGAGTTTATTGAAGCCCGCGCCGGAGACTTCGATGGAGATGGCGATCGAGATGCGGCGGATCTTGACATGCTAACGCTGTCTGGAAATCTAATGGTTGGTTACCAAGTATTGAAAGCTGAACAGGCGAAATTTGATCTTAGTGACGACGGATTCGTTAACTATGTCGACATGGCTTGGTGGTTGTCGATGGGGACTTTAACGTTCAAAAACGGAGTGTGGATTTTGGGTCCGTCAACAGTGATGGGCGACGTCGATTTGGATGGAGATGTAGACCGGACCGATCGGGATACAATCTCTGGCAATATTTTTGACCCGTCGAAGAAGAATCCGAAGACCGGCAGCGGGCGATACAGCGATGGCGACGTAGATGGAAGTGGAGAAGTGAACCTGGCTGACCTAGGTATCTATGAACGAGCCCGTGATTTTTTCAACGATTGATCTTGCTATTGCGACTTCAGAAATACGTCTCTGACTTTATCGAGCGACCGATAGACGGTGCGTTCGGTGCGTCCAATTTTTTGGCTGATCTCAACATTCGAGTATCCTTTCAACCGCAAGGTGACGATTTCTTGTTGAAGTGGCGTCAGCAAATCGAATAGTTGATCGAGTGACTCGTTAAACGTTGCAATTTCCAACGGTGATGGCTCAGACGCCGCGACGCTTAGCGAGGATTCGCCTGGTTCCCGCGCGACAGTTCGTTCCAGTGAGACGTTTCTCTTGGCAGTCATGAAACTCGTGACTTTGGTACTGCATTTCCGCAAAGTGATCGTGACGAGTAAAGCCCATAAATCATTCCAGTTCTCGACCTGGAATTCACCGACTGCGTTGCGACGGAAGAAACTGACAAAGACTGACTGAACTACTTCGTCAGCGTCAATTTTTGCTTGAAATCGTTTGTTGATTCGTTGGCTGGCAAGTCGAACCAGACGCCCGACGAATTCGCGATGGAGAGCCTCTTCGGCCTCTGAGTTGCCTGATCGAGCCCTACTAAGAATGGCGGATAAATCGCTTTCAAAATCGTGATCGTCAGCCATGAAAGTCCGCGTCGAGAGTTTTTGAACTGAAGACTTAATCATACGCCCTTTTCTTCTTCGTTGCGAATCTACATTTGGGTTGAATTGAGTTGAACTGAAAAAGTTAAAGGAAAAAACAAGTGAATCCGCGAGGAAACACTTGTTCTTTTTTCGTACCGTTGTCAGTTTTCAGAATCTTGATGTTACGGATCAACGGTGTACGTTTGCAAGTTTGTCAACGAACGCGGAGTCGTCGGAGTTGAAGTGAGGAACTGATTGTTCACTCTCGCCGGCGATGATGCTGTCGTGATTGTCAGGTTCTGTGGCACGCCCAGTTGGAAACCCAGTAAGTTTTGAGCTTGGAGTCCCGAGTTTGAGATGTAGACCAAGCCAAACGGAGGGCGCGGTGTCGGTGCAACAGTGCCTCGGCTGCGTGTGCCGGGAATCGAATTTGGAGCCCATCGCAAGTACCTAAGATTGGTTCGCTCGTTCCATACTCGACGACCCAGATAGGTTTGGCCGGCTGGCACACCTCTTGGTGATAGCCATATTTGAGCAACGTCACCGGTTGAGAAACTGGTGGTGTTGGCTGCGTACCCGGAGACGATCAACTGCCCCATTTCGTCAGCTCCGATGTCGATTCCATCGCCAGCAATTCGGATATTGCCGTAGCCTTCCATGTCAGCATCAAACACCATTTCGTTGCAGGGGCCAACGGGAACAATCAACGTGTCACCGTTGTGAAATTTCATTGAATCGTTGAAGGGAGTGATTCCTCGATCAACAAGAAACGTAAGAGCCGGCCCGGCGGCTGATGGACGCAACCGATAATCGCAGGTTTCTGGACTGATAAAAACGTCTTTCGCCGAATCGCAGTCGAAGGGTAAGGAAGAGAACTCGGGAGTTTGACGGCCCGCCTTGATGCGGTTGTCCGTTACTTCGCAGAAAACGTTTGAGCGATTGTTGTCGTCCGAAACAACGTCGTCTCGGTCAGTACCATCGAGATCAATTCCATTGTCTAGAAAAAGGCAGTTCGCGATCGCGGGGTCAGCTTCACCATGATCAACGGCCGGTGACGTGAGAATGACGATCTCATCTGAAATACCAATGCCGTTGTTGCTAAACGTCATGTTGACCAGCTTGGGCCGGTGTTCAATGAAGTTGTCGCCATCGGTGTCATCATCGGGCCGGGGAAGCCCTTCAAGGTCGACGGCGACCATCCGGACGCCAGTCATGTTGTTGAGCAAGCAGATATTTGAGAAAGTCGGTTTGAGCGCAAGCAGTTCATCTGGAATCGTAATCGCACTCAACGCGTTCTTGACGGTGAACCCGTCGAAGTAAGTATCGATGAAATCAGCTTCAGCCGATGTTGGCAATACATAGAGCGCGTCATTGCCTTCGCCATCGATAATCGTATTCAGAGCACTGGTTCCCTGGATAGAAACTCCGTCCTTCAAGAAGACGGGAAAGCTTTCGAAGTTTGTGCTGGATGAATAGACGCCAGGGAGCAGCATGACAGTTGAATCCAACGGATTGTTGGTGGCTTCATCGATGGCAAAGCCGATCGTTTGAAACGCGTTGTTGGGTGTCAGCCCCGTGTTTCCATCTGAACCATTGACGGGGTCAACATAATACCTGCCGCAAATGGGAACGATATCAGCGTCTTTCTTCGGTGACACGTTTGTGGTTTTACTAATCGTTTGGGCGGACGAAATTCCTGAGTTCCATCCCGACAACAGAACCGCTGCAACCATGGTGGTCGCATACATGAGCCTTCTCATTTGAGTACCTTTTCGAATGTGCGTTATGACTCGACGCGCGCAGCCCAATGTACTGATGGCTGAGCAAAACAAAATCGAATCGCGGAAAAAAGGGTCGACCCACGACCTTGATGGTCTATTAGTTAGATCTGCAGTGGGCAACAAAACCTGTCGTAGATTCTTAGAAAAGTTTTCCGTGACACATTCTGGGGCTATTCATGTCTGCCTCTTGCAGCCTCACCCGATCGAAAGATGGCTGGCTAAAGTAAAGAGACGTGGCGTAATCGCGGCGTGGCGGTTGAAGTCGTCAAGCGGGCGGAGTCGTCAATAACGCCAGTTTTTCTGATTTTGAGAAGCCCTCCTCAAAAGAACCCGCTGCAAAGAGTCGGTTGCATTCGCAGTCGTAGAATTGATGTTGTTTTGTATAATGTGGTCTTTTGTCCACGACTGGACGATGATACATTAAACGAAGGCGTTTACGGGGTCTTATTGGAGTAGAGCGAGTATGTTGCAAGAAAAATTGACTGATCGGCAGCAGACGATTTTTGATTTCATTCGTGGCTTAATTGAGGATCGTGGCTACGGGCCAACGATTCGTGAAATTGCTGACGAAATGGGATTCGCTTCTCCCAATGGTGTGATGTGCCATCTGAAAGCCTTAGAGAAGAAGGGCCTAATCAATCGCACCAGTAATCAATCGCGTTCGATCGTACTGACGGATGAAGCCCACGAAGAGATTCGTGGACTACCTTTGGCGGGACGTGTTCAAGCCGGTGCGTTGATGGAAGCCGTCGAACAGACGGATCGAATTGATCTTGGCGAGATGTGGACGCGGAAAGGAACTTATGTTCTCGAAGTCACCGGTGATTCGATGATCGACGCGCAAATTGCCGATGGTGATTATGTGATTGTCGAAAAACGGTACACCGCAGCAAAAGGCGATATCGTTGTTGCTCGTACTTCCGAAGGTGACGCGACGTTAAAATATTGGTTTCCTGAAAAGAACCGAATTCGTCTTCAACCAGCCAACAAAAAGATGAAGCCGATCTATTCTCGTGATGCAAAAGTTATCGGGATCGTTGTCGGAGTCGTGCGGAATTTGAAGTAAGCCGTTGGCTCGGTTGATTTCACGATCAGCGTAAGAGCCCAGTGGCCTTCGGAGGCTGTGCAAGCAAAATGTTGCGCGGTGAATCTGTTCAGGTCGCTGCTGGATTTATCGATCAACTAACGTTTTGTATGACGTCTCCGCTGCAACGCGTTACGCAGCGTTTCATCTAATCGGTCGACCCAATAGCGGTGTTGATTTTCTACTCGATGGCGTGTGTCGTTTTATTCAGCAACTTGCCGAAACGAAAATGCGACTTTATTCATGTTGCGACAGTCTGCGAATCTACATTGGCTAATTGCCATCCCTAAAGTCGTTTTACTGGTAGTCGATGGAATTGAGTTGCCCAAACATCGTCATTGGTTGCACTTCAATTAAGCGATCGGCTTCAGTCTTCAATTGCGTTGCTTGCGGCTCAGTAAAAATTCTATAAACCTTTTCACCGCTTTTCTGAGCGTAATGAGTCGCAATGCCACCCGTTGTATGCGAACTCAAATTGATTGGTACGTCGTTTGCAATATACGTCGTTTGCAATCCAAGGAATTGGTGAAAGCCGTGTTGCTCAGCCAGCTGTTGCTAATCGCGATTCAGGTAAAGCTACGCGGAGTTATTTCAGCGGAGTTATTCCAGCGGAGTTATTCCAGCGGAGTTATTTCAGCGACGAGGATTGAGTAACGGTTTGAGAAACACTCAAGACTTACTTTCAAATTGGTGGTCAATGGTGATAGGAGCGTGCGCTGGTGCACTTGCTGTTATTGGCGCACGTCTCCTTGACCAATTACATATAAACTTCCCACCGGTTGCGTGGTCGAATTTTGAGTCGGCGTAATCGTGGGACGCGTGGAAGGCGAGCCTTGCAGGCGGCAAACCATAGTATTCCTCAGAGAGAAGCGTTTCATCCATTCATTTGGGTGGAACGCTTTTTCTATGCGCAACGCTAATTCCATTTGCTGTGATTGCCTGGCACCGATTGCCTAGCATCGATTGGCTGGTTCTATTGATAGGCTCTATTGATAGGCCGCAATCAGTTGTTGCAATCTTCGCACTAAGAATTCGATACGAGCTTGCACCCATTCGAGATTCTCAAAACTGCGATTTTCTATCAGAATCCAATTCAGCCAACTCATTGAGCCTAAGAGAATGCCACTGGCATCGAGCAACGGTATCAGTGCGATTTCGGCCTCGTTAAGCCGCCGAATCTGCGAGTAGGCGGTGATGGCCGCTTGCCAGTATGAAAGGTCATCGCTTGGTCTACCAGAGAGATCAATCTGTTTATCGCGGGTGAATCGCAAGCTGCCCAGCAGGCGGGCGATGTCGAGTGAAACGTGATCCATTTGCATCGCTCCAAAATCGACCAGTCCCGTAACGTCGTCTCTGGAAAATAGGATATGGTCATGCCAGACGTCGCGGATGACTGGTTGAACTGGCCACGTCATGGCGGCAAAGTCAGGCAACTGGTTACGCAACGTTGGGGCGATGATCCTGTCGGCGATCTCGATATTTGCTAACAGCTCGGCCAGATTGATGGTTGGGGTGTCTTGATTGGCGAAAGAGGACGCCTTTATCTGTTCAAGCTTTGCAGGCAAATGGTTGAGTTGGCTCAACCTTGCTTGCAAGTTTGTCGACTGCCGAAAATCCAAACTGACTTGTGCGGAGGCTAGGTGAAACCGCGCCAACGCTTCCATTGCATTTGATAACTTCACGTCGCTCGGATTGAGATTGAAGTCGGCAACGCCCGGCATCCAGGGAGTAACTTCCCAAAGCGACCCGTCTTCAGTGGTAAAGGTTTCGTCCTTGAGGGAGCGAATAGGGGCAGCGACGAAAGGGCATTCATTGTGCTTGGCGTGAGCCAGAACCAGATGAATCCAGGCAAGTCTTTCACGGTCGGGGTGCGAGTTTGGCCAGCGTCGCAAGCAGAATGAACTGGCTGATCCGTTCAATTTCCATAACTGAGCTCCACTAAAACCTCCGCCAGATCCAAGATCTTCGACGGCTGATTCGGAGAAGGTAAACGTGGGCAGGTCATACATCTCGATGACCAGGCGTGCATGTTGATTCATCATGCACTGAATTTTAGCGAACCGTTGTTGGCTGTCATCGGGTGAAATGGATCGCTGAAATCACTGGGAAAAAACGATTTGCTTGGCGGTTCGCTGCCCGTGATCAGCCAGCTTTCTTGAGTGGCTGGCTGTTCAGTTTGTTGTAAAGCGTTTTCAAGCTGATGCCAAGTTGTTGTGCGGCCGCCGTTTTATTTCCGTTAAATTTTTCCAACGTCGCATGAATCGTTTGCATCTCGATTTCACGCAGCGATTGTCCGGAATTGGTTATCGGTTTCGTTGACGGGGCGCTTCCAAAATGCTGCGGCAAATCGTTTGCCGAAATTGGCAATCCATCTGCCAGGATTGAGGCATGTTCGACAACGTTTGCCAATTCCCGTATGTTCCCCGGCCACGCATGCGACTTAAGCATCTTCAAAGCGGCGGCATCAAAATACTTCATCAGGGATTTGGGATCTTGGCTGATGTTCGGCATGTGTCGAGCAAGCAAATGTTGGGCGAGTTGTGGGACATCATCAATTCGATCGCGAAGTGGAGGAAGGACAACTTCGAATGTATTGATCCGGTACATCAGGTCTTGCCGAAACTCTCCATCCGCAACCATCTTGGAAAGATCTCGGTGTGTCGCACAGACAATGCGAACGTCAACTTTGAACGGTTGGTTATCGCCCACGCGGCGAATTTCACCACTCTCAAGTACACGCAGGAGTGTTGACTGAGTACCCCGTGGAAGTTCGCCGATCTCATCAAGAAAAAGCGTCCCGCCATCGGCAACTTCGAACAGTCCTTGGCGATGATCGTCGGCACCGGTGAAGGCTCCTTTGCGGTGGCCGAACAATTCGCTTTCAATGAGGTTTTCCGGTAGAGCACCGCAATTGATTGCGACAAATGGTTTACTGGAACGCAAGCTCTGGTCATGGACGGCGCGGGCGGCAAGCTCTTTTCCAGTCCCCGTCTCGCCGAGAATGATGACTGTCGATTGAGTCGGAGCGACTTTTTCAATCAACGCGTTGACCCGTTGCATGTGCCGGTTCTCGCCAATCATTTGTGGCTGACCTTCGATCCGATCAAGGCGCAGTTGCAACGCGTGAATCTGATTGTTTAGTTCGCGCCGAATTGCCACTCTTTGGAGCAGGCTTTTCAAATCCATCAACTTGCATGGCTTTTGCAGGTACTCGAACGCGCCAAGCCGCAGGGCCGAGATTGCCGTTTCGGTAGACCCCTTGCCGGTTAGCACGATGGCTTCCACGTAAGGCGAGATCTCTTTGGCTTTAGCGATCACATCGATGCCATTGAGGCCAGGCATATCCAAATCGACGATGATGCAGTCGAAGCTATCCTCTTCCAAGGCGGCCACTGCCGTCAGCCCATCTGGACAGACGGTTACGCTGTGCCCCATGCGCGGAAGTTCGGCGGCGATCAACTCTTGCAAATGGAGTTCATCGTCAGCAAACATTACTTTAAGCGACTTGCTTGGTGCGGCTGTTTTTTGTTTGGTATTCATATTTTCGACGCCCAAATAGATTGGCGAATTAGGCTGCTAAGTTTCTAACGATATTTTTCTGGTCGTTCCCTACCGAAGGAAGGACGACCGTAAATGTTGAGCCTTTGCCGGGCCCTTCACTAAACGGCGTGATCCGACCGCCGTGATCCTCAATGATTTGATACGTAATCGACAAACCAAGCCCTGTTCCTTGGCCATCACGCCGGCGTGTGAAGAAGGGTTCGAACAAGTGTTGTTTGATTTCTTCCGTCATGCCACATCCGTCATCGGCGATGCGAAGTTCTGCGTTGTCACCGATTTGCTCCAGGTCGATTGTGACGGTGCCGGCGATTTCGACGCTCCCAAGCGCGTTGGTGATCAAGTTCAGAAAGACTTGTTTCATTTCTTGAGCGTTGACGATGCAGTTAACTGAATGGTCGGCGTTGAATACGATATTTCGTTCACGATACTTGCTTAGCGGGCGAACCATTTCGATGACCGATTCGATGATTTCCGACAGGTTCGTCGAGGTTTTTTGAACGTCGCCCATTCGTGAAAAGTCCAGCAGGCCTGCCGTGATGCCCTTGCATCGAAAGGCTTCCTCTTGAATGCGGCGGAGGTACTTTTGCATTTCTTGAATGTCGTCGGAGGTTTCCTCAGAGTAGAGACCTGCCGTTTCGAGAATGTCGTTAAGCCTCATCTCCAATGACTCTGCCGACCATGCGATCGAAGCAAGTGGATTGTTGATCTCATGCGCCACTCCGGCAGCCAAAAAGCCGACGCTGGCCATTTTTTCACTGCGAACCACTTCTTTTGTGCGTTGTTGAACCTGGCGATTCAAGTCACTTTTGATCGACTGGAAATTTCGTGTCATTGCGTTGAGTGCGTCCGCGAGTTCGGCGACTTCATCATCAGATTTTAGATCGATTCGATAGTCGAAGTTCCCACAAGCGACTTGGCGAGAGCCTTCGATCAGCAACTCGAGCGGCTTGATGATGCGTGCATGAAATCGAGTTGCCAAAAACCAAATCATAGCAATGGCTGCCAAGCCAAACACAATGCTCAGGGTAATCCAAGTGTGATACTCGGTGCGCGCGTCAAGCGAGAATTTCTCCATTCGCTTCTGCATGGATACCGGGAGTTGTGTCGCCAGTCGTTGCAGTTCCGAGATTCTCATCTCCAACGCGACGAAGCTGGCGCTGAAGGATTGGTTGAAATCGTCGTGGTCTTGGATGACCGTCTCGATGTCGTATAGCCCACGGCGAAACTCGTCAACGAGATCTAGTTCTTCCTCATTGTCAGCGATTCTTGGGTCGCGCGCTTCTCTGCTCTCCAAAATAACCTGATAGCTATCTAAAGCTCTTTCGACATCCTTCAGTTGAAGCGTCAACGCAAGTTTGGGCGAAGTCGCCGAGCTGTTGAGAGGTAGAAACTCGTGCCTGCGGCTGGATTTTTCGGGTTGGTTGGAAAGTTTCCACAACTCATCATCAAGGTCATCGACCCGATGTCCAAGCTCGGCGACGGCTGGTAGTTCAGCCGAGCGGTCGCGGATACTCTTGGTCAATTTGCGAAACTTGAGCACGCCTTGGAGGCTGGCTGCGGAGAGCACCAGGACAATGATCATTAACATGATCACGCCGAAGTACATCTGCGATCGAATTCGTCGAAGCGAGAACAACGCGAACTCCTTGCCCAAAGTTTGAACTGAAAATTGTTATAAATTGCCTCAAGTTGGCGTGCCCATTTTCCGGGCGTGCAAAAATTACATGGTCGGTTGAGTCGGGGCAATGTCAGGTTGTTGAGTGATAGCATAAGTTCGCTTCTCGTTTGTAGGGTCTTTGTGAAATGATGCTTTTTCGCGCCGATTCTCTTTTTCTGGTGTTTCGAATCGGCATCATTTGCGCGCCATCCAGAAGACTTGAGATCACAATTATTAAAACTTTTGATGAGTTCACCTGCAAATTTCCATGCTAACTGAGCGAGATCGCAGAGGCAGGCGTTCTCTGAATCGCCTTGGCATTCAACCTGCATTTCTTACCAGTAAAAGCGATCTACCGCCTCCTGTTCCAAGCTGCTGCCTGTGGAGTTACCTGAATGCGAAACGTTTTCAACTCAACGTCCTTTCTGTTTCAGGTCGTTCGCGGCCTTAACCAACCGGCAATTGCCACGAAGACGGCGTTGGTTTTCGGGTGGCTGGCATTTGTTACCGCACCACAATCTTCTACGGCTCAAACTTACCAGTCGCATCAATCGGGAATGAACTCCGCGGCTGCGAACCTTTCCTCGAATAATCAGCGGGTTATTGGTAAAGCCAATCCTCTCGATGGCTCCGTGGAGAATATCAAGCACGTCATCTCTAAGTTGGGTTTTCAGTTTAGAGTTTCGTTTGAACAGATTCGGTATCACGCCGAAATCGAAAGTATCGATGTGGTTGATCGTAACTCAGAGAGGATTCACGTCCGCGTAATGTTGAAGCAATTGAAGCTGACGGTCGGTCGTACCGAGATCAAAGGGAAACGTCACCATGCGTTGTGCGGTCCTTTCGCAATTCAAATCGGCAATCAGCGAATTGTAGAAGTCAACTTCGTGCTTCGAAACGATCGCGAAGGAGCACTTCAGTTGGTCGATTCCCAATTTAGACTCGACCGGAATAATTGGACGATCGGCAGGCCACAAACCATTGAGGTTCGCGGGTTCGGAATGACTCAAAACCGCGTTGCGATCGAATTGAAGAATGGGCTTAACAGCAACGCCGGTATTGTTGAAGCGAAGGTGATCGAGCAATTACCTGCTGCCTACGAGAGCATCGCGGCAAGTATCGCCACATCAATCAAAGACAATCAATTCCAGAAAAGGCAACTGGCGTCGGAAAGAAGAGCGTCGGAAAGAAGGCACGCAGCGGATGGGTCGCCTGTCGTTGCCGCAAATTGAACCAGTGGAGATGAATGCGGCCGGGCGGATTCAAGCTGTTTAGAGATCAATCGTCGAACTGCTCGCGTCGCCTTGATTGCGAAGTTGATCCATCAGAAAGCTGATCGCGCGTCCGTAAGAGCGAATGGAACCTGAGAAGTCTTTTTTCTTAATTGAGGCTTCGGCTTGTGCGATCAGCGATTTCAACTGTTCCCAATCGACTTTCCATTCTTGTTCGATCGCCCCTTGTTGTAGTTGCTTTAGAATTTCAGCCAACTGTTTTGAGAACTGCGGCCCTTGAGGGCAACCGGTTCTCGTGTACGGGCCTTTTCCAAAGCGTTTGTTTTCTGTGACCGATTGCCCGCTTGTCGCTGCGGAAATTAGTTTGACCGCGATGTAGATAAAGCTTCCCAAAGCCACGACGCCGGGCAAGACGGCAGCTTGCCAGCTCGACCAGAACCAGAATAGAAAAGTAAAAAATGCTGCGCCCCCGAAAATCGCCCATAAGAATGGCGAGATCTGATTCTTGGTTTTCTTGGCGTTGACCTTGAGTGGTGTCGTGTCGCCATTGGTCGCCATCGTCGGATGGGTGACTTTAACAATCACGATCGTAATGTTATCCGGGCCGCCGCGCAGGTTTCCTAAATCAACCATCACGCGAGCCGCTTCGTCGGGACTCATGTTAGCGAGCAAGGCTCCAATTTCCGTATCGGAAAGGACGTTGGTCAAGCCATCGCTGCACAGCAAAAACGTGTCGCCGACTTGCACGGGAAACGGACCCTCAAGGTCGACTTTGCATTCCGGGTATGGACCGAGAGACCGGGTGATCACGTTCTTGGGAATCTTGCCGGATTTTTCTTCTTCGGGAGTTAGTTGACCCGCGGCTTTCATTTCCCAAACAAGGCTGTGATCAAACGTTAATTGTTCAAGCCGATTTTGGCTGAGCCGATAGACGCGACTGTCACCGATGTGGCCGATCACCGCACCTTGCGGGAGTAACGTCAGAACACTGCACGTCGTTCCCATGTTCAGGAATTCTTCGTTTGCTTGACCGCGACGATGAATCTCGCTGTTGGCCCCGGAGACTGATTTCTTAAGCTCTTCGGGAGCCGATGAATTGTTGTACTTGTGATAGAGGTGCGGAACGTGGTCGATGGCCAGCTTGCTAGCTAATTCGCCAGCGGCGTGAGCACCCATCCCGTCGGCCACCATGAACAGGTGCCCTTTTCGCTGATAGTGCTCCATGCTGTTGGCGAGCGAGATAGAGAGGTTGTCTTGGTTGGTTGCGCGACGCATGCCAACATCGCTGAGCGAAGCGACTTGTAGGTAGTCGTCCCAATTTAGAAGGCTTTCGCTCATTATTTACCGATGGTTTCTATCTGCTTGCAACGCCAATATCTTAACCGCAACCTGCCCGCTGAAAAACTGGGAAGACGCAAACTGGGAAGACAAAATAAGATTGCTCAAATCGCTCTATCCACTGCTCTTCGCGGTTTGTACACTCCCAACCCCAATATCGGTTCAATGAAGACTGAATTCACCGGTTTTTTGTTGATATTTTCGTGTTTTTGGTCGTCCGATTTCTTGTCGTTCAATTGTATTTGCTATCCCAACGAACTTTATGGGTACGAAAAAGCTTAAAACAATTTTGGTTCTGCTCAGTTTGTCGGCGGTTTGCCTGTCTGGCTGCGTTCAACGTCGCTTCATTATAAGAAGCCAACCGGAAGGTGCGTTCGTCACGATCGATAATACGCCCATCGGATATACGCCGCTCAAAGTGCCTTACACGTATGACGGCACGAGGGAAATTCAGTTGGAAAAAGACGGATTCAAAACGATCCAAGTCAGTGAACGGTTTCAGTCCCCGTGGTATTTGAGATTTCCAACCAATTTCTTTACCGAGAATTTCGCCGGTCGCGAGATCCGGCAAGAACGTTTGCTCGACTTTGAGTTGGAGCCGCGAACTCAGGTTCAAGAGAACCTTTTGCTCGAGCGAGCCAACGATCTACGCCACAACATTGAACGCGGAACGGTTACGGCTCCGATTTGGTAGATCGCTAACTTTGAGTCGCCTCGCTGCATTCTGACTGTCCGGATCGTAGCGGAAGTCGTCAAGACTTTCGTTTTCACTTGGTCATCCAAATGCGCACCTCTTCCCGAGCTGATTTTCCCAGGCAGATTTTCAACCCGACGGCCGCGAACTCTCGCATGGGGCCATTTAGAACTCTTGACATTCAGAACTCTTGACGAGTTCCGCTACTTCATTGAACGGAGTTGTGTTTAACCCCAATACCGTTCAATGAAGAAGGGCTTCGGAGCTTTTTTGTCGTAGCTACCGTCGCCAGACGGTGGAAAACCGCGAATTCACTACAATCAATCCACGCTCTGGCGAGCGTAGCCACGTTCATTGGGCGGCGTTGGTGTTGATCGTTTAAGCTCTCTGCCTATCTGAAGAATCCGCCCATGCCATTATCACGTCCTGATGTTCCTTTGTAGCCAGTTTTCGAAGGGCGACGATCCAGCGCTCCTCGAGCACCCAATACACCAGGATCTCGAGCGACCGCGTCGGCAAACATTCGTAAGTCGTTGACCATCGGTTCCAGTTTGGTGCTCAAGTCTTTTACGTTGTTAACTGTTTCCAAAACGCCGTCATAGATTTCGGTGTCGTTGAGAAGCTTGTTGATCGTGCCTTCGGAATCCGTAATCTTGCTAAATGACTTCGTGAATTTTTGAATTTGGTCGACCAAGCCTTTCACGTTCTTCAGGCTTTCTTTGACTTGAAGAATCACCTCGGGGCCATTTTCTTTGAGGACTCCCGTAAAGACAGCGATGTTGTCGAGGCTTTTGTTGGCGTTAGTCGTTATGGACTTAAAGGAGTTAATTGTCGTCCGAGTCTCTTTAACGGTCAGCCGGACTTCTTCAAAAATTCTGGGTAGTTGAGCCAACGATTTCTTGATGTCACGTTTAAGGGCCGGATCGTCGACGATTTCATTGACGTTCTCAAAGATCTTGTTGAAATTATCAATTGCAACCTGAGCTTTTTGGCTCATCATTCGAAACTCACCCAGCATCAATTTGAAATCGCTCTTTTCATCACCCAGAACGTCCTGAACCGTGCCCGTCAATTCCTTGATCCCAACACCAGCGTCATTGACAGCCAAACCAGCGTCTTGAACGACTTGTAAGGTCTTTTCAATTTCGGGTGCCAAGTTCATAGCTACGTTAACGATCTCTAAGGGATTGGGTTCAACGAGTACCGTCTTGATCACATCTCCATCGCCTACCAAAGCTCCGCGTTCGTCGGTTGGAAGCGTCAGCACATTGATGACGGCGTCGCCCAAAAAAGACTCCGTGCCAATCTTCATTTCCTCATTGGCATAGATCTTATCTTTCTCGTGAATCTTCAGGCCCAATCTAACATGGTCTTCCATGCCATCGACCGAGCCGACTCGGCCAATCAAGATTCCGTATTTCCGAATCGGCGTGCCGACCGTGACGCCAGGCGCTTTGTCAGGTTTAAGGTATACCGTGTAATTGGATGTCCAGCCTTCGCTGTTGGCCGTGATCAGAATGCCCAACGAAATGATGGCGATGACAACCAAGCTGCCAGTTCGTAGTTTTAATAGGTCTTCGTTCATGATTTGGCACACCGAATTGGTCGGTCGTAGTTGATTCAATAATGGATTGGGGGTAATTGCATCGGCCGCGATCGCTCCGGCTTAAGCCATGCCTGATCGCAATTCCATCAATCGCTCGCCTGCTTCGCCGTTGATAAATTGTTGCACTCGACGATCCCGACACGCATTGAGTTCTGGAACTGAGCCGTCAAAAATCACTTGCCCTTCGCCTTCTTCAAGCCGAGGAACCGGCAGTAACATGATGACTCGATCGGCAACTTTTTTGGCCGTCGTCATGTCGTGAGTCACCACGATGCTGGTCACCGGATTCCGCCGCCGGGTTCGGATGATCAACTCGTTAATGACATCGGCCATGATCGGATCGAGTCCCGTTGTGGGCTCGTCGTACACAATGAGTTCCGGATTCATGATCAACGCCCGCGCCAACCCGACTCGCTTACGCATTCCACCAGACAGCTCTGCCGGTTTCTTTCGAAGAACCGCATCCGGCAGCCCTACTTCCGAAAGCCGTGATAAAACCATTTCATGGACTTGATCGTCTGTGAATCGCCCATGTTGACGCAATGGAAACGCCACGTTTTGACCAATCGTCATGCTGTCAAACAAAGCTGCGTTTTGAAATACAAAACCGAAACGCAAGCGAAGGTGACTGATTTGCCGCTCGCCTAGCTGATTGATGTCTTCGTCGTCAAACACGACGTTCCCAAATTTGGGTTTCACAAGTCCGACAATCGACTTCATTAAAACAGTTTTGCCACATCCACTTTCGCCGAGAATGACAACCGTTTGGCCCGCAGGAATATTCAAATTGATATCGCGCAGCACGAGTTGCTTGCCGAACCGCACGGTCAGGTTTTTGACTTCAACTAATGACTCTTGGTTTTCTAGTAGCTCTTCGATCATCATAGGAGGCTGGCTCCGTCTGGGTACAAAGTAAAATACAGAGAATCGAGACTGATGCCGAGGAACAAATCGATAACTAAAATAGCTACAAAAGAATAGACGAACGACGCAGTCGAAGCACGACCGACTCCTTCGGCTCCGGCTTTGCAGTTGAAGCCCTGATAGCAGCTGATCATCGCGATCGCCGAACCAAAGAAGACGCTCTTGAATATACCGACGAACAGGTCGAAGTTCGAAACAAACTTCGCACTGTTGTGCCAATAGTGATGCACGTCGATTTGCAGAACGTTGACACTATAAAAGTGCCCGCCAGCGACACCCATGAAATCTGCCATGATGGTCAGTAGCGGAATCAAAAACAGGCAGGCCAAGAATCTTGGCACGACCAAGTAGCGGATCGGATTGGCTCCCATTGCCGAGAGCGCATCAATCTGTTCGGTCACCCGCATCGTGCCAAGCTCAGCCGCCATCGCACTGCCGACTCGGCCAGCAAGCATTGTTGCCGCCAGAACCGGGCCAAGCTCGCGGACGAGCGTCATGTTGATGACGCCACCGAGTCGGGTTTCCAAGCCAATCTGCCGGAATTGGAAATAGCTTTGAACGGCCAAGACCATCCCGATAAACGTTCCGGTCAAAGCAACGACTGGCAGGCTGGAAACGCCGACCTGGTAGAAGTTTGGCCAAACGGTTTCTTTTCGAGGTAAACGAGTCAGCATCCAGACCAGCGTCGCCTGAACGAAATGCGAGAAATCACCCAGCGCCTTGAGGCCGTTGATGACAAGGCTGCCCCAGTTGTAGGCCCAGTTGATAAACCAGCCCGTAATGCCGCCCGGTTGAGGGATGCGATATTCTGTCGGTTCGGCTGAAGACACGTGTTTGTGCGCAGCGCGCACCCTGAGTAGTTGTGCCCCCCCGCACTCGTACACAATCTCATCGTCGCTCAGAGTAGCCGAACTTTAAAGTTTGACGATTGAGTCGAGTTTGCCAGCTAGCAATGAGCTGTTCTCGGTGGTGCAGGCAACGGAAAGCCGATGGAATCCATCCAAATTGCCAGCAAGTTTGTTGCTATCATGAATGAAACCAGTAATTCACTTCCGGATGGTGACTATGTCAACCAAACTCCGTCGTCTGCGGCTTCCGTTCATTCTCTTGATTGGCGTCTTGCTTGGCACGACCGATAACGATTTCAGTTTAGCGTGGGCAGCTCCAATCCAAGCCTCCGGTTCATCCGCCTTGGTGGTCAATAGCGCCGAAAATATCATCGAAGTTTGGGACGCGCAGCAGCACGTTTACGTCAAAGGTGACTTGGGCGTTTCGAATGCCCAGTTGGCGGCTTTGGAGCAATGGCTTGATAAAAACGGGCCCCATTGGACTGTCGTCCTGATGCGGCAAGCCGAAGACGAAATCTTCCAAGCACCCGACGGCAATTCGTATCGCGGTATGGATGCGGTCGAATTCGCCTTGGGCGTCGGGTTGTCCAACCGGACGGATTTCAATTTACTCAGAGACGAGGAGACGGGCGAAGCCGATGGGGCGATCTTTGTCTTGTTCCTTGTCGAGCGAAAGTTTAGCTACTTCAGTTCCGACATCCACGATCGAAGAGGCGTTGGCCAGTCGAAATGGATTGGCGATCTTGACCGAGAAGCCATTCGCGCGATGAGAAGTGGCGGCCGAGTCGTTGATGCAGTGAAAAATACGGTGACGTCGATTGACTCTCGATTGGCGAAACGATTGAAAGCCGAGAAGGTTGCCATCAAGAATGCGAAACTCGCCAAGGAACGTGCGGCACTCGAACGCCGCCGGCAAATTGACAATCTGTTGGAGAAGATCGACGGCACGCGCGAGGAGCTGTTGAAGCGGGTGGAAGATTCCGCGCGGGAAATAAGGACTGCTTTCCCAGGGGCCAACGATTCAAAGTTGGCTCAGCCTCCGCTGGAGGATTGGAAGACTCGCTTGGTCAATCTGAAGAAGGATGTTGCGAGTGTAGATCCAGGAAACAAGAGTCAGTACGCACAGTCCGAAGTGTTTTTGTCGTTAATCAAAAAGACTTCCAAAGTTCGCAACGAAATTAATCACTTTTTAGATCTGTATGCCGCGCATAAATCGTTTGGGCAGGTGTTGTCTCCGATTGAGCAACAGTTAGAAGCGATTCACGATCATCCTAGTGGCGCTGCGGTGGGATCGGCGGATGAAGCGTTTCGTATTATCGAGGCGGCCCGTACCGGACATGCGTTAGGACAAGTCGAATTTGTTGAACAGATCCGTCGGGCAAAAACGTTGATCAATCAAGGCGAGCAAGCGATTCGGCTCGAGGAGCAACGAATTAGCGATGAGCAAGTCCGCAATAAGTTGATTCGCTGGACGCTTTCGATTGTGGCGTCCATTTTGGGTGCCGCGATATTGGGTTTGCTATGGATGCTTAACTTGCGTCGCCGGCCGGCACTGCGTCGTGCTCACGAGGTATTCGATCGACGAAGTAAGTCGGTTGAAGTCGAGTTGGCCCGCGTTGATGAGATTATTAGCAAAGCAGGAAAAGTGGTTGGGACTCCAGAATCATTTCTGAAGCAAGGTTTTACCGGAATGACCCAGGAGTTGGGTGACAAAGCCCATCGGTATGTGGCATCGCTGAATGATAAGTCGAACGAAGCGAAGAACGTCATTGGCTCAGCTTACGCACTTTTGCATCCGTCGAATCCAGTCGCCGAGGCGGCCAATATGTTTAGTGGTGCTCGCTATGAACACTGCGTCAATTTGCTTAATGGCGAGTCGTTTCGCTCAAGTACCTCTGGTTCCCGAGATGTTTCTGAGGATGGTCAAAGTTCGTCTGCCAACGATTGGGTTTCTTTTGATCAGTTCTTCACGGAGATGCGTTCGATCAGCAAGGCGGCCAACGAAACAATCGAAACCATGGAAACTGGGTTGTCGCAAGTCAGCCCGAAAATTGAAGCTTTGCAGTTGAAGCTTGAAGAAGCAGTTGAGCTTGAGGAGGATCTTTCGCGCGGGGCCCGATTAGATCGTTATTTTCGTGTGCCGGCTTTTTATGACAAACTGATTCCAGCTGCGCAAGCTGATTATGAACTTGCGATCAAGGCATCGGAAAGTGATCCAGTTTCTGCCGTGGTGGAGCACTTACCGGTTGGGCTGAGACGGATATCAGAAGGCCTTTCGATCGCGACTTCAATTCAAAAAGCTAGATCAGAACTGTTTCCGCAGTTGAATGAGTCGTCTGAGCGATTGGAGAAATTGAATTTTGATGTTCGTTGGATCGACAAACGAATTTTACAGCTTGGCGATCGGGCTGATCTGTTGATGCATGAAGCGTCCGAAGACAGTATTGATGATCTCACCGATGAGTTCGGCAATGATGTGATGCGTGTCGGGTTAAGAGCGCGGCGGTGTGTGGAGTTGGCCGACGATATTGCCATGAATGTCGACCCAGCGCTCGACGATTTACAAAGCAACATCGCCAGAGCGCGAGAGCAGTTGGCCAAAAGCCTCAAAGTCGATCCGAGCGTTGTCCTGCATGAGGAGGGCTATGATCCCGATGTTGAGCTAGAACAGGCTCGTAAGCAGTTGGAGTCGGCTCGATCAGCGCTGGATTATGGTGGTGTTGAGTCCGTCATGGAGTCGTTGGAAGTACTCGACATTGAGACGGCTTCGGCAACCCATCTGATTGAAAGTACAAAAAATGCCGTGGAAGAATTCGAGTCCGAGTACAGCGATCGGGTTCAGACGAAAGATCGTTTGGCCGCAAAGATGCCAAACATTGAAAAGCTGATTGGTGATGCCAGCGAACGTTATGCGCGGACCGCCCTTTTTTTTCGAGACGTTAGTAAAGGTTCTTCTGGTTTCTCTGTCGTCGAGAGCAATCTTTCGATTCATGATTACTTGGCCAAAGCAAAAGAGCTGGTGCAAAACGCCACCCTTTCATCCGAAAGTGGAAAAAAGCTTCACGCCGAAGGCAACGTTTTGCGTTCGTCCAATTTGCTTCAATTGGTTAAATCTGATTTGAAGGACGTCGAAACGATGTTCCAGGAGGTGAATGAACACTGCGGCTGGCTGGAAAATCAGGCCAGCGAGAATAGCACAAAGGTCTCGCAACGCGTCGCCTCGCTTGTATCGCTTGCGAAAGCGGCGAAGGATCACCGAGCGCAAGAGGCTTCGGTCAGTCTCTTCAAAGAATTGGATTCGGAAACGCGAGCGGTTGCGGCTGATTTTGAACGATCACCCAAACAACGGGATCCATTTTTGGATCAAAGTCGAATTGCTGAACTGATTGAAGCCGCAGAAGATTTGGAGGCAATGGTCGCTGCAGATTATAGTGCCCATGCCGAGGCAAGCCGAGCGGTTGATGCTGCGTCGGAAGAATTGAAATCCGCAAACCGATCAGCGACCAAGTCACTAAAAGATCGTATCCCGGATAGTTCAACCATTCGCAAATGCCAGGAGTCGGTGGCTCGATTGTCTGGAATAGTCGATGAATTGAAGAACGCAATTAAGGTGCCGCATGGAGACTGGCAGGACGTCGACGTACGAGCAAGCAAGGCAACGTCGGAGTTGGGAGTGATCGACGGTGAGCTAAGGCATCAACTTAAATTGGCTCAGGCAGCGGTTGCAGAATTGCAGACGGCATCCAATCAAGTTTTTGCCGCTGCCAGTTGGAAGGGCTCTTATGGAATTCGGATCGTCAACGCACCCGGTGAAGAAGAACTTTACCAGGCTCGGAAGTTGTTGGCTGAAGGCGAATATGAACAGTCAATCAATTTCAGCCGCTCGGCGGTTTATCACGCTAAGCGCGCGATTGATACAGCCAATCGTCAGGTCGCCGACGAGCGGAGGAGAATTGCCCGCGCGGCCGCAGCGGCGAGACGCAAGCGACGGTCGATCAGCGCGTTCGGTGGCTCCAGTGGGGTCTCGTTTGGAAGTTCTGGTCGATCGCGATCTCGGACTTCGTTCGGGAGTTCTAGCCGGTCGTCGTCCAGCAGCCGTTCGAGTAGTCGATCTTCAGGCTCGTCGGGATCTGGGTTCAGCCGTTCGGGGTGGTAGGCGAGTCGCATGCTCCAGTTCCAAGCCCAACGTTTCGCAATCAAATGTGCACACAAAAAAAGCCGACGATATAATCGTCGGCTTTCGTGTTCTAATCTCTGATGAAAATCAGACAGGGCGAACGTTCTCAGCACGTGGGCCTTTTGGTCCCATGCCTTCGTTGTAAGTGACCTGCTGTCCTTCACGCAACTCATCGTAACGTACGTCTTCAACGTTTGAAGAGTGGAAGAACATGTCCTGGTTTGATCCTGTGTCGATGAATCCAAAACCCTTGTCTGTCAATCGCTTGATTGTGCCTTCAGCCATTACTCACTCAATCCTAAAAAAACTCTCTATCGTGTTGTCCAAATCAACTCGATTTGAACTCGCTTGAGATTAAAACATAACCGATTTTTTGACACAAACAACTGAGTCTTCGATTATCTCGTCAAATTAGCTCTCTTTTTTACCGCTCGTAAAACGTGGAAACTGCGGGAGAACGGAGGGATTTAGTTTTCAGGCATTTTGATCTTTGCTTTCCAACTGCTTTCCAACTGCTTTCCAACTGCTTTCCAACTGCTTTCCAACTGCTTTCCAACTGCTTTAGGCAACCCAACGAATCGCGACGGTTTAGGTTGTTTTGACTTGAACTCCTTGCCCAGGAGTCGTTTCTTACGATCATCGCGATTGGTTATGTGAATCGTGTGAAGCAGAGCTATTTCTGAGGAATGACACGAAAAAACCCTGACCGAATTTGGCCAGGGTTTGTAAGTCTTTAATCAAGCGAATGATTGATTCGCGTTTTACTCGCCGTCTCCGCCGTTGTCGTCCGAATCGTCACCGGCACCAACGCCCACTGCTTCCT
>CAZPTT010000053.1:0-9418 GCA_964589435.1 uncultured Pirellulaceae bacterium
TGGCTAGCGCCAAAACGGCTCATCCTAAAATCAAATTGGAACAATGCACTAGATTAGATTTCTGAGAACGGTTTGCAGGATTCCGCCATTTCGGTAGTAATCCATTTCAACGGGCGTATCGATCCGGACGCTGGCCTCAAATTCGATGGCTCCACTATCGCCGGTGGCGACAACTTTCACTGTCGAACGTGGTTGAAGGTCGTTATTTAGTCCAGCGATCTCAAAAGTTTCTTGGCCGGTAAGTCCAAGCGATTTCCACGATTGTCCCTCCGGAAATTCGAGCGGTAGAATACCCATACCTACCAAATTGCTGCGGTGAATTCGTTCGTAGCTCGCCGCAATGACGGCTTTGATGCCGAGCATCATGGTTCCTTTGGCCGCCCAGTCACGGCTGCTTCCGGTTCCGTATTCCGTCCCAGCCAACACGACCAGAGGGACTCCGTCGTTTTGATATTTCATGGACGCATCATAGATCGACATCTGCTCGTTGGTCGGCAAGTAGGTTGTCCAGCCTCCCTCGGTTCCGGGAGCCAATTGGTTTCGAATTCGAATGTTCGCAAACGTGCCGCGCACCATCACTCGATCGTTGCCACGGCGAGATCCAAAACTGTTGAACTCTCGTGGATCAACGTTGTTCTCCTGAAGGTACTTCCCTGCGGGACCGTCTTTGGCGATCGCTCCGGCCGGAGAAATGTGATCCGTCGTGACTGAATCGCCCAGCAAGGCCAAACATTTTGCGCCTTTGACCGGTTCGATTGAGCCAACTTCGGGTGTCATTTGCGCCAAGAAAGGCGGCTCTTGGATGTAGGTGCTTGCCGCGTTCCATTCATAGAGATCACCTTCACCTGTTTCGATTTTGTTCCAGGTTTCGTTGGAATCGAAAGCGTTACCGTACTGCTTTTGAAACATGTCTGCGGTCAAGCTGGAATCGAGAACCGATTGGACTTCTTCTTGCGTCGGCCAAACGTCTTTGAGAAAGACCGGTTTTCCATCACTACCTTCGCCAAGCGGTTCGGTCACGAGATCGATGTCCGTGGTTCCGGCTAACGCATACGCGACCACAAGCGGGGGACTGGCCAGATAGTTGGCCTTCGTCATTGGATTGACGCGGCCTTCAAAATTTCGGTTGCCGCTCAAGACACTCGAGGCGACCAATTCTCCAGTCGTGATCGCCGAAGCAACTGGTTCCGGGAGTGGGCCACTGTTACCGATGCATGAAGTACACCCGTAACCAACAGTGTGAAAGCCGAGGGTCTCCAGCGATTCAGTGAGCCCGGATTTGTTTAGGTAGTCCGTAACGACTCGAGAGCCTGGGGCGAGACTGGTTTTGACGTGCTGCGGAACGGTTAGTCCGCGTTGGGCAGCCTTTTTCGCCAGCAATCCAGCGGCCAACATCACTGACGGGTTGCTCGTGTTTGTGCAACTAGTGATTGCTGCGATGACAACGGCACCATGTCCAATTTGCGAAGAATGGCCGTTGTTTTCGACCTTTGCCGACCGTGAAAGGGCGGAGCTTTCCAATCCGAAACCGGAGTGACCTACCGGTGCGGAAAGCGAGTCGTTGAACGATTGTTTCATATCCGAAAGAGCGATTCGATCCTGCGGACGCTTCGGTCCAGCAAGCGAAGGCTCAACAGTCGACATGTCCAGTGAAAGCGAACGAGTAAATGTTGGTGTCGGATCGCTGTCCTCTCGGAAGAGGCCCTGTTCCTTGTTGTAGCTCTCGACGAGCTTAACCTCTTCTTCGGTTCGACCCGTCTTCCGCATGTACTGAAGTGTCACATCGTCGACGGGGAAGAATCCCATTGTCGCACCGTACTCAGGTGCCATGTTGGCGATCGTTGCTCGATCAGCCAGCGACATGTTTGAAACGCCCTCACCAAAGAACTCAACAAACTTGCCAACAACTCCGGCAGCGCGAAGTTCTTGGGTAACGGTCAGGACAAGGTCAGTTGCGGTAGCGCCGGAAGCGAGTTTTCCTTTCAACTCGAATCCGATGACTTCTGGCAACAACATGTAAATGGGTTGGCCAAGCATAGCGGCCTCGGCTTCGATCCCTCCAACGCCCCAGCCAAGCACGCCCAGTCCGTTGATCATGGTCGTGTGACTGTCGGTACCGACAAGCGTATCAGGCAACGCAACTTCGCCCGCCTCATCTTTGCGAACAAAAACGCCTTTGGCGAGGAACTCGAGGTTAACTTGATGCACGATTCCTACATTGGGCGGGACAACGCGAAAATTGTCGAACGCCTTTTGGCCCCAGCGAAGAAATTCGTACCGCTCACGGTTGCGTTTAAACTCAAGTTCTACGTTAAGAGCCAGCGCAGAATCTGATCCGAATTTATCGACCTGAACGCTATGGTCGATGACCAAGTCGACTGGGATCAATGGATTAATTTTTTTCGGGTCGCCGCCAAGACGACTCATGGCCGAACGCATAGCGGCCAGATCCACAACGGCGGGTACTCCGGTGAAATCCTGCAAGACAACCCGGGAAGGCTTATAAGGAATTTCGACCTTGGCGGGTTCCGCCGCATTCCATTGAGCCAAATTCTTGACGTCGTCCTCGGTGACCGTGTGCCCATCGCAGTTCCGCAACACCGATTCAAGCAAGACGCGAATGGAGTACGGCAGAGCGTCCATTTTCCCCAAGCCGGCTTC
Organism: uncultured Pirellulaceae bacterium; assembly: GCA_964589435.1. GTDB lineage: Bacteria > Planctomycetota > Planctomycetia > Pirellulales > Pirellulaceae > Mariniblastus. The sequence continues at coordinate 2,662 of CAZPTT010000053.1, forward strand.
TTCGAGCTTTGACAAACGGTAAATGCCAATCTCTTTATCGCCCGCTTTGAAAGTACTTCGAGCGCCGAACGGATCAATTTTTGCAGCCATCGTGTTGCCTTGTTTTTCTGAATATCAAAAGATCTGAACTCCATTTTCCAGTATCGGAATTTGATGTCAACACCGCCATTGGCTTACGCTGAATTCGACACCGTCCAGGCTCAGTAAGATGTCGGCTCTGGATTGCCTGTACTTGACCGATTCGTTGAAGATCGAACAGACGCGGCAGGTAAAGAAATCAAGATGTCGGTGCTCTTTCGCGTTGCCGACGTATTGGAATGTTTGGAATTGTTTTTTGGGCTTCTATTCTGAGCTTAGATAGATCGAGCACTGCTGGCTCTAAGCCGCAACCCGTTGTCGTTTGAGTAAAGATTCAAAATACTCGATCGCCTTTTCAAGTGGTCGGTCGATTTGAGGCTCATCCGATCTTTGTATTTGAAATGGTTCGTCGTCAACATCAGTTGTTTCGTCAGGAGAAGGCGTTTCGGCTGATGCGTCTGAGGAGTCCTTGAAGTGAAACCGAAGGTGTTGGAGTTCATCGAGTTTCTCGCGATGTTCTTTGGGAACCAAGCCTTCGAGGTCTCTGAGATTTCGCTGTCGTGCGTTATTGAAAATGTCATCGTTGGTCAGCTCTACGGTCAAATCGGGTTGAACTCCCCAAGAGTTGGTTTCGATTGCAATATCGTCGTAGCGATCAATGTGTTTCTCACTTGGCCGCCAATAGCTGGAGGTGGTGAGTTTGAGAGCACTCTGGTTACGTTGCATTGGAATGACGTTTTGAACTGTCCCTTTTCCCCAAGACTGCTCGCCAATGACATAGGCTCTTTGGTGGTCTTGTAAACAACCTGCCACGATCTCGCTGGCGCTTGCGCTGTTTCTATTGATCAGGATCACAAGTGGGATGGAAGCATTAAAGATGGCCGGCAACCGAGATTTGGTCACTTGAAGCGTGACGTTATTCCGTCCTTTGGTGCTGACGATGGTCTTGTCCTGTTCAATAAACATGTCGCAAATTTCGATGGCTATGTTTAAGAGTCCGCCGGAGTTGTTTCGTAAATCAAGAACGAATCCGTCCACGTTGCCATTGAGTTTCTTAAGCACTGCGGCAAGGTCTTCGGCAGAACGATCACCAAATGAAAGGAGCCGAACGTAACCAATTCGTGGGTTTTCTGTCAGCCGGAATTGCCACGTCGCGTCCAAATTTCGATAGTCACCATGTACGCTAGGCATCGTGATTGAAGCTCGGCGAATGGACTTGGTGGAGCGAACTTCTGCGCGATCAATCGTCAGCTCGACTTTCTTGCTGATCGGCCCACGTAGCAGGCTGATAGCGTCCGACCGTTTCATACCTTCGGTACTGACGCCATCGATTTCAACAATTTCATCCCCGACGCGCAAGCCCGCTTCGTAAGCTGGTGTGCCGGGAAGCGGAGCCAAAACGAAAATTCTCTCGTTGAACGGGTTGTTCTCGATGAACATCCCAAGTCCACCAAACTCGCCACGCATGTCTTCATCAAACGCCTTAAACATGTCGCCTGAAATAAACATTGAATGCTCATCCAAATCGCTGAGCATGCCATTCATGGCTGAATCAAAAAGTTTGCTTTTGGGGATTACCTTCAAAGACTGTGTTGATACAAGTTCCATCGCCTCGGCGAACAGGCTGGCATATTGGTTTTTGAGGGCTACTGAATAGCAGGCCAGAGAAAATATGATTGATGCTGCAACTAGGATTACGTTTCGAAGTGGCATGAATTGCTTCCAGGAAACAAGTTGCAAGGAGGTTGGAATAAGAAGGCAGAAAACCGTTTTGGCTGGTGTCATCATAGCAAAAAAGGCCGCCGCCTTCGATGGCGACGACCGTTTTTTGATGACTCTCTGCAGGAGTTCGACCGAGAACAAGGGGCGAACAGTTCAGGAATGACTGAACGACCAAGCTACTTTTTGGGGTAAGCGTAGGTCGGGTTGTCAGGGCTGAAATCCATGCTCGTCAGCCCTACATTTAGCTTAACATTGATGTAGGTGTACTCTTCTAGCAGTTTCGGAGTTGCACCGGGAGTCTCAGGCCAGTCGAAGGCAGCGTAGCGAATTGGCAATTTCAATTCGTCATCGATGAACACTTGTGCTTTGTGAAATTCGTAAGGAGCCCGACGTTGGTCGTGAGTCACTTCGATCACGGAGCAAGAACGCTTGTTGATCTCAGCACCTTCGCGATAGTCAACGCCACAAGGACCAGCCGCGCGATCTCGTTCAGCCTTCTCGATCAGTTTGACTACCAACTTCTCCAAGCCAGCTTCGTAGATTGGATATCGCTGACCTTTCATGGCTAACCAGCCAGTCGGATCCAAATGGAAGCGACGGAATCTTGCGATGCCATTGGTTTCGTGAGCGACAATTTTGTTCTCGTTTTGGCCTTCAACCCAAATGACTTCTCGACCGGCGGACTCGCGAGGACGCAAAAACTTCATGTAAATGCTGAAGGGAACTTTTCCCTGAGTCGTTTGCCGTGGGCAACGTACTTTCAACTGGATGTAACCGGGTTCGCCTACGACGCCGTTGACTTGCTCTCGCTTGACCAAAATTGCAGTGTAATCGACGACATCCTCTCGCATACTCTGGAGCGAAGTTCGAGCGAATTGAACTGCTTGGTCGAGTGAGTGACTCGAGCTGGTGGCGTGATTTCCACTTAACGCACCAGGCTGGAATACGTCCTCAGCCTTTTTCGCGTCTTTGGCGTCATTCAGCTTCGAAATTCGAAATACTGGTTCTCGAGTGTTTCGCTCATCTGTATCTGACTCTTGGGCGAAGGCCAAAGATGTCGCCGACAACAATGCCATACAGATCGCGACAGGAATAGTTTTTTTCACTTGTTGTTTCCGATTTCCACTGCGCATCCGATCCTCCTTGAACCCGCACACTGCATTGATCATCCGTGTCCGTATCGCAACAAATTGACCTGTAGATCGTCGATTTTGTCGCATACGCCAGTGTTGGAACGTGGTATCGAGATTGCGGGTAAGTCTAACCATCGCGTCAATTTTGGGCAATTGACTTCCAAAGTATCGAGCGGATCAACTTGGCGTTGCTAGCAAGCCACGCAGATCCCCACTTACTACAAAGTTATCTATCGCCACGATTCAGTCAGGTTGGCTAGCCGCATGAATTCGCGGTCTTTCGCGACCGGCATGACTGTCAAGGTTTCTCGCTGCGAGCCCTCAAAGACCAGCACTCAACCGACATAAGTAGTAGAAACGGAAACGAAACTTTGGAAACTTTTTGCCAAGCTGATTGCGTTCGCCTAAACGCAGTTTTAGTGGAGCCCCGAACTAGCGGGCTGTGGTGGCCGAGCGGTGCGAGGATGTATTCGTTGGTCTCATGCGTTCGAACAGCGGCATGTCCAAAAGAGTGCCGATAATCAACTAGAGATGAAAGTCCAGTGATTGAGCGGGTTCCTGCTTATTTCAGCGGGAGTTGCATTCGGAAACGATTGCCGGATTTTGAAAGTTTCTCCAATGCCAGCTCGCCACCGTGCCCGAGAATGATTTTTTGGCTGACCGCCAGCCCAATTCCGTAAAAGTGTTCTTCGGAATCGATTCCAAATGGCGAAAGCGTCGACTCGACGTCACCCGTTTTCAGGTGTTCACCTTGGTCTTCAATTTCGATCGTGGTCATTTCGTCAGATTGTTTTACTTCAATCTTAATGAGCCGAGTCTCAGCGAAACGACTGGCCAACAAAGAGCTGTTGAGCATGTGGGAAATAGCGTTGGCAATGCCGCTGTGTTCGAATTTAAATTCAGTTGGATTTTCAAGCGGCTTGAACTCGCATTTGACTTCGTAAGTCGCCAACTGGTACTCAAGTTGATCGATGGCTTCACGAACTGCTTGATTGATATCTCCGGGCTTTAAATTTGGTTCATAAGTACGACCGAGAATTAGCATGTCAATTACCAATCGTGAAATCTGCTCCTGATTACGATTGACAATTTGCCAGCCCTTTTCGATCGTCTCGAGGTCGCTCGACTGAAGCCCCGATTCGATTAGGTGTGATCCGCCATTGATTCCTTGGATGGTGTTTTTGACATGGTGCGCGATGATGCCTGTGGTCTGCCCGATAGCCGCCAACCGTTCTTTTTCTAGCAAAGCTCTGTGGAACGAGTCATGCTCGATAGCGACAGCCGCTTGGTGGGCCATGGCGATCAGGAGTTTCAGATGATCTTCGTTAAATCGTTTGAACTCGCGATGCTTTGTCAAAAGTATGGTGTCGACATAAATCATACCGAGTACTTCATCGCGGCCCAAAATGGGAACGCAAATGACTTCGCCAATATCCAGAGATTCCGAATCTTTGCGGACGCCCCATCGCTCGTCGGTGGCTGCCCTGGCACTGAGCACGCCAACTTTTTGCTGGCAGACATAATCGATGATGGATTTGCTAACGAAAAAGTCTTCGTGATTTTGCTTGTCCGGGCGGCATTTGGTCACGCAGACTTCGAAAGAACTCCCTTTCTTTAGCAAAACCCGACCACGGTCAGCTGCAATCCAATCAAAAACCAGATCGAGAACTTCGGACAGCATTTGCTCGCAGTCGCTGTTTAAGCTGGTCGCCAAAGATGCGTGGTAGATAAATCGCAAATCGTTACCGACTTGGATAAAGCGGCGGCTCGCCTCCTGTTCGTCGTTGAACACATCGTAATAGGTCGACTCATCATCGAGCCGAGATCCCATTCGCCGGTCAGAGGCACTGTCGAATTTCGAATCAACAACTTTCGAGGGTCTTGCTGTATCTAAAATCGCCAAATTGGGAGTGTACTGGTGATTGAAAACCAGAACAGTTGCGCCAACGCGAATCTGGTCGCCAGATCTCAGTTCACATTGTTTGATACGATCGCCGTTTACAAACGTGCCGTTAGAACTTCCTAAATCGGAAAGCAAAAACTCGTCCCCTTCGCGCGTCAACCGGCAATGACGGCGAGAGACTTCGATGTCTGGGACACAAATGGGATTGGTTGAATCTCGCCCGATGAACATCGTCGCTGCATTTAGCGCGTAGACTTTGCCTTGCTCAGTACCTTTGGAAACGAACAAAGTGTTGGACAAGATCTATTACCCCGGTTTCGAATTAACGGATCCCAAGCAGGAAACCAAATTCCCTCATTTACTCAGGCCGCACTTGCTTACTATAAAGAAGCTTCGGCGCTCCGAGTTTGACGCAACGTCGCAAAAAAAACAGTGCTTTGCAAGAATGATTCACAATGCTTCTGTCTGCAAATCAAAAACTGCCAGCTATTTGTCCGTGTCGCTTGGACTGTCTTCGTCTGTCGCTTTTTGGATGTTCATATCCTGTACGACTTTAGGTTTGGACTTGGGTTCGACAGGTTTCTTCTTGCTACATCCGACAAAAACCATCAGGCCACCAACTGCCGCTAACACTATGCATAAACGCAACGATCTCATCAGTATCCTCATCGTATTTTCTTGATCCGATTGCACGGGTTGTCTGGATTGCTACGCAGAAGAATCGTCTCAAATGCGCAAATTGACAGCGTCTTGAATTCAAAGACGAACAAATTAGCCTCACCCGTTGTACCTCCTACCACCCCAAGTATGATACCAGCACAGGCAACATTTTTCCAAGTGTCGGAAGTAAGACAACCGGCCATCTCACTCAAACTTTTTATAAGTGACAGAAAAGTGCTTCAAGACAAATCGAATCAGAATGAAGAACAGAAACCTGGCAGCCTTCGCACCAAGGATACAGGAAAGCTAGATCCCGTTTTTAACCCTTCAAACTTTGACGTGGGGAATGAAACGGAAGCCACAATCGGTGGATCGCCACACTTTACAGCGTCCTGGGCGTTTCAGTTTTCTGCCGGTGTTACGACGGGGCTGGTTTTGCTTGCCTTAATCGCGACCGTCGTGCTCACGCTCTTCCCAATGTAAGCAAATTTGGCCAGCGGTGATTGACGCCAGCCCGCTCGTTCAGCTCTCTTCCCTTCTTCCTCAGTCTTCCTCAGCTGGAGGAACAAATTTTGGGGCCGACGGCTCTTCGTAGTCGTCGTTGTAGTCCGAGTAGTCAGGAAGATTGGCGGTTGTGGATGAAACGTCGTCAATTTCAGTCTTGATCGTGGTTTGAATCTCGGCCAAACCCTTGCGAAACTGTTGGTACGATTGCCCAACCGAGCGAGCCACTTCCGGAAGTCGACTCCCGAATAGCAGAACGGCGACGATCCCGATCACCACCATTTCAGCTATGCCTATTGAAAATGGCAACATCTATTTCAAGCCTGAATTCGAAAAACTATTTAGTGAAGAACGGCGGCGAAGTCGATCACAACGATCCTTGCAACGCCTGTCGAGAATGGCAGCTTTGTTTGTTTCGAGTTTGAATTCGAAAAAAATGCGACGATTGACCCTTAGCAAACAGCAATCGTCAATAAGAATGTTGCCCGGATGGATCAATAACAATCTGAACGTTTTTGATTTCGTCAAACAGAGCTCGCGGAAATTGAAGATTTGCTTTTCTCCAAAAAACTCCTTAGTCCCTTTTGCAAAAATTGGATTTTCGAAAGGGGTTTGTTAACACCGAGTTTTCGAAAAAGAAAAAAGCACGAAAGCCAGCGATCCTAAAGCCCTCTTTCAAAAAACACTTCTTACGCGTTGGCATCAACTGGGCTTTTGGAATCCTCAAGTTTTGCATCCGAGGCATCATCAAGTTTTG
>CAZPTT010000053.1:9518-35589 GCA_964589435.1 uncultured Pirellulaceae bacterium
TCAAGTTTTGCATCCGAGGCATCATCAAGTTTTGAGTCTGTCGGACTCTCTTTGATTCCAGTTTTAAACTCGTTGACACTTCGGCCAAGGTTACGCATCAAGCTTGGCAATTTTGCTCCCCCGAACAATAGTAAGAAAACCAACGCACAAATGAGGATTTCTAATTGCCCGAATCCCAGCAGCAGCATGTTATCGATCATGGATTTTACTCGGTGTGAATATTCACTGATAAAGAGCCGGCTATTTGAAGAAAGCACACTCGGCCATTGTTGGCAAGCTTTCAATGAATTGGCCGTCGTCTAGAGAAGGCGGATTTCGCCGCTCTTGGTTAGACGTTTGTCAGGCAGTGTTTAACGCCTACTCCCATTCTAGAAACGGGAAAATGGGTGTCAAACCCAAGCACCTTTGATTTACTGGCTTATCCGGTCTTCTGCGACAATTTGTCTACAGGGTTTTGTTCTTAGCGAAACTCTGCGGGCTACGACGGGACACTACGAACCAGAAATTCGATCAATTCAGCGGAATGCCTTCGCAAGTCGCGAAATGCTTACGCAAGGCCCGGCCGAAATCTGAATTTGGCTTCTACTCAAGAAAGCTTCGCCCGCGCTACTAGCGAAATTTGGGAGCCGAATTCTGTGCAGGTTTTTTGGCCACGTCGTACATCGGTAAGTAGCGATAATAGACTTCTAGATTTAGCGTTGCCATGGCCGTCGAATAAACTTGACCGCCGTAGCCACCCCACACGCCAGTTGCAGGCCAACTACCGGCATCCGGACCGGTGCGGGTCTGGAGGCCTAAGAGTGTTGACTTTAGCTCGCTGTTCCAGCGTTCCCAATCGGCACCACCTGAGTGAAACATGGCCAAGGTGCCGTAGTACCAATAGTAGAGATTGACATGATGCGGTGTGGGTCGCTCCAACGAAATTTGGCGGATGGCTTCCATCCGCGTCTGTTCGGCTACGCTCTTCTGGACGAAGTAGCGACAGAGGAGCGCCTCAGCGGTCATCGTTGTGCTTGGCCCCTGCCCTGGACGGTACGACGAAAGTCCACCGCCGACACCGCTCGAACAGCTTTCGATAAACGAATCCATGCGATCAAACGTTGATTGCGGCACAATCGCGCCGCCAAGCTTTGCACTATGGAGCGCCAACACCTGCCAGCCAAACTGGCTCATGTCGCCGGAGTCACCGGGTTGGTAACGCCATCCGCCGTCACGCTGGTTTTGAGATTTGACGGAATAGTCAACGGCTCGCTGAACAGCAGACACTAATCGCTGATCGCCCGTCAAAGCTAACGCTTCGCTTAACGCCAAAAGTGACATGCTGTGGCAGTACATTCGAGCGAACAGCTTTGCTTCACCGGCGAGATTGCCGTTTTGTTTTTGCTGTCGAACTAAATACTCAAGCGCACTTTTGACTTGATCTTGATAAGGCCCCTCAAGGTGTGTGTGGCCAGATGCCAAAAACGACAAAGTCGCGAGGCCTGTGATCCCGGTATCGGCATCGGATCCAGCACCTTTTCGGTCGTGCCCAAAGACTTTCGTTTCCTGCCCCGCTCCATTTTTGCTCGAATCCCATCTCCCATCGGCTTCTTGGTTGTCAGCAAGCCATTGGAGGGCAGCGTTAACGGATTGTTCGGTTTCGATCGAACCGCCGCGCTGCTTCGCGATTTGAACGCGGTTCTCCGCATTGCGAAGCGAGTACATTCGCGGCAACGGCTGTCCATCGCCCAGTCGTCGGGGACGACTGATTAGCTTGATTCGATTGGCGGCTTTCGATTGCCGAAGTGGCTTAAAGTCAATCGCCGGTGGCGCGATCGCTGGGCTGGGTAATTGTTCGACGCCGCTAGGCAATTCTGAATCACGGTTGACCAACTCGCTAACAAAATCTGGCGATTCATTGGCGTCATTCAACTCTGATTCACTGTTTTCATCCGGTCGTTCGATTGGTTGAAACTGGTTTTCCACCTCGGTGCGTGCGATTTCGAATTTGGGCGTTTCGAATGTCGGCGCTTCCAATTCAGGTGTATCGACTTCTCCACGGCGCTCGATTGGAATGTCTGGTGATTGTAGTTTCGTTTCAGCAACATCGATTCCGATGAAATCGTTGGTCTCGACGGACGTCTCAACCGGTTCATGTCGGGTTGCCGGCAAGTCCGCCGGAGATTCGATTGCCAACTCTGGAGAGGGTATTTCTTTTTCGGAAGCGACGGCAGGGTTCAGTACAACTTCTGAATCGATCAACGCCCGCTCTAACTGCTCGACTTCCGGGAACGCTTGTTGATTGACGAATTCGTCCCACGGCTGAGTCGACGAATCCAGCTCTTCCATTCCAGCTATCGATTTGCCGGGCTCTTCAACCAGGTTGACGCGCATTGGCTCTGAGTGGCTGGCTGTCTTTGGTGCTTCAAAAATCATATGGGTTCCGTAGGCGTAACCCATCAATAGAATATGCGCGCCGAACGAAAGGATGACGCATTTCCAAACCGGACGTGATTGCCCCCACCGTGTCAACGCGAGAACCAACAGACAGATCGCGAGAATGCCGGAGCCAATCAACAATAGCAATTGCAAATTGGAAACGGTAAAAGTCTCGGTAAGTGAATGCCAGAAATTCATCAGTACATTCGAAGTGCGATCCATGTTTGCTCCTGGCCGTAATGCCCAAACGAATGAGGAAAAGTTGAATTCGAAAAAGTAAATTCAAAAAGGCGAAAGGAAAGAAGTCGTTGGAAATCCGCGTTGGAATTCTTGGAAATTTCGATCGCTATCGAACTTTCACTCCGCTGACGGAAATGTTGAGGTCAGTGATATCGGCTTTGCGACAGGTTGCGATAACGTTAGCAACGTTTTGGTAACGACTGTCGGCGTCGCCACGGATCACCACGCCCAGTTTTTGGTACTGTTGCCGAGCGTTCGCGAGTTCGTTTTGCAGTTCGTCGATCGTTACCGATTTTTTGTCCAAAATGATTCTGCCGTCTTGAAACACGTTGATGACCCGTTTTCGCGGAGCCGAGGTCAACGCTTGTGCATCGGTGACTTGTGGAACTTGGAGCGCGATGTCACGTTCGATATCATTTAGTTCGCTGAATTTCGTGCCCACCATAAAAAAGATGATGAGGAGAAAAACGATATCAATCATCGGAGTCAAGTTGATTGATGACTGATCGTCACGTTGGATTTTCAATGGCATGGCCAGCATCCTTGCGGCAATTTGGGAATCAGTACGGGGATTTATGCATCGTCGATGGCAGCTATTTGGTTGTTAAGCCGCTCGCTTTTTCGATCCAGTGGACGAGGCCAACTCTTCGGCTGAAACTAGATTGACGACCTTCATGCCTAGCGAATCGATCTCCATCACATGTTTGTCGACGCGGCTGGAGAAGAACATGTAGGCGATCAAGGCGGGGATGGCGACGGTCATTCCCGCAGCCGTGGTCAATAGGGCTTGACTGATTCCCGTTGCGATCAGAACTTTCGGATCGGTAACAGAAGCTCCAACGGTTGCAATCGAATCAAACGCCTGAATCATTCCCAAGACGGTTCCCAGCAGGCCAAGCAGCGGGCAAACCGTGGCAACTCCGTTGATCAAGCGAAGGTACTTTCGCAACCGATTCGAAGTCCGCTCGCCTTCATCAAGAACAGCCTGTTCGACTTCCACTGCGGGGCGACCCCATTTCAAAACACCAGCTTTGAAAACGTTAGCCATCGGGCTTCGGTTACGTTCACAAATCGTGACAGCGGCATCTCGATTAAGTTCACCATCGCGCAACTGTTCCAAAAACCGTTTGGTAAATGGGCCCGGTATGACTCGCCCTTTGCGAAGACTAATGAAACGCTCGAAAACGAAAACGACTAAAATAAAGGAGCAAATTCCAATCGGAATCATCAAGGGGCCGCCGCTGCGAACGATGTCGGTCAGCCGCCGCGGCCCAACAATCTGTTGATCGGCCGGGGCGGACGCCGTGGGAGACGGTTGCTCAACATCCGCGGGCACTTCAAAGCCATTGGCTGGCATTCCGGCGGTGTCTTGGGCGGTCAATGTGGCCGGCGGCGAGATTAGCAAGAAGCTGAACATACAGCATCCGGCAGACAACAAAAGGAATTTTGAAATTTGTAGCTTCTTCGTTTGCAGGTTCATCATTTTTCTCACTATCAATCTTCGCCAATCAATATCAGGATGAGCAACAGGGAATTGCTCAAGCTTTATCGAGATTTAGTTCGTTGTGAACTTAGAACTTTAGGATTGGTTTCTTGTTGGAGTTTCGCAAGGTGAGAAACTCGTTTGATTCGTGCCCGAGCGCCGTCGGCATACTGACTTTGAGGAAATTTTTCCAGCAGTTGCGTGTAGAGCTTCTTCGCATGTTTCCAGTTATTGAGGTGCTCTTGGCACTTTCCCGCTTGCAGTAAGGCCGCGCTTCTCCATTTTTCGTAGGCAAACAGCGAGTCGACGCGAAAGTATCCTTCGATCGCCGCTTTGTAGTTTTCTTGATGGAAGAAGGTTTCGGCAATTCGCCATTGGGCGATCGCAGCGGTTTCTGTCGATCCACCACGCGTGGAGTCGACGACGAGTTTGTAAATTTCTCTGGCTGAGGTGAGTTTGCCGGAGTCTTCAAGTGCACGGGCTCGTACAAAATCGAATTCGTAGTCGGCCTTGAAGTCGCTAAATGTTTTGAGCCCAGATTCTGCGATTTCTTGGGCCTGTTCCCAGTCGCCATTTTGCCCCAAACATTGAGCATGGCGTAGCCAAACCCAAGGTTTCAGCTTGGCATCCAGATCGGACGTGTCATTGCGAAGGGTCCGGAAAATATCGCTGGCGGCTTTGAATTGCTGCTGCCGGTAAAGTGATTCAGCCAACCAGTAGTTCGCCTTGGCTTGAAGGCGAGTGTCATCACTGCGCTGGAGCATAGTCCGCATGGAAAGACTGACGGTTTCCCATTCGTTGTTCCGCGATGCGACCTCGCCTTGCAGATACAAGACGCGAGATAGAACCTCTGTTGGTACATCTTTTCTGTTGAGCAGAGATTCAATGACAGGTTGCGCGGCTTCGTAGTTGTTTTGTTTGACCAGATGGGTAGCGATTCGATACGCTGCGTCGGGCCAGTACTTGCTCTTTGGGAACTTGCCAATCAGTGTTTCGAATTTCTCGTGTCCGTCATCGGTCAGCCCAAGATCAAGATTGACCCAAGCCAGTTGGTACAAGGCTTCATCTCGTGCTTGCTGATCTGGTGGCAACTGAAGATACTCTTCAAGCAGAGCCTTAGCCTCAAATAGGTTGGGCTTTGATCCGAGTTTCTGTAGGGCATTGGCACGTTTTAGTTTGGCAACACTGGCCATGTCTGACGAGCCAAAACGGCGAATGACCAAGTCATACAACTGGGAGGACTGTTCGAAGTTTTTTTGGTCGTCGAGAAACTTGGCTCGTGCCATTGCTGCGCCACTGGAGAACTCACTGTCCGGACATTCACTTAGCAAGCGTTCGAAAAACGCCATCGCACTGGATGTGTCGTTGCTTTCCATTTTCATCCAAGCCAGCCCTGACAAGCCTTCGGCAACCAGTCGCGGCGGGTTACCCGGTTCGGACATGATCTCGTACCAATGACCGGCGTAAAATGGCATCGATTCCTGATTGGCTTTCTTGGCAAGGTACTCAGCAGTGTTCAATATGACCGGCTCACCGGCATGGTGAAGTCGCAACTCTTCGAAAGCTCCTATCGTTTCGTCCCATCGAGATGCTTCAGCGAGAGCCACCGTCAATTCTGTGCGGGCTCGCATCACTTCTTTGCCTTCCGGTGAAAGGAAAAGGTATCTTCGGTAGTTCTCAATGGAGTCAGAGTACTTCTCTTGGCCAAACTTGGCGGTTGCCATCGCAATCTGAGCCAACGGGCGCAGTTGAGCTGACGACGCATCTCCGTCAATCATATTGAGTGCGGATTCGGCTTCAGAAAAATCTCGCAGACCGAGGTATCCGACGCCAAGAAAGTAATGCCAGTTCGCCCGATCGGAATCTTGGAGCTGTTCGTTGACGTGGTTGTCATCATGTAGAAGCTGTTTAAATATTGCAATCGATTCAGCAAACTGCTTGTTGGCATATTGGTTACGACCGGCTGATTCAAGAACGCTAGGGCGAAGCGGGCTGTTGGGGAATTGGCTCGCGAATTCGTAAACCAGTCGCTCGGTTTCTTCCAGCTCACCGCTTTTTTGGCTTAGCTCAATTTGCAAATGCAAGGCGTCGTCGGCCAATTTGTTATTGGGATATTGCTGGCGAATGTTTTCCAGCCAATCACCGGCAGTCTTTTCGTTGCCTGTCTTGGTCGCCGCGATTGCCCCATCGAAGTAGATCGCGGTAGCGAGTTCTTCGTTAACATCCAGATCGGCGACCGATGCCAACAATCGGAAGGCTCCTTCGTAGTCGTTTTGAGTGACGAGCGTACGAGCCAGCCAATAACTGCATTCTGCACGCGAACGTGTCGAGTCGCAGAACGGTAGAGCTTTTTGAAGGCGTGAGTTTGCCGATTCGAAATCGTTCGCCAAAAAGTGGATCATTCCCATTCGCAATCCAGCTTCACCCGCCAACGGACTGCCAGGTTCGTCAGCGACGAACTGATAGAAACGCAGCGCCTCACCAGTCGCCCCTTGCGATTGAAACGCTTTCGCAAGTCCCAAACGGCATTTGCTCGCCAAGTGGCTGTTTGGATAAAGCCGCAGCGCAGTTTCGTAAGCGCGTTGGGCCAACTGAGGCTCTTTCCTCGTCAATCGAATTTCGCCAAGGTAAGGCAGCGCGAACTCGTTCAGGGAATCACTTGGATTTTCGCGTACAAAAATCTCAAGTAACCTTCGCGCTCCATCCAAATTTCCAAGCCGAAAGGCGGCTTCTCCCATGCGAAACGTAGCACGTGGAATGTACTCATGATTCGGCAGGCGTTTCGCAAAAACCTGATAGGTGTGGAACGCTTCGCCATAATTGCCCTGCTGCATCATCGCTTCGCCCAAGAAGAAATGGCCAGCCGATGCTTGCTCTGAATATGGGTGATTGGCGATTAAAGATTTGAACGCATGAGAGGTTTCGTTCCATTGACCGCGCGAATAATAGCCGGCGGCGACGCGATACTCGTCCTCCAGTGTTTGCTGGATTGGCGGTGCACAACCGACGGCTAGCGGCGCATCGATGTACAGCGTTCCAATTTGGCACAGGAACGAAGTCAAGATTAGGAGGAGGGATTTGCTTGGTCGAAACATCATGATTTCGCGATGAATAGTCCGCGGCTGGAAGGCCAGTCGAGAATGGTTATCTGATTTTCAAGATTGTCCAGTCAGAGTTGCTGATTCAAGAATCGATGGTTCTTCCAAAGCGAAAGGTTCACTCAAAACGAACAATCGTTAATCTGCTTATCGACCCGTGCAAACGTCAAACTCAACTGGTTCTTGGGTGCTAGCTGGTTTCGAACGTTTTGAAGTGCCATGAGAATGCCGGTCCCGAGGAACGGGCAGTTGAGGGCCCGTGGGGGGCATGGGCGGCTTGGGTTTATTCGGTTCAGTGCTCCGAACTAGAAGAATCACTGGATGCACTGCTCGATTCGTCAGAACGAGACGACGTCACTTTTTGCACTTTTGTGTTTAGTGCACTTGGTTTAGAGAGGAGCTCCGGCACCGCAGGGCCATGCAGTTTCATTTACCAGTGCCAAGTCGCATTTCGAACGCGTTCGGGAACGAAATTGTCACGAAATGACCGACGGGAAAAGATCTCTTCGGTGATGGCGATCAAGGTGACAATCTTTTGATAGAAGTAGTAGATCGGCATCAGCGGTGAGCCAATCCCCATCAACAGGTCTCGTTTTTTGTCGGAGGAATAGTAGATCACGATCGCCGTCTGGATCAAATCAGCAACGACGTACAGCGAATAGAACGTCATCAGCAGATACATGATCAATCTTGGTTCAAAAAAGAGCAACAGATAGATCCAATAGATGACGCTAACATAGACAAGAATGACGTTGAAAATCCAACGCTCAAGCATCATGAAAAAGTTATCCAGCCGAAAGTGTTTTCCAAATGGATTGCCGGCGTCAATGTGCTTTCGACATTCAAACGTCACGGCCGCCCATTCCCAGCGTCGCCGCTGCTTGGTGAGGACTTTGAAATTCGTTGGCACATTCGTTAGACACGAGGCTTCTGGAACATAGCCGATCTTGTAACCTGCTTTCCGGAATTTGATCGTTAGGTCTCCGTCTTCTCCCGGCCCCACATCCCAACCGCCAAATTTGTCGAGTGTCGTTTTACGGAACGCGCCAAGTGCTCCAGAAACGATACCGAGAATGCCCAACCGCGAAAGCAGGATTCGACCGACGAAAATTGAGCGGCGATATTCTAACGCTTGAAGCCATGTGCAAAGATTGACAAACGGGTTGCGTGCGCTGACGCTCCCAGAAACCGCCGCCACCATTGGGTCTTTGAAAGGTTGAACAATTCTCCAGATTGCTCCTTCGGCCAGATGCGAATCACTGTCAATCACGACGACGATTTCTGAGGTGATCATCGGTAGCGGCATGTTCATCGCTGATGACTTGCCACCCCGAAGTTTACGGCTGAGGATCGTTACGCCTCGGTGGTTTTGCGCAAACAGATTTGCTTGATGGGCCATGTCGTCTGATGATCCATCGTCGACTACAAATAATTCCATCCTTGGATACGTGTCATAAACCGATTCCAGCGCGTGTTTAATTGTGTCGCCTTCATTTAATCCGACGATCATGACGGCGACAGATGGGCAATAGCTCCAATCTTCGTCTTCAGCGCGGTGAAAGATGCTGCGCCACAAATCGCGCAGCACATCAAAGAAGCACATTACGCTGGTGGCGATTGTGTACCTGAGTCCGTCGAACAAAACGAACGGAAGGAGCATCCAAAGCTGAACATCAATGGGAATCGATGAGAGCCAGTGTATCCAATCGGTTAACACGGTATCCAACAATCTCCATCTTCGTTGCTGTCTCGAATGGGAAACGGTGTTCGCAGTTTAAGCAATGCCCAATCTGAATCGTCTCCAGGTTGGCTTTACCACAGTCTTCGCAGTGCTTGGGGCCATCTAGATATTCGTAGTCAGATCCGACCAACATGTGTTTTGTGCGACACTTTTGGCAAAGCAAACCGTCTTCGGTTTCAAACTTGTCAACAAAATCTACGTGAGCGCAAGCGAAGTGATGAATCATCTTGGAGGCGTTCACGTTGCTGGAAAGGCAGAGGCTGCAACCGTTTCTCAGCGTTGGAATGGCTTGGCAATGAGGGCAAACCATGACCACATCCAAAACAGACGAGACCGCCGCACCGACTTTGCACAGCGAAGCCATGGTGCGGTCGGGATACGGCAGTTCAAATTGCATTTGATTGCGGTCGAGCACGGGAAACAACATGTCATTCTGAAGAAGCTGATGAATGTATCCGCCAAAACGAATGTTGACTTCGGTCATGCCACGAACATTTCGTTTAGACGCGACCACCGTGCCCGAGCAGAAGTTTAGCGATCCGCTTGCTGTTTCCACGCCAATCATTAGTTCCAGCCCAGTGTGAGGTTGCGCCGAATCCATCAAGATCATCATCCCGTCTTGGCTGATGTCAGCCACAATGGCGGCCAGCGAGGCAGAGTTGTCGATCTCGTTACTGACAGCAATCGGATAGCAAATGGCTGGCTGCGAAGTTTCGTAGCGAATTGAATCACGACGATGCGGGTTCTCGACGGCCTTTTGAAAAGCCTTCCCTGGTTGTTTGTCGGCTCGTTTGCTACTTAATTCGGCGCGCAGCTTTTTCCGAAGCTCCGGTTGGGCTCCAATGATTGGGATTCCAGTTGGAATTTCAATTTGGCTCATGTGAAAATCTACGGCGGGGAGGGAGCGTCGAATTTGTCGTTCGGCAATTCGTTGGTTCAAAATTCTTTGGGTGAGGTCTCTAAGAGTTGGGGGTTTGAATTGTCGTCATGGGGAGCTTCGAAATTGTCGGCAACGTCTACCGTTGCACTTTTCGTCTTGGGAAGATGACTCGAAGTGTTCAGGCCACCAGAAACGAAGTTGATTCCAGTCGAGTGATCCGTTTTGTTTTCAAGCGACTCTCGTTCATCCGTTTCGTGTTTGTCCAATTCACTCTGGCGTGATTCCGGTATGGGTAGTTTCTTGGCTGTTTGAGTGCCGGATAGATTGCTCAGAGTTTGTTTGACTTGATCCATCGACTTCTTGAGGCTCTTATCCCATTCGTAAGGGCGTTTCACAGTTCCATGAATCTTCATCGCCATCAACTGATTAAATTCTGCGTTTGGTGTCAGATAGACGGGCAATAAATATTGCTGCGAAGTGTAATAACGCGAAATGCTGACCGGTGCGGGTTCGAACCGTTCGCCAAGTCGACGGACTGTGCAAGACATTGGATACTGGTAAGGTTCCAATTGAATTTCAATTTGTTTGCCAACCTGAAATTCATCGGTCATCTCCTGAGGTACATATAACACCGCTTCGATCGAGTTGTCTTCGAGAATCTCGATCACTGTTTCACTTTGACGAACGGATTCGCCGGTCAGTGAAAATCGTTTGGTGACGCGTCCAGAAACTGGCGCCCGAACCTGCCCCTGATCAATTCTGGTTCTCAGGCGAGCCATTTCGGCTTGGGTTCGTTCAATTTTTGCCAGTAAAGGTTTCAGTTGAGATGATCCATTGAGTTGGGGATCCGTAGGAGTTTCACTTCGTGCTCTCAGAACCTCAACAGCCTGTTCCAGTCTTTCAATTTTTCTTTTTTGACCAACGTATGTGTAGTAGAGCTTTTCGTATTCTGATCGCGAAATGTTTTTGTTCTTCAACAGTCGGGCGGCTCGGTCAAGCTGCTTGTTGATATCTTGGAAAGCCGCCTTTTCGGATTGCAATTCGCCTGATGCTTGTAGGTATTCGGCCATCGCTTTTTGGCTACGCTCGCTTTTGTCTTGTACGTCAAATTTGATTTTCGTCATTTGCGCATCAAGCTGAGCCTGAGTCATTTTCAACTCGTCATTCAAAGCCTCCAGCTCGTGCTGCATTTCAAGATTGGACAGTGTTGCAACGATATCACCCTGCTGTACCAAATCGCCATCGCGAACCTGCCAGTTGACAATGTTTCCATCCCAGGGAGCGGCAACAGAAATCAATCGTCCATCAATGACGCCATAAGATTGATACTGCAGGAAGCTTGACCAGAGGAAGTAGCCAGCGGTTGCGAAGAAAGCCAGAAACAGAAATGCGAAAAACCCACTTCCTTTTGCGCGTTTCTTGACCGGCGGTGCGTTTCGCTTCGTCGTCGTAATTGGCTCGGGCTCGGTTTTTGGAGCCTGCGGCGGTTCCGTTTTCCGAGTTGAGAATCCTGATCCAGCTAAATTGCTCTTAACTGATGGCGCGCGGAACCCAACGGCGCGCTTGCCGGGCTTTGAAGGGGGGCGATTTTTGTCGTTGGACTGAGACATAAAAAGTGAACTGAGGTAGGGGAGGGACTCAGAAGGATAGATTGCAGGATCGGTAAGGTGTCCAGGATGTCTCGGTTTCCGTGACATGGAGAAGTTCGGCGCCGACTTTGACGACTGGTCCGAATAATCCGTTGGAATTATTTTGAAACGCCCAAGCGGTTTGTGAGAATTAAGGTTTTTGCTTACGCTTTAGAAATGTTTCAGTCTGAAACCGAGATCGTATTCTGAAAGGGTAGCCGCAAACTTTCTTTCGATTTGCACTCGGTCAGCCCGGAACCTTCGTCCCAAATTCACGATCGTTTTCAAAAACCGCCAAAATGATGAAACGATTGCTTGAACTGTTTAGCGGAATCGGTGCAGCTTCGGTGGCGATGGTAGGCCGCGGTTCGATCGCGTGTGCGGTCGATATAAATCAATTGGCGCATCAGGTTTACGAAGCGAACTTCAATAGTCAAAGCCTGATCCAAGACGTGACGTCGTTAACCGATGAGCAATTCAGAAGCTTTCAAGCTGATATATGGTGGATGTCGCCTCCTTGCCAACCGTTTACTCGACGGGGGCTGCGATTGGATCTGGCTGATCCGCGTACCAAGGCGCTGCTGCGACTTTTGAATGCGATCGAAACAATACGCCCACATGGAATCGTCTTGGAAAATGTGGTTGGATTTGAAGGCTCTCAGACATTCAATCGGCTTATCGAAACATTGGATTCGTGTGGCTACAAGTATGATTCGGCCGAGCTTTGTTCCTTGGAATTTGGCCTGCCCAACTTGCGGCCACGATTTTTCTTGGTTGCTTCGCTCTTGCGGCAACCACAACTGGAACCGCCAAATGGATCTGCAAATGGATCTGCAATGGGATCGCCCCTAAGCGAAAAAGGTGTGCGGTCACTTTCAGAATTTCTGGATTCAAGAACGGAGCTGCAAAGATGGGGGAATGGATTGGATGTTGACGCCTCGCAAATTGAATCCTACCGAAACGCCATCAATGTCGTGACATCAACCGACTTGAGTACCCGTTGTTTTACTTCGGCATATGGAAGAAGTTTCGTTCGAAGCGGATCGTATCTCCAAACTGAGACCGGTTTTCGCCGTTTCAGCCCAACTGAGCAAGCTCGGCTATTGGGGTTCCCACGGACTTTCGTTCTGCCTGAGCAACTGTCAATCCATCAACTATGGAAGCTTTTGGGAAATACAGTCAGCATTCCGTGTGCTCAGCATGTACTTGATTGTCTGCTCAAAGATGTCGAGCCTGATTCCGAATTGCGTTAGAGTCGCTTTAGTTTAGAGGCTGCCATTTTATTTAAACGTTGTTAATTATCCCGCGTCGCCGTCATTTCAACTCAGCTTCGAACTGAATCGTTTGCGACTCGAGAATCGCGTCAGACTGAATCGAGATACTTTGAACATCTTTGTCCGTAACATCTTCGATGACGCAATCAATCACCTCGCCAGGCAAGAGCCCCTTGAGCGATTGCGATGATCTCTTACTACCCGCGGCAAAGTAGGCGTCTCGGTAGATCGGTGCGACGCCAGTGTTGGTGACGCTGAGTCGGAGGGTGCCGCTGTTTTTGGTGGCCGAAGTGACCTTGAACCGATAGCCCGTATTCATGCTGGCGATGGCGATCTGTTTCATCGTCCGGTGTTCGGGCTGGTCATTGCCGATGATGTAACTGAGATGAAATTGTCTTGCGGCCTGTTGGAAGGAGACACCATTGGGGCCGTTCTCGGCTAGTGCCATCTTTTGGTCGCGGTTGTTGTAATAGCTAAACTCGCCGCCACCGGGCGAAGTCTTCCAACGATCGAGATTGAGCGTCTTCCAATTCACCGCGTTTTCTTTGGCGTGTTGCTTGCATAAGAATGAATCGTCAAAAACACCAAAATTGAGTGACAACAATTCGTCGTTGTCTTCTAGCGGCGAGTAGTCGTAGTCAGCGGAGTCGATGCTGATCGACCATGGAAGTTGATCGAACACGCCATCCAAATGATTAAGGAAAGTCGCTTGAAATTCTTTGCTCGGAAACGTTTTGCCCATTTTGTTGGGGCCATCGTAGATATGGTATTCAGCCCACAAGCCAAACCCCGTTTGCAAGAAAGCGATGCGAGAATCCGCATCGTAGCGTTTTGCGAATTGAGAGTAGAATTCAAGTGTAAACTTTTGAAGTGCGTCATTGCTCCAATCGCAGAAGTGAGTTTTTTTGTTTTCGCTGGTGCCGATGGTTTCCTCGTAACCAGATAATAGGCGAATTGAATCAGGCACCGTTGTTGGTTGGCCTACGTAGACGAAATAGAATCTTAAAATCGCCTGGTGGCCGCGTCCGGCAGTTTCGTCGAGCAGGGCGTCGATCTTGGAAAAGTCGTATTCCCCGTTGGGTTTTACAACTTCGTTGTACCCGCAATAGCGATATTCCAATGCAATTGAATCTGTCGCCACGTTTTCATGATCCGACCATAGAGCGATCCCACTCATTGGTTGAACATGAGTAATTTTCGATTTCAACGGGATCTTCTCTGCATCATCGGCAAAGACTGAACCTTGCCAAACGTAAATCATTAAGGGGGCCAGAACGTAAAAGACCAAGGATGCGTATCGAGTGGAAATCACAGAAGGGCCTTGTTGTGAATTGGCAAATGGGTTCTCAAGTCAGCATAGACGGTAGCACGCCCGGGCATCACTTTTAAGCCCTGCGATTAAAGCTCAATTGAAAACGACAACTGATGACCGGAGCCAAAATGGATAATACGGTTGAAAGTAGTGGGTTTCAGTGACTCCCATTTCTTGCTCGGTTAACCAACTTCGGTTAACCAACTTCGGTTCGCCGTGTGGGTTTGCACCGGAAGCGTAAAATGCAACAATTTTTTTACGTCGTTACGAAGCAACCTCGATATTAGCGAGATTTGTTTGTGGGTGCACTTGGCGCGTTCGGTTTGCTGCTTCTGAAGTTGGGGTGGCTGTCGATAGATTCGATTATTTGATTGGCTCGAAAGACGGAAGCTTCAGTTCCAAGCAAAATAATGGACTCAGGGTGATGGGCCGTTTCAATTTGCAGGCCACGAAGCCCATTGGCCTCCGATTCGAGCGACCGCTTGAGCACCGACGCGACGAAAGCTGCCTGTTGAAAATCCAACGCGATTCGGCGGACGCATCTTCGATCTAATTTTGATTGTTGATTTTCGATGTGGACAATGGCCGCGTGGACAATCGCAATGTCCGACGGCGAGCCGATCAGTCGGTACGATCCAGAGCTGGGATTCGAAATCATTGTGACTAGGTTTCGTGGAGTGGCAAAATGGGGCTCGGTTCGTTTGTGTTGGCGAGAATGAAGTTCTCGCCCATTTAGTTTTACGCCGTCTATGTTCTGCTGCCTTGAAAGGGTGGGAAGGGTTGGCTTGGTTTGGGCATGACATGGATGAATAGAAACCGAATCAACAACTGCGACAAAAAAGAACGTCATCGCCAGCGTTAATACTGATATTGAATTGTCAGTCCAGTGGGAGGCGTTTTGGGTCGGCATTGAATCGCTTTTTTAGATGTGAAGGCGTCTTCGCGAAAAGCACACCAATATTTTTCTTAACTCAATTTTTTAACCCAGATATTCTGCAGTGGTTTCGGTTGCGCGAAGTGAAAGTAAACGTATTTGCGAAAGTGCTACCAGTCGATGGTGATATGGGCGAGTATAATTTTTGATGTTTTCAATTTAAGAACGCTCGCCCATCGTGCAAGCCTCAATTTGACGCTCGAGTAACTCGATATCATGCGAGGCCTGAGTTTGGGTTTTCGCTTTCTCGAAGTGAATTTGGGCATTGGAAAAGTCGCCTTTCATTCGAGAAAACAAACCGTAAGCCGCAGACAGCAAATGGAAATTATTCAATCGACCATCGTCTCGAACCATATCCAATTGGGCGATCGCCGCGTCTGGGCCGTCCCTTTGCCCAATCGCAATCGCCTGATTTAAGCGGTAGACCGGCGATTGACGTATGCTCCACAAGGCATCGTAAAGCTTAATAATTGCTGTCCAGTTAGTCGCTTCGAATGACTCTGCGTGACAATGTTGAAACGCAATGGCTGCTTCAAGATGATAAACCGACGGCTCGGAAACGTTTGAGGCGATTTCCATGTAGTCCATGGCTTTGCGAATCAAACGATAATCCCACTGAGAACGGTCTTGGTGTTGAAGAAGGACTAATTCACCTGCCGATCCGACTCTCGATTCAAATCGACTGCCATGAAAAAGCATCAATGCGAGTAAGGCATGCGTGGCTGAGTTACTGCAGGCAGCGTGCTCAGTTAGCAAATGACACAGACGGGCCGCTTCTTCGCAGACATCCATGCGAATGGCTTCGTCGCCACCGGAAGAGGAATACCCTTCGTTGAACATTAAGTAAAGCACGTTGTGAACGGCGTCGATTCGATCTGTTAATTCTGTTAACGGCGGCAAGTCAACAGAAATTTTGTTCTCCACTAAGACTAATTTGGCTCGGTAAATACGTTTTCGAATTGTCTCTTCGCGCGTCAGCAACGCACGAGAAATCTCTTGCTCGCTGAATCCGCAAATCAGCTTGAGTGTCAAAGCGATTTGCGACTCGTGTTTTAAAACAGGGTGGCAGCAGACAAAAATCATCCTCAAAACACTGTCTTGAATTTCGCTGTCGTCAAACAATTCGTTAATTCGATGGGATTGGCGAGCCGTGTTCAACGCCACGAATTCGCCAAGCTCGCCAATCTTCTTCTTCAAGTTCACATCGCGTCGAAGGGAATCAAGAATCCGGTTTTTGGCGACTCGATGAATCCATCCGCCTGGGTTGTCGGGCACACCTTTTAGCTTCCAAGCATGCAACGCCTCGACCAACGCTGATTGAACCATGTCTTCAATCAAATCAAAATGTTTGACCCCAAAGAACCTAACCAACACCGCGATCATCTTCCCCGACTCATGTCGAAAGAAGTGATCAACGAGTTTGTTGGGTGTAGGCTGGGTCATGAAAGGCATTCGATTCGCAGTGACCTGACTAAAAAAAGCGGAGAAGAAATGGTTTAAATCAAATAGGATTCAACTGATACCATGGCAAAAATGCGGGTTGGAGATCTATTCTTTGGCCCCCATCCCCGCGAGCTCACGAATTTCGATCGTGTTGCCTGGCGAGTCGGTGGCCGGACAGCCTTTGGCAATTTCGCAGGCGGCGTCAAAGTCGTCGGCTTCGATAATGGAATAGCCGCCAACCAGCTCTTTCGATTCAGCAAACGGCCCATCCGAGACAACTTTATCGTGGTTAAGAATTTTTCCTTCTGCTTTGAGAGCGTCGCCAGCGTCCACCATCCAGCCTTCACCAAAACCTTTGCCCATCCAAGCATTCCAGGCCTCCATGATGGTTTGCATTTGCTCCGGTGCCATATCTTCTGCATGCTGCTCTGCGGAACTACGGTAAACGAACATAAATCGAGCCATAATCGTCTCTCCAATTGAATGGGAAAATAAAATCGAACGAAGTGCCGTCACCCGGCGAAATGGTAATTCGTTCATGCTGTCATCGTTAAGACGAACGAGCAAGGGATTCCGGGACAGGAATCAAAAAACTTTTTGTCGATGAATTCAAAGCTGATTTGGAATTCGCTAAAATCGAAGTCCACGCTTGTTTCACGACTCATCCTCAAGCCGTGAGACCCCTAAACGGTCACATTCAAGCAATCCTCTCGACTAAGAAGTTCAGATCATCAGCATGAGTGGCAACGTGAATCAAACAAGGCAGCGATGTTCGAATTGTCATTCGGTTGAGGTTGAGATTTTTTACCAAGACGGCGATCGACATCCTCGCCG
Organism: uncultured Pirellulaceae bacterium; assembly: GCA_964589435.1. Lineage (GTDB taxonomy): Bacteria > Planctomycetota > Planctomycetia > Pirellulales > Pirellulaceae > Mariniblastus. The sequence goes on from CAZPTT010000053.1 coordinate 26,804, forward strand.
GGAATACTGGCGTTGTCGAAATTGCGACCTCACGTACGTTCCAGCGAAATTTCATTTATCCGCGATCGCCGAGAAGTCCGAGTACGACTTACATCAAAACTTGCCGAACGACGCGGGCTACCGAAAGTTTCTTGGGCGACTCGCGACTCCCGTGCTAGATCGTCTTCCGGCTCCCAGCCACGGTTTGGATTTTGGATGTGGCCCTGGCCCAACGCTTTCGCAAATGTTTGAGGAAGCGGGACACCGGATGACCGTGTTCGACCCGTTTTATGCGAATGAACGATCGGTCTTGGAACGACAATACCAGTTCGTGACCGCCACGGAAGTCGTGGAACATTTTCGCCAACCGGACGTTAGCCTAGATCAAATGTGGAACTGCGTAGAACCCGGTGGAGTCCTTGGCATCATGACGAAGCAAGCGTTAGGTAAACAGGAATTCGCCAATTGGCACTACAAAAATGATCTGACTCACGTAAGCTTCTTCTCACGGAAGACGTTTGAATGGATCGCCGATCGTTGGAAAGCAAAGGCGGAGTTTACTGGTACAGACGTAGTGCTGCTGAGGAAACAACCGTCATAGCCGAAGTGAAGACACCGGAGTTGAAACGCTAATTGTTGAATCAATGCCGTTACTTATGCCGCGAGAAATATTGATCTGGAAAAGCATCGTGAACCAACCTCTAGTACGCCCAGCCATTTTGCTGGGCGACGTTGGCATCGTTGACTTGCTGGTTCAAAGTGAGAATGTCGTACACGTATCCGACACCGAACAGTCCGCCGGTCAAGAAGTAAAGAATTCCTGTGAAGATCTTGCCTTGGTAAAAACGGTGAACGCCAAACCACCCGACGAAGGCCAACAACACCCACGACAAGTTGTAATCGATCGTCCCCGGGCAAAAACGATAATCGGCTTCCCGATCCATGGTCGGAATCAAGAATAAATCCACTAGCCAGCCGATGCCAAGCAAACCGAATGTGAAGAACCAAAGAATCCCAGTCAATGGTTTGCCGTAGTAAAAGCGGTGGGCTCCAGTGAAACCAACAATCCATAGCAGGTAGCCGACGGCTTTCGAGTGGGTGTCCGCAAATCCGACTGGAACATATTTGACGTACTGGCGATTCGTGCCGTGCGGAGCTTGTTCTTGGTTGAAGCCAGCTTGATTGGCGGGGAAATACTGCTTGGTCGGCGGAAAACACTGCTCAGAAGCACCATCAAATCCCATTGCTAGTCCCCTTAGTTGACCCTTAGTTGAATCTTTAATCCGATTTGTCGAAACCAGATTACTTATTCGCTTGGGCCGCGAAGATCTTGGGGGAATTTCTTGTCGATTTTAGGCTTCAATTCCAACCCAAAGTTAAGCCATGCCCAGTGCCATGCTCCTCGCTTGCGTGGGCATGTTTGAATAACGCGGGACATCGTCCTTGGCTCACTTTGCTTTGCACTCAATAGAAGGCTCGCGATCTAGACTTCGTCCGGTTTTTGATTCAAGCCTTCGAAAATCCCTACGATCTCAAGATCTTGAGCGGGGAAGCCAGTTCGCAAATCGATCAACAATTGGTCTTTGTGAACCCGTCCAATCAACGATGGAGTCGCTGACCTCAGCCGGTTTGCCAGATTGTCTACCGAGCCTTTGGCACTACTGACCGCCACACACCAGGTTGGAATTTTCTGTGTTGGCAAACTTCCGCCACCAAGCATTGATTGCTCTTCGATGATTTTGCAGTCACCGATTTCAGGTAGATAACTGATCTGCCCGGCCAGTTTCTCGGCCCGCAGTTTGAGGTTTTCAATTGGCATCGAAAGCATTCTCAAGATTGGCACTTCCTGTTCTGCCGTTTCCTGATTTCGATACAGTCGCAAAGTCGCGGCTAGCGCGGCCAGCGTCATTTTGTCGACTCGCATGGCTCGCATCAAAGGGTTCTTCAAAATTGTCTCGATATGATGTTTCTTGCCAACGATGATTCCGCATTGCGGGCCACCAATTAGCTTGTCACCGCTGAATAAAGCGACATCAGCACCATCTCGAATGCTGTCGGCAACGACGGGTTCGTCCATCAAGCCGAACTTAGAGAAATCGACCAGCGCGCCGGAACCAACGTCATCGATGACAGGTAAGTTATGCTTGGCAGCAATCGAAACCATTTCTCGTGTCGAAACGGTTTTTGTAAATCCGACGACTTCGAAATTGCTTGGGTGAACCTTCAGCAACGCGCCGGTTTCTTCGTGAATTGCTCGCTCGTAGTCGACTGCATGCGTCTTATTGGTTGTGCCAACTTCCTTCAATTTGCAACCGCTACATTCCATCACATCGGGCAAACGATAACTTCCACCGATTTCGATTAGCTGACCACGCGAAACGATGACTTCTTTTCCAGCCGCCAATGCCGACAACGTCAGCATGGTGGCGGCCGCGTTGTTATTGACGACGACCGCGGCTTGGGCGCCCGTAAGTTCACAAAGCAATTTCTCAACGGATTTGACTCGCTGGCCACGTTCGCCAGTTTCAAGGTCGACTTCCACGCTTGCGTATCCGGCTGAAATTTCCTTGACTGCATCGAGGGCCGATGAAGCAAGTGGTGCGCGCCCGAATCCAGTGTGAAGCACGATGCCTGTGCCGTTGATGACCTCACGAAGATAAGGCTTTTCTTCTTTTTGCAGCCAGTCAGCGATCTTGTCGGCGAGCTCATTGGGCGTAGGAATAGTGACATCCTCAGCAGCCGTGCTAACCTGCTCGCGAAGATCGTCAAGAAACGTGCGGACTCCATCAACGACAACGTGGTGATTGACCGACTCGACCATTTTCTTTAGCTGAGGGCTGTCAAGTAATTGGTTTACCGAAGGCAGGTTACGAAAAATGTTTGGCATTTTTGGCTCTAGTGACTTTGTTGGTTGAAATGAGACCACCGGATTAGAGGCCGCCTTCATGGTTTAGATGGCTTGGCAACTTTCGAGGTCAAACTTGGAAACAGCGAATTGAGTTCGTGTTTCAACGTTGCTTAGTCCGCTTGGCCATTGCCGGGTGGAAAATTGGCTGACGGAGAATCCGTTTCCTGAGAAATAAAACCAGATTCAAGTGCCGCTTTTTGCTCAAGCTGCTTGACCCGATGTTCCATTTCCTTGCCGGGCTTGAAGGTAACCACGAACTTTTCCGGCACATGGACTTTGTCGCCGGTTCGCGGATTACGAGCCTTGCGTGCGGCTCGTTTTTTCACTTCAAAAACGCCGAAGTTTCTTAGCTCGATCCTGCGCTCAGTGACAAGCGCTTCAATAATTGCGTCAAACGTTTTCTGAACGATCTCTTTAGTCTTCAACTGTGTAAGACCGATTTCTTCGGAGATCGTTTTGACGATTTCCTTTTTGGTCATTTGGAACTCCGCGGGGCGGAAAATGGGTCGTAGGAAAGCACGTTACAGTCGGAAGGGAGAAGGCGGCAATTGAGATAAACTTATACATGCCAAGGGTTAATGTCAAATTGCGAAACTCGCATTCGGCGTGTTTCCGACGAAAACACGATGACGACACGCCGAATTTTAGGAACCGTAAAACTAAGCTTGAGTTTCCTCTCAAGCTCAAATTTTCGTGACACCCCTCAAATTTTCATGACACCTTTAAGGGCTTGGATCTCATCAAGCTGGTGTAGCTTGCCCGTCCCACTCCCAGGACATTCCTCACATGTACGCTCCCAATCTTCAGGAGTTCGAATGTTGCTGTCCCAAAATGGCCAAGTTTTGCACTGACGCGGACGACCCTCATAAACGCCACATTTTCGCGATTCGTTGTCGAAAAATACACAGTCACCATTGCTGTACTCTTTTAGCGTTCTTCGAATGCCTACTTTACGAGTGTATTGTTCCTCGAATTCTTCAACTGAGACTTCGACAATTTCAGCAAGCTTGGCAACTTCAGCCTTGTTTACCCAGACATATCCTGGCTCGCCTGTACAACAGTCGCCACAGCCGGAGCATTTAAATTTCAAGCCGTCTTTGTACCACGGTTCCGATTCGTCTTTTTTCGCAGCCATTTCAGTCCAAGGTTGTGCTTTTTGATTTTCCAGATTGGGTCGATTACCAGTTTCAGCCTAATGAATTTCGAATCTAATTCAAAGGCGACAGGCAGTGGAAACGGAACTTTTCCGAAATCAAGCCTCGGTTTGTTTTCTTCGTTGTCTCAATCGAATGGATTGCGATCCGAAGGTAGCGCCGAGGACAAGCAACTGACGGTGAGCGGTGAGCAATTCAGACTGCGTGAACCACACGCGACCGATCAGCCGCCAATTTGATACATTGCTTTGGCAGGGCGTTGGAAGTCCTCGGTATCGATTCCGTGTCCCAGTTTTTTCTCTGATACACAGCCTCGAATTCGTTGGGCCAGCTCTTCATCACTCGCCTCGCCTCGCAGCAATTCGCGAAGATCCCACTCAACGGTTGAGAACAAACAGTTTCGAAACTTGCCTTCAGCCGTCATCCGCATTCGATTGCAGTTCGAGCAGAATGGTTTGCTCACTGAGTTGATAAAACCGACTCGCCCGCGACCATCCTGGTATTCAAAATCAACAGCGGGCTGTTGCGGATCCAGTCTCTTGGCGGGTCGAAGTTTGCCAACCTCTCGTTCGATAATTTCTTGAACCGACTCGCCTGTTAGAACTTGCTTTGTGTTCCACGCATCATCGCCGTCAAGCGGCATGAACTCGATGAATCGTAGTTCCAATTGATGTTCGCGAGCATAACGCGCCATCGGAACGATCTCTGATTCGGTCAACCCTTTGATGGAAACCGCGTTGACGCGAATTTTCTGAAAGCCCACCTCTTGGGCTCGACTGATACCGGAAAGGACTTTGTCCAGGCCTTTTCGCCGAGTAACTTTTTCAAACATATCGGCGTCGAGAGAATCAAGACTTACATTCAAACGATTCAGCCCAGCCTCCTTCAGAGATTTTGCCTGTTCAGCGAGAAGGATGCCGTTGGTGGTCAGTGCGATGTCCTCGATCCCGTCGATGGCATCGATCATCTGAATCAATTTTGAAAGTTGACTGCGGACGAGAGGTTCGCCGCCAGTCAATCTAATCTTCTTGACGCCCATCTTTGCCGATACCGACACGACTCGGTGAATTTCCTCAAAACTCAAAACGTCGCGTTGAGGAAGAAACTTTACATTTTCAGGCATACAGTAGAAGCAACGAATATTGCAACGATCCGTAACACTGATGCGCAGACTGTCGTGAACTCGGCCAAATGAATCAACGATAGGAGAGTCAAGAAGTTTATTTGTTTCAGTCAGAGGGTTCATGGTCGGATCTGTGGAGCTTTCTCGAAATTGGTATCGCGAGTTTGCAATTCCTTGGCGCGAAGCTCAGTTTTTACTTCTGCAACAGGTTTCGACGTCGAGTCCTGGTTTTCGGTTGCTTGCATGGGAACAGCATTTGAATCTTCGTTAGTCGATTCGGGATGAACCCATTCCTGCTGTCCATCGATGTAACACTCACGTTTCCAGATTGGAACCTCTTTCTTGAGTGTATCAATCAGCCATTGGCCTGCTTCGAAACTATCAACCCGATGCGCGGTGCTGACTGCGATGGCCACGCTCGTTTGTCCAACTGGAACGGCTCCGATTCGGTGGACGATCGTGCAATGCTCCAAAGGCCATTTTTCGTAGGCGCGATATCGCAATTGGCTGAGCTTCTTAATTGCCATTTCATGGTAACACTCATAATCAAGACTGCTGGTTTCGCGGCCGTCGGTAAATTGTCGAGTCGTTCCGACAAACAGAATTGCCGCTCCAGCCCGGTCGGACTGAACGGATTGCAAGACCTGATTAGTATCAATCGGTTGGTTTACGATTTCGATCATTTTCTCATCTCGTTTTCAAGGTCACAACGTAGTGACGTTCTCCGCAATTGTCGAAGGCGAAACAGGGTTCAAGCCGATTGTTCTGCCAAACTATCCGCCGCTAACAGGAGGAATCAGCCCAACTTCTGATCCGTCGGTCAGTATTTGTTGTTCAGTCGCGTATTCATGATCTACGGAAAAAACTGATTTCGAAATCAACGGGGTCAATCCTGGATGTGATTTCGCTAAGGTCGCTTTCAAGTCCGCCACCGTAGCGGATTCGTTTATTGCCAATTCAATTGAACTTGCTCCGACCAATTCTCGAGCTGAAGCAAACAAGGCTATTTTGATTTTCATGAAACGACCAATTCTCCACTTCTTCGATTAAAAAGGTTCTCCAATTCTGGCATCAATCCATAGGCCATGGCCATGATCTTGATCGGATGGATGGTGGGCTTGGAAGTGCCCTGCTCCATTTGAATTTTACATGTACTGCATTCGGTCGTGCCGGCGATAATGTCTGGACTTCGCATCGCGTTGATCAGAGCGAATCCCATCCGCAGGCTTCGCACATAGTTCTTACGCTTGATCCCATAAGTCCCGGCCATCCCACTGCAGCCCTTGTCTATCATTTCGACTTGGAGGCCTGGAATCAAGCGTAACAGCTCGACCGCCGGCACTTCGAGACCCAAGGCCCGTTGATGACAAGGTAAATGGTAACCAATCGCGGCGTTGAGAGGCTTAAAATCCAGTTCCAAGTCGCCAGATTGATGAAGGTCAAGCAGAAAAGTCGACGCGTCAATTGTGTTGTCGGAAACCAATTTTGCGTCTTGGTCGTCCAACAGATTCAGGTATTCATGTTTCAATGCCAAAGCCGCAGACGGTTCTGTAGCCACAATTTGATATCCTTGCCGAACCCATTCAGCCAGTAGTTCCACATTTCGATTGGCAAGCCGGCGGGCTCTGACCAGGGATCCCTCCGAGATCAAGGACATTCCCGACACGTTTTGGTTACCCGGGACGAGGACGTCGATTCCATTGTGTTTGAGAATCTTAACAAAGGCCTTGCCCAGCTCGATGTCGTTCCAATTCGCATAAGCGTCGACAAAGTAAACGACTTTGCGATCCTGTTGCTTTGATGGACGGTGAAGTTTTTGTCGCTGTGACCAACGAGAAAAAGTCTGTTTGTCGAACAGCGGTAATTTGCGACCTTGGGCGACGCCGAGTAATCGATCCATCAGCCATCGAGAACTACGGTTCCGAAGCATGAAGTTCGTGATTGCCGGCATGCGACCGGCAATGGAATACAGCCAATCCAAGCGGGTCAGCAACCAGTCGGAAATTTTCAGTCCGTTTACCGAGTAGAACTGCGCTTTGGCTTCGACCATGAGTTTTGGAATGTCGACGCTGGCAGGACATTCGAGGCGACACTGATGACAATTCACACAAAGATCGATGACTTCTTTAAACTCGTCAGCAATCAAAAGCTTCGGATCGAGTTGACCGGTCGCAATTCCTCTCATCAAGTTCGCTTTTGCGCGCGGTGACGCTTCTTCGCGCGGAGCAAGTCGGAACACGGGACACATTCGTTCGCTGCTGGCTTGGGTTCGGCATCGTCCGCATCCATTGCAGTCTCGTGCCGACGAGTTTATATCGCCAACATTCCAGTTGAGCATTGGCTCCAGGACGGGCAGCGCAATGGTCGGATTTTTTCTTTTCGATTTGCTCGGCGCGACCAACGGTTCAGGTTCGTCATGCGAGTTTAGAGGAATGCTGCCCGTTTTTTCAACCGAAGGTGATTTGTTTGGGAGCGTTGGTTTGGCAGCGTCTTTGTCATTCGCATTGGCTGCAGACTTGGGTACTAGGTTTGGATCGAGATTTACCGATCGAAGGTTGTCGGCGAGTCCGTAGTGCGGGTGCCCAACGATCTTGCCTGGATTGAAAATGTTTTCGGGGTCGAACGCGTTCTTAATTTCGGTAAACACGTTGTAAAGCCGACCATACTGTCGCCGCAAAAACCAGGTTCGGCTTAACCCATCTCCATGAGCGCCGCTGATCGAACCACCATACTCAAGGACTCGCTCGAACAGTTGGTTGGCGAGCTTTTGCATCTTCGTCAGATCAGACTTGTGGGCCAAGCTTATAAACGGTCGAACGTGAACCATACCCTGAGGTGCGTTCGCAAAAATTGACGCGGTGATTTCGTTTTCATTCAGGATCCGGTGGACGTCCTGAAGAAACGGTGGCAACCGTTCGGGGGGAATTGCAATGTCTTCGACAAACGGAATGGCGCGTTGATCGCCACGAAGCTTAAACAATGTGGGAACAATCCGGCGGACAATCTTCCAATAAAAATCTCTTTGTTCTTTTTGAGTCGTCGTACGAACGTCAAACGCCAGTTTTTTTCGGCGCTGGATACGCTGAGTTAGTTTTTCAAGTTTTGTCTGCAGCTCGCGATTATCGAAAGCTTGAAACTCAACCAACAACATGGCTTCCGCGTCGCTATCAATCAGCCGTCGATACTCCGCGTCCGTTTCCCGAGCAAGCGAAAGCAATCGGCGGTCGAGCAAGTCACAGGCGGCAGCGCCCATCCTGGTAATCTCGACGGCGGCTTGGGCGGCTGACTCTAAGCGGTGAAAAAACAAAACAGCGACGCCGCGATGTTTGGGGATCTGCTCTGTTCGCAACGTGGCTTCGGTAATAATGCCAAGCGTGCCTTCGCTGCCAACGATCAAACGAGTCAGATCGATCTGGTCATCCACCTTGAGATCGAAAACGTTGTAGCCCGCTTGGTTCTGCATCACCTTCGGATGGTGCTCGGTAATCAAGCCGGCGTTTTGCGTGACCAGGCTCTCGATGCGATTGCTTAACTGCTTAACTCGTGTGGAAGGCTCTTCATTTTTTGATCTTAAGTTGCTGACGGAATCAATTTCGACGACTTCTCCGTCGGGCATGACAAC
>CAZPTT010000054.1:0-16405 GCA_964589435.1 uncultured Pirellulaceae bacterium
TTGTGAGAGCACTTTTTTTCGTGCGTCCCTTTGCAAGGACTGCCAGGCAGAGTGAGCTTGCTGAGTTGATTGTTGGTAACTGGATTTGCAATGGTTGTTGCCGACATGATCGATCCGCCCCAAGTGTTAAAGTGAGTTGCGATTTAATGAAGTTCGAAAGCCTGAAAGTTTGAAAAGCAACACGCGTGCCAATCGCAATAAATCAAATTTTCCTCGGGTTTGCAGCTTTGAATACACCGCGATGTTGAGCACTGAGCGGATCCGCACGTGCGTAAAGGAAGCAGGCCACAAATGTTTGGTGATTCGGCTGTGAGACGATGAACTTGCAAATGACGATTCAGCTGGATGTCATCGAGCGTCTTCTTCTTGGTGAAGCCATCGCTGCTGGAAATCGGCAGTTGCAGAGACGTGCACGGGTGGTCTCAAAATGTTCGCCGACTCATAATCTATTTATCCCAAAGCAATCCGCGAAGCCAATCAAGAATTTTAAGTTGTATGAAGTCACCCTTAGCTAGAATTCGCAATGGAGCTTCGGTCTTGGCCACCGTTTTCGCGATTGCCGTTCTGGCGTTTCGTATGACTGGGCAGTATTCGTGGGTCGAAGCCATCTGGATGGTCGTGATCACCATCTCAACGGTCGGTTACGGCGAAGCCAGCAATCAAACGGTGGTCGTGCAGTTGGTCACAATTTTTGTAATCTTGTTCGGTGTCACCGCCGGGGCTTACACGTTTGGTGGATTTGTTCAATTGATGTTGGAAGGCGAGCTTGAAAAGTTATTGGGAGGGAAGAAAATGAAGCGAGAAATAATGCGCTTGCACGAGCATGTGATTATTTGCGGTTTCGGACGGCTGGGCCAAGATCTCGCCGATCAATTGGCGCATCGTGATCTAGATTATGTCGTCATTGACAAATCGGAATCCAAGATCGAAGACGCAACCTCTGACGGTCGACTTGTCGTCGAGGGTGACGCTACTGATGAAGACGTCCTGCAAGCGGCGCAAATCACGGCGGCTCGGGCGATCGTAACTTGCTTGCCCAGCGATGCCGAAAATGTTTTTATCGCGTTGACGGCACGCAATCTCTGTCCAAAAATTCAGATTATTGCGAAGGCCGAAGAGGAGTCGAGTTGTCGAAAACTACGGCAAGCGGGTGCGGACAAGATCGTTATGCCACATCGTGTTGGAGCTCAGCAAATGGAGCGTATGATCTCTCGACCGACCACGGCCGATTTGATCGAACTGTTTGCTGAGGCTTCCCATCTGGATATGGAGCTCGATGAGATTCCCGTTTCCGACACAAGTGGCTTGGTGGGGCAGCCAGTTAATCGTTCGCGAATCAAAGAGAATTTTGGCGTACTACTCGTTGGTATCAAGAATCCTGCGGGCGACTTTCAATTCAACCCGAACGCAGATCACAAAATAGAAGCCAATGACATGCTGCTGGTGATGGGGCAAGTCGCTGAAATTCAACGATTGAAAGAGTCATTGAGTTGAGTTAATCAACTGAATCTCTTAAATACTCTGATGCTCGCCCGTTATTTTTCATCGCCAGTATTCTGATTGCCGCTTGGTTCCTTTTGTTTCGCTTTTTCTCGTTTCTGCTTTTGTTTCTCCTTTTGTTTTGCCTTTTGTTTTGCCCTTCGTTCCAAGATACCTTTGATCTTCTTGGCCTCGGTCGCCAAAACCGAATCGCTCAATTTCTCTGGCGTGACGGTTGCATGGCCGATATCCTCATCCGCTGAGAGCTTGCGCCAACGAAAATTCCGATACCAAACGGGATCGCCATGGTCTTGTAGGCTCAAGTTGGCTCCGCGAGCGGCTAGGTCGCCACCTCGGTCTTTGAGCAAATTGGTTTCGAATTCGAACTGGGGATCGGTGTAGTCAAAATCAATCACTTTGACACCATTCAGCCAATGCTGAACGACATTTCCTTGGCAGACGATTCGTCCGGAATTCCATTTTCCAACTGGATTGGTTGCATCGCGAGCAGGAGGCATACAGAAATACAAAGAGGCCGCCGACGTTCGCGGGTTCTTGCCGTCAGCATGTTTGGCGTTGTCCAATATTTGATATTCGTATTGCCCAGGCCGGTAATAGACTCCGCTGTTGCTTCCGGCAGCGACCTTCCAGTCAAAACGCAGCTCAAAATTATCGGGAACTGTGGAACCAGTGTAAACAAGCGAGCCACCTCGGCCGGTTCGGGAAACGACTCCGCTTTCAGTTTTCCAATTGCCTTTGTGTTTCCAACCGTCGAGATCTTTTCCGTTGAAAAGCTGAGTGAATTTTGCATCGCCTAACAGTGACTGTTCATCAATTTTTAGGTCGTCATCGAAATCAACTTGTTGGCTTTGTAGTTCGCTTAGCAGTTCTTTGAGCTTGCTTCTTGATGTTGGATTGTCCGCTAAGTTTTTGGTTTCCCAAGGATCATCGTTCAGATCAAAAAGAAGCATCTCGTTGATGCCAGGATAGACAATCAGCTTAAATCCATCTTTCGTCACTGCCCGCTGGGAACTGAGGTAGCCACCATAAATTGAATCGTAAGACACCTTCTTTTCCCCGCTCAAAAGCGGAAGCAGGCTCTTGAAGTCGATGTCTTTGTCCACCGCAGCTCCAGACAATTCGAGTGTTGTGGGAACAATGTCTTGTAGGTAAATGCTGGCTGAATTCTTTTCGTTTTGTGGAACGTTCGGTCCCGAAATCAGAAACGGTACACGGACGCTATGGTCATATAGGTTCTGTTTTCCCATCAGCCCGTGATGGCCAACAGCCAGCCCATGGTCAGCCGTAAAAACGATGTACGTGTTTTCGGCTTGACCGGATTTTTCGAGGTGATCAAGGATGCGTCCGATCTCGCGATCGAGGTGAGTGATGATTGCGTAGTATTCTTGCCGGTTGACCTTCACGCTGTGGGGCGTTCGCGGGAACGGAGCAAGTTTTTCGTCGCGGATTCGATTCATCCCAAGCTTGTAGGGATAGTCTTCGTAAAACGGTTCAGGTAACGCGATGTCATCGAGAGGGTACATGTCCACAAACTCCTTCGGAGACTGGCGAGGATCATGTGCCGCATTGAACGCGATGTACATAAAGAACGGAGCATTACTTGTTGAAGCCATGTCAATGAAATCGGTCGCATCATCGGCAACGACTTCGCTCCAGTGCTTTCCGCCCTGCCAGAATCCGCCATGCTTGGGATCCCATGGCAGCCAGTTTTTGTCATCGGGTGACAGAGGGCGGTTGTAACCAGACTCGACCTGCTTCGGCATTCCGCCACGAACATTGCGGGCTGTTTTGAAGATGGCGTTGGCGTCGGCTTTGACGTGCCACTTGCCGGTCATGTACGTGTCATAACCAGCGGCCGCCATTCTTTGTGACCAAAGTCGTTCGTTGGGTTGGTACTCGGTTTTCAACTGCTTTACACATTTGTTGGCACGCCAGATAAAATGGCCGGTGTTGAGCATCGTCCGACTGGCGACGCAAACCGCTCCGCTCCATGAGCCCATGTTGTACGCGTGAGTGAAGTTGGTGCTGCGGCTCGCCAGTCGATCAAGATTGGGAGTTTTAACTTCTTGGTTGCCTGAATAGCCAACACAATCGAATGCGAGATCATCAGCAAAGATGAAGAGGATGTTGGGTTTTGCATTCTTCAGGTTGCTTGATCTCGTGTTCGTCTCGGTAGCTTCCGAGGCGTATGGAAAAGCGGCAACGGCAAGAAGGAGCAAAGCGGCATGACGAAAAGGCGTAAAGAATCGGAAGTCGAATGTCATTCTACATGCCTCTTTTGTTTCGCTGGAACAATTAGAATATCGTGAGAATTCAATTGGAGGATACCCAATGCTCGGAGCACTGTGTTGGACTACTCCGATTTCAGTCGTGCAGACGTTTCCGCAACGGTTCGGCCAATCTCCAGTATCGAAGCCTGCTGTTTTTCATCCACGAGGTTTCCATCATCCCCGAACGCCTGGAAGGCTTGACCAATCGCCATTTGCTTTGGCAGCACGATGACGCCGATGTTGCCCAGAATCGCTCGCAAGTGAACCAGGCCTCGCAGTCCGCCAAGTCCACCCGGTGAAGTTGCCATCAGTCCGGCGACTTTTCCGTTGTAGGCCGCCAGTGGAGGCTCGCCTTCGTCACCGCGCGAAACCCAGTCGATTGCGTTTTTCAAAAGTGGTGTCACGCTGCTGTTGTACTCTGGCGAAGAGATCAGTAGCCCATCGTGTTCAATGAACAACTGTTTAAGTTTCTTAACGTTCGCTGGTTGCCCATCTTTTTCAAGGTCTTCGTTGAACAGAGGAAGGTCAAAGTCTCCCAAGTTGATAACGGTTACTTCCGCTCCAGCTTCTTTTGCTCCCGTTCCGGCGATATGAACGAGTCGTTGATTGTGTGAATCGGCTCGAGCACTGCCTGAAAAAGCCAGTATTTTTTGTTGAGTTGACATCCGCTATCCCTTGTCGTTCTGTTGAGTGGCCGCACTGGCGTTCTGCCGTCCAAGAATCGAGTATTCTCTGGGAATTCGCCAAACCAGCTAAGTCGTTGTTGGTCTTTGCAAGCAGAGCTTTCCCTATGTAGGAGGCGAACGCATTTAGCGTTTGCCCCACTCGCATCGTTATCAAAAGCTTATCCGACTGTCGTCTACGCTTCAATTCTACCCATTCGCTCGGTTAGTGTTCAGGCTATGTTCAGGCAATTTCTTGTTGAGCCCAACGGCAGTAGCCAAAGTCGTTATAACTTACGGCTTTCCAATCCGGATGACTTCCGATGACTGACTAATTTTTACGCCCAGTCAGAGAACTTGCAGTCGCCCACACGCATCCCATAGAAATTGAAATGGAGTCCAATTGAGTCGACTTGATTATTTGGGGATTTCATTTGTAATCGCTGCCGCAGTTTTCTGTTCGATTGGTATATCGAAAATCAAGACCAACACAGAGGACGTTCTGCAATGGCTTCCGGATCAATCCAATGCCCGCACAGACTACGATGTTTTCGAGGCAAAGTTTGGATCAGATGATTTTCTTATCGTCACGTGGGAAGCATGTACGATCGACGACTCTCGATTGTCGTCGCTGGCGAAAAAAATACGTGACCTGGATTCCGAGGCATTGATTAGTGTCGTCGCAACGGGCGGCGAAATCGCGGAACGTCTGCACGAAGAATTGGATTTGACACATCAAGACATCGAGGAACGCCTCAGAGGTGTCTTCTTTGGAATGGAGAATTCGAACCAGACATGTGTTTTTATCGAATTGTCACCTGCTGGGACGGCACGACGAACGGATTCGATGAACTTGGTTTGGGAGGCAATCGAATCGACCAACGGTTTAAGTCAAGATTCTGTAACCCTGGCGGGGTACCCGTATGTGGCGACTTTCATTGATGGCCAGCTAAAAAATTCCTATCGCTATTTCTTGTTCCCGTCCGTTTTCTTGGCAACCCTCGTTTCGCTTTCGTGCCTGCGGAATTTAGCGCTCACGAGCATCGTATTTGTCACCGCGTTGGGAGCCGCCGCCTCTAGCGTTGCATTTATTCCGATCTGCGGAGCCAAAATGGGAGGCTTGATGTCAATCATTCCGGCGCTGGTATTTGTATTGGCCACTTCTGGATCGATACATCTGGTTCGGTACAGCTTGACCGTTATCGGCGACGTCAAAAAGTTGATTGGCATCGGTTGGAAGCCATGCCTCATTTCGACAGCGACGACCGCTGTTGGAATGTTGTCACTGACAAGAAGCGACTTCCCTGCCATTAGGAATTTTGGTTTTTATTGTGCAACAGGCGTCGGGTTTGCTCTTGTTTTTCAACTGGTTCTGGTTCCGTGGCTACTCAAAAGATTTGGCCAAACCGGTTTGCTTAAGCTTGCTTCGCGAGTAGAGAAAGAGTCGTTTTGGTTAAAGTTGATGAAGCTGATTCGTGGCAACCGGCTGGCAATCTCAGTTGCCTGTTTTGGATTGATGTTGTTGGGCGCGGTGGGGCTGACGAAACTCAAAGCACAGGTCGAAGTGGAAAAGCTGTTTCGAGCCAATTCGCAAATCCTCAAGTCATTAGGCGCGTTGGAGGCTCAATTGGGGCCAACTGACCAAACAGAAGTGCTGCTCGTGTTTGACAGCGTTGGCCGTGAGGATTTCCCACGAAGAGTCAAGTATGTTCAGCGTTTGCAGAACGAATTGTTGAAGCTTCCTGAAATTACGGTTGCCCATTCCTTGATCAATTATCTACCGAACGAACCGAAGGTTTCCAACGCTCGTTCATTCGCCAAGCGTTCGACCTATCGAAATGCTTTAAGAAAAGTGCGTGCCGATATTGCCAATGGCCATTTGCTTTCGATTGAGTCGGGGCAATCACGGAATGAAGCCAGTGCCCAGCGTGCAAATACCGAAGCCGAATCCGCTCACGATATTGAAACGTGGCGAGTTAGTTTGCGGTTCCCTTTCACTGAAGCCGTTGATTTTGGACAACTTGCCGAGGATGTAGCAAGTGTTTCGAAGCAAGTCGAAACGGAGATGGATTCTGAAGCCGAACAATTGAGTGGGGATACTTTTCCGAAACCAAAATTGCTTTACACGGGAAAGACTCACCTCTTTCACCACGCGCAAGCGACGTTGCTTCAGGACCTATTTCAGAACTTCTTGCTGGCTTTCATCATCATTACCCCGATGCTGATTTTGGTGCTACGTTCCGTTCAATTGGGGTTGATCGCTATGCTGCCCAATTTGTTTCCCTCATTAATCGTATTTGGAGGGTTGGGCTGGTTTGGGTTTTCGATCGATTTGGCCATCGCGATGACGGCAAGTGTCGCACTGGGAATCGCAGTCGATGATACGACTCATTTCTTGATCCGGTTTCGAGATTTCGACGGCAGCCTAACAAATACTCGTCAACCGATTCTGCGAACCATCAGTCAATGCGGTCCGGCGATGCTTCATACAACATTGATTGGGGGTTCAGGTTTAATTGTTTACTACTTTAGTGACATGCTCGTTGTGTCAAGATTTTCTTGGGCCATCTGTATTCTGTTGGTAATCGCGTTGCTCGCTGATGTAATCATGCTACCAGCCATACTTTTTCTATGTGGTGAGAGTGACGAATCCGTTCCAAAATCCGCTACTGATGAATCGCCCTAATGAAGGTCGGCCAATCGTTGTTGCAGCAAGCAAGGCGGTTTCACTTGTTGGCGCTGCTGAAACGTTTCTTGCGGCGGCAAATCGACCTGTTCGTGCGTGATTGATTTGGACATCTGTTCAAGGTGGAAGTGCTTTTCCAAAACGGAACCGAAGTAATTCGAAAGTGAAGATCCGGCCAACCTTTGAAGCCAGCGCGGCTATTCGAGATAGCCGAGAGTTGTGAAATTGAGACACGCTGTCATCAAATTGATTTTGCCGATGCACTGATTTCACAAATTGTTTTACAGAAACACCGAGCATTATCCCTGAGCGAATCCCATCAGAGGCACCTGGATTCATCGGCATGCATCTTGCAACTATCGTCAGTGAGGCTGGCGTGCGCGCTTGATAACAAGTTATCTGGCAAGTTCTCGTCTAGCTGAAATTCCCTTCCAATCCCAAGGATCATCATGAATTTTGACTCGACGAAGAAGCACTTTTTTCATTCCAGACCATTGGCGAATCGTCCGCTGTTCCGTCCTGGATTTTCATTCCTGTTGTTGTCACTGCTTGTGCTTGGTTTAACCAGTTTCAGCACTTCGTCGTTGGGCCAAGAAGTCGATCGTGTTGATGAAATTCAATCGGCGATTGAACAACTGCAACGAGAACTTGATATGCTCAGAAACAACCAGCCGACGCCAGCAGCGACCGTGCCTTCTTTGTTTGATGCACGAGGATTGGAAGTCGAAGCCGGTCAGTTGAGTTCAGGGCTTCCACCAGGAGCGGTGATTGTCGACAGCCAGCCTGTGCTCGAAGGAGCTATCGGCGAGCAGCCGTTATTGCTTTCTGCTCCACTACCTGCGGACGCCATTGCACCCGGGTTCGCCCCAGTCCCAGGCACCGGGCAATCGCCGTCGTTTGATAACCCTTCGATTGAACTTCAGCCACAGACCGCCGAATTAAACAGCGCGTTGCCTTCATTGCCTCTCTTGAGTCCGCCTGTCCGCAGGCTGTATCAGCCAAGCCAGCGCTACTACCGACCTCCCTACTCAAGCCGTGGATCGTCTTACTATGAAAGTTCCGCATCACGTATCGATGGCCGGGATATCAGTCGTTGGTATTCAAGTCGCGATGATGGCTATCGACGAATTTACGACAGCCATTCGGACTACGCCCGTCCAAGCTGTCGCTACTACCCAGTACGTTAGTCGACGTGCAG
Source organism: uncultured Pirellulaceae bacterium (assembly GCA_964589435.1). GTDB lineage: Bacteria > Planctomycetota > Planctomycetia > Pirellulales > Pirellulaceae > Mariniblastus. Next base: position 8,317 of record CAZPTT010000054.1, read on the forward strand.
CGTGACCAAATTGGCGACAACACTTGATACGAGACCGTTACATTTTGTTTGACACTGGTGAGATTCAGCGTACTCACCCGACCAAGAATTCTGCTAACATGAGCGAGTTGTAAGGCCATTCTTTTTTGCCTGCCGGCTTGATTTGACGTAAGAGGAGGTTGGTGCTGGAAAAGGCGGTATTAGAAAGGGCGGTTTTGGAAAAGACGATTTGTTTTAGTAAGACAGAATTCGAGAGATGTGATGGCGACAAAAGGCTATTTGGGAATCGATGCAGGAACTCAAGGGTTGTCGGCGATCTTTTGCGATGAAGACTTGAATGTCTTGGCGACCGGCGAAGGCAGCTATGAGATGGTACCAGGGCTTGCAGAAGGCAATTACGAGCAAATGCCTGCGGACTGGGAAGCGGCGTTGTCTGCTGCGATGAATCAATTGCGAACGCAATTGGGCGAGAGTGAAATGGATGTCCTGGCGGTTGGGATTTCTGGCCAAATGCACGGTGAGGTGCTTGCCGACGAATCTGGGAATTCTCTCGGCGCTGCGCGGTTGTGGTGTGATGCCCGCAACGATGTTGAGGGCAATGAATTGACCGAACGATTCAATGTGAAAATGCCCAAACGAATCACGTCCGCGCGCTGGCTATGGACGATTCGTAACCGCCCCGACGTCGCTGCCAAGGCCGCCAAAATAACCACGCCTGCTGGCTGGATTGCCTATCGACTGACTGGCCAATGGAACTTAGGTGCCGGAGATGCGGCTGGTATGTTTCCCATTGATCAAGCAACGATGAATTATGACCAGACGTTACTCCAGTCGTTTGACGAATTGGTGAACGACAACAAGATTAAGTCACTTGCCGAAATGCTTCCGACAGTTCGATGTGCTGGTGAGATAGCGGGTACGCTCGATGCTGGCGGAGCGGAGTTGCTTGGATTGCCTCTTGGAATTCCAGTTGCTCCAGCCGAAGGAGACCAGCCTGCTTCATTGGCGGGGTCTTTGATTGGAGCCGCGGGCATGGTGTCCGTCAGTTTTGGCACATCGGTTTGTGCCAACTCGGTGGGCGATCGCGATTTCACCGGCGTCAGCGATGCTGTTGATCACTTTTGCGCTCCCGATGGCAAGCCGATCAATATGGTCTGGCTTCGAAACGGCACGACATTCATGAACAGTGTTGTGGAAATGTTCGGTGAAGCCATGGGCGGCGATCGCTCGGCAGGATTTGAAGCCGTCATGCCAAAACTGATTGAAGCCGATCCCGATTGCGGCGGTTTGGTCGCACTACCGTTCATGGACGATGAGCCTGGATTGGGAGTCGGTCGAGGGGGAACGGCGATGCTGGTCGGCTTGAATGCCAACAACTCGACGCCTGGCAATGCGGTCAAGGCGGCCCTGCTATCGACGATGTTTAATTTGAAGATCGGTAGCGAGATTTTAGATGATCAGGGCTTTCCCCGAAACGAATTGGTTCTGTCTGGTGGTTTGACGAAGACACCCGAGTGTGCCCAAATTCTTGCTGACGTTTTCGACGTTCCGGTGGTACTGCTTGAGAGTGCCGAGGAAGGGTGTGCGTGGGGGGCCGCGTTGATGGCTAAATTCCGACAAGCCAAAATCGACGGCGAACAAACCGATTGGTCAAGCTTCCTGGCCTCGCATTCCGGATCCGGCCGAAGACGATTCGAGCCAGTCTCGGCGAACGTTGAAACGTATGCTGCCGTTTATGCTCGATACAAACGCCTGATGAGAGTTCAGCCAGTGATCGAACAAGCTTTGGTGGATTGATTCTTCGTCGTCGTTTCGATCTTGCCGCCGTTTCAATCTGCCGTTTCAATCTCAACTGCCTGAATAAATCACCGTTGGCTTAGATCGGTTTTGAAACGACAGATCTAGAACTGAGTCCCAACTTTTTCACCGCAATTGATTGGAGACTGAGCTACCCACTCGCAATCACGCCTCACAATTTGAATACTGAACCGTATGAGCCCACTTGCCACCGACGTAACCGTCAAGAACGTAGAACTTTATTTACTGCCCGTAGAGACTCGAGTGCCACTTAAGTTTGGCGCGGAAACGCTGCAGTCTGTCACCTGTGCCCGGGCTAAAGTGACAGTTGAAGACAGGCATGGCAATTCGGCTGTGGGTTGGGGGGAAACTCCACTGTCGGTTCAATGGGTTTGGCCCAGCGAAGTCCCATATTCAAAACGACATTCGGCTTTGATTGAGTTCGCCAAACGTCTCGCGGTTGCTTGGCCGAAATTCGAGTCGATGGGGCATCCGATTGAATTATGCCACGCATTTAACGAAAACGTTTTGCACTCGCTTCAGGATGAATTCAATTCAGCCAATTTAATGCCAGACGTTGAACCGATGCCGTATCTGGCGGGGCTGGTCGCGGCAAGCGTATTTGACCAGGCGATCCATGACGCATTTGGCGTGTTGCACAACGTTGATATTTACGCGACCTATAACAAGACTTTTATGAGTCGAGACCTGTCTCATTTTTTCGGCGAGGCACATGATTCAGACGTTTCGTTCGCGGGCCGTTATCCCGTCGATTTTTTGCTTGAAAACGCCCCACGGCAACTGCCGGTTTGGCACCTTGTTGGCGGATTGGATCCGTTGCAGGCCAGCGACCAAAAGGGTGACGAGCCTGATGATGGGTACCCGGTTTTGCTGCCGGACTGGATCGAGCGAGATGGTCTGAAGTGTTTGAAGATAAAATTACGTGGCAATGATTCTGAATGGGACTACGAAAGACTGGTCGCGATCGGTAATATTGCCATCGCTAAAAACGTTGACAGCCTGACAGCAGACTTCAATTGCACGGTGAAGGATCCAAACTATGTCAACGAAATTCTGGATCAGTTGGCTTCTGAGCATCCACGCATTGCCGGCCGGATTCTATATGTCGAACAACCGTTTCCTTATGACCTTGAGAGGCATGCGATCGATGTTCATTCGGTTTCGCAGCGAAAACCACTGTTCCTTGACGAGAGTGCGCATGATTGGACATTTGTTCGGCTTGGTCGAAAACTTGGTTGGTCAGGCGTTGCGCTCAAGACTTGCAAGACTCAAACCGGCGCCCTGTTAAGTCTCTGTTGGGCTAAAGCACATGGCATGCCTTTGATGGTTCAAGACTTAACGAATCCCATGTTGGCTCAGATACCGCATGCCCGTTTAGCGGCTCACGCAGGCACAATCATGGGCGTAGAGTCCAATGCGATGCAGTTCTACCCGGACGCGTCCCACGCGGAGGAGAAGGTTCATCCAGGACTGTTTCGACGGCGAAACGGAGTTTTGGATTTGTCTACGATTTCAGGGCCAGGCTTTGGCTATCGCGTGAATGAGATCGAACGCAACTTGGGAGAGCCGGTCGTGTGAATGATCAATCATATTCAGCGCTAGCCAAGCAAAGTCGTGGCCATCGTGAAGAAAGCAAATGGGGCGATTAGCAATCCGACTTCGATCTTCGCGTGAGGAGCCTCTGAGTTTCGTTCAGTGGCGAGGCCCGCCGTGTGCTACTTTTTGGGCGCTTCAACAATGCACTTATCGTTGATCATTTGGATCAGGCCATCGACAGAAGTGTATTCACCCACCAAACCAGTGCCCGGAAACATTAGCTTTGGGACAATGCCCTTTCCAAACAGCGTATAAATTTTGACATGCTTTGAAATGTAATCGGAAACAACCTTCGAATTGAAAGCTTTGTTCAACCGAACTGGGTCAACGATTGAATCGGCGTACGCCCGCGCTTGAAAATAAGTCGGTGTTGTGTCGGTCGCCAGCATCCAGTTGTGGAATTCATTGAATTTCACTGGGTCGGTTTTCCAAACGGCTACCGAAAGCTTTGCCAGCTCGCAAGATTCAACGAACATCGGAGGAGTTTGCGTTACTGCATTGTTGCAGTTCTGGTTAAGCGGAAGCGGCAACACAATGACCGCTAAATCATCTCCCAGAATTTGCTTGGCCCCTTGAATTGATTTTTGATGGGTGCGGCGGCAATGCGGACAGGCGTAGTCAAACATTTCAACGAAAACGAATTTCGCTTGCGGGTTTCCAATGATCGGCCAAGAATACGCGTCAAGCTTGATGCCACCAGCCAGAACGACTCGTCGAGGTTTCTTGGGTTTGCTTTGTTTCTTTTTTATGCTCTGTTTTTCATCGCTTTTTGTTTCGTCGCTCTGCGTTTTCGAGCTTTCCATTTTCTTCGGAGTAGCGCTTTGCGATACCGGGTTTTTCGATACTGAGTTTTTCGATACTGAGTTTTGCGGTAGACCGTTTTGTTGAATGACGTTTGCCGGTGTCGAGCTTTGCGAAGTTGAATTAGTGGGCAATTGGTTTTGCTGGAATGCTGGTTGTTGCGGCGCGACGATCATCGAACTCAACATTGTCGAATGGAAAGCCAAAGCAAATTGGCTGGACAAGCTAATTCCTGCATGAGACGTCTCGATGTCAGACTGATCATCATCAACGGGAGCTTCGAACAGATCGTCCTCCATATCGTCTTCGGACGGAGCATCAAAAATTAGCTCGTCATCGTCATCAGGAGCCCCAAACAAATCGTCCGTTTCCATGTCGCCACTGAACGTACTTTCGCCTTCATCAACAGAAAGTTCAGCTGATGAAGATTCATCGAGGTCGTCGGATAGGTCTTCTGTCGGCGAGTTCTCTGCAATTGGGAATGTGACTTCCTTGAAGGTTGCGGGCTCGGGGCCTAAGTACTGACCAATCGTGAGTGCAGCAATTCCAGTCAACGCCAGGACAGCCGTCTTGGAAACTGCGAACATTCCAAATGGCCGTTTGGCAATGATCATCAGAGATATCAAAAGGCCGCAGGTATGCGCCGCAAGGCAATAAATGCAAAGATGCTTTAAAACAAACACTTGCAGGAAAATAAACCAAACCGCAGCAGCACCTGCCGAAAGGCCCAGCACCATGACGATCTTCCACAAGAAAGTTCGGCGTCGAGTCGAGCCAGACTGCGCAAATGCCAGCGAGCCGAGCATGCCAACATAAGTCACCGCAGCCAGTAGGCTGACCGGGATCGTGAACCACCGAGACCATTTACTTTTTAAGACGCTTCCGCAATCGAAGACTGATCCCGCGCCGCAGCCCGCCAATGAAGTATCCATCAATGTTGTGTAAGCGAGGTAGCTGGAGACGAGAAGCGCAACGACGGCCGGTGGAGTCAGCAACAACGCGAAACGGTGAGATGCAGACGCTGGGATAATTGAACTAAGCCAGCCGGAATTCGAACTTTGCTTCATTTTTCTTCCATTGAAAGAAGTTGACAACGTAAACATGCCCTGGACGTTATCGCAGTTAGTAGTGATGTTGAGGGAACGTTACCGTGGAATCACCGCCGAGAAACCAACTCTTCGCTGAGACTGTACGAAGTAGGATCGGGAATCGTTCGCTCTTCAAGATGCAACTTAAATTCTAACAGGCATCAGGAAAAACAACATTATCTACATTCCAATTCCACGACATTATGATGAGAAAATGGGGGTAAAAGCCTCAATAATCTTATGAACGTCAAATAACCCCAAAACTAAACCTCAATCCGAAACGCGTTGGATACCATCGGTGTTCTTGCCAGGATGCACGGCAAAACCACTCTAGCCGTTTGGATTTGCCGAGCCGACAAACTAAGCCGCGTCGAATCGGGTATTCCCACGTTGAACCTGGCATCCCCACGTTGAATCGGGGAATGAGAAAAATGGAGGGCTGCTTTCTGTTGAACACGTTTGGGGAGAGGATTACGCGAATCGAAACGGGGAATCGTCTCCTTCACGCGCTGCCAATGAAAAAATGCCGAGACCTTTCGGTTCCCGGCACCTTATCTGTTCTAAATTTTAAACGAAAGGATGTTTGCTGCCCTGATTGTTTGATCGCGATCATTTCAATGAGGCAGCAACGTGAGACGACCGGCCAGCAGGTTAGGCCCAGTGGCAGTCTTCGCCATCCTCATAAAATGATGCGAAGTACGCGTCGACAGAGTTTTCGTCTTGGTGGACTTCCGATGATTCTTCTTTCGAATCCAAATCTTTGCCGGCACCCGAAATTGAATCACCCATCAAGTTTGCACTTCTTAGAGAACGATCACTCGCATCATGAAGTAAAGCTGGATTGGTGTGGTAGTCCGCGTCAAGCTGAGCGATGAACTGCCCAGTTCTGCCTTTGAATAGCGAGCCGTCAGGCATGATGAAATACCATCCATCGTTTCCAGCCATCCATTTTTCGTTCAATCCGCCGGCATTGGTAAAGTAGTTTCCGCCGGATTTCAAACCAAGTTCGGCATCCAATTGGGCGGCCAACGTAGCGTCACCCGCCGCGTGTAACTTTTTCGGGTTGGCGTGATAACTGGCATCGAATTGACCAATCAATTTTGAGTTTCGACCTTGGTGAAGTCCGCCGTCAGGCGTTATGAAATACCAGCCGTTTTTCCCAATCATCCATTTCTCACCAAGCCCGCCAGCATTTTCGTAGTAATCACCAGCAAAGTTGAGTTCGTGTTGGCTATCTAGTTCTTGCGCCAACGTGGCCAATGCATCGTTGCTACCTCCATCAGGATCGCCACCGTTCCCTGTGCTACCATCGCCCGGATTTGAATCCGATCCATCGGTCTCGATGGTGACGGCGAACGAGTTGATGCGGCCGCCATCTTCCTCGTAGTGATCAGTTACTTCCAGTGTCCATCGGCCATTTGGGTCGCTTCCATTGAACGCCGCCAAATCTCCTGTCGGCTTGAACGTTCCGTTAAAGGGAGCATTTGCGTTGGCGATTGATTGCGACGCCTGCCCATCAAGCGTCGTACCAGAAAAATTGTCGCCATCGTCCCCGACCTGATCAAACAACTGAATTCGTTCGCCTTCAGGGCTGATCAGTGTTACTTCTAAATCAGAATCCCAAGTGTGCGCGATATCAAATGTGACATTGACGTCAGTTACTTTTCCGCTCAAGCCACTGGCGTCGACGCTGGTCGATACTGTCGATGTTTGATTCGACGAAATATTTACGGTTTGGCTGGAAGTAAATGTGGTTCCGTTTCCATTTTGTGTACCACCACCATTGTTACCTCCTCCTGTGTTGCCTCCGCCCGTGTTACCTCCACCGCTTCCAGTTGTATCGACCAGCGAATCGATCCAGTCGGCAAAAGCGTCGACCCGGATGTCAAACGAATAGTCACCAATGGCTGCATCATCACGTGTTCCACCTGAAGTTACGCCAGCGATAACCAGTTTTCCATTTTGGTTTAGAAAAGCTGGGCCACCCGAATCTCCGGGAGCCGTGTTCGATTCGTTGTTGTTATCAAAATTCCAATTCACGTGGGTGGCGGTGACTTCGTCGATAGGCGTCTTGCCTTCGTGCTTGACGCCGAAATCGCCGTTGTGTCCGCTGTTTCCATTGCCAGTCGCCCCGAATCCAACCAGCGTTAAAACTTCGCCGACTTGAGGCGTCGCCCGGTTGATATCCATTGGCGTAACACCCGTTACGTTCTCGCTAAGAATCATGACCGCCAAATCAACATCTTTGCTCGATTGATAGTCGGGATGAATCGTCATCTTGGTGGTCGAATAGGTCTTGCCACCAACGGTGAACGTGCCTTCGGTGTCTCCCATGCCTTCAACGCAATGAGCTGCGGTCAACACAGCGTTGGGAGCGATCAAGGTGCCACTGCACTGACCATTCACGATGCCGACAGCCTCGTAGCCAGAAGTTTGGGTTCCGTTGACGATCCGCTGGATCAACGCATCAGCGGAAGGTTGTTTGTCATCATTGGTGTCGACTTGAGATTGAAGTTGAGAGTCATGCTGGACTTGATGAATCGTTTTTGCTGTGTGAACGCTGTCCGCCGCTCCAATTGATGAAGCCAACGTCGTGGTTCCCAGCAAGTCAGCCGCGAACAGTTGACGCTTTTCCAACTTTTCGAATTCAAGCGTGGACTCGTGGCGGCGATTTTTACGGCGGCTTCTGCTTCGTTGTTTGTTGGATTTCATGGATTCACTCCCAGGAGGTTATGTTTGGAAAGGGTTAAGTTTGGAAGGCCAGGACATTCCAAGCCCTTCCTTGATGTTGATAACTTTGATGCTGA
>CAZPTT010000054.1:16505-20027 GCA_964589435.1 uncultured Pirellulaceae bacterium
CTGAAAACGTTGATACTGAAAACTCGATACTGAAAACTCGATACTGAAAAACTTGACTTGATGTCGTGTTCAATACCGTTACGGGAGGAGTTGGTGGATCTTGCGCCGAAAATTGATTTTTTCAAAAATGCGTCCGAAAATTGAAATTGAAATGACAAAATGGAATCGTGATATCATGCAAGCTGTGGAATTTAAGATGTTCTCACGTTAATGAGTAAATCACCCTTCGAAACTCAAACAAGCTTTCCAATGTTCGCGTGCAATGAATCCTGATCCGACTTTAGCCAGTTTTACGAGCCTTACTTTGTTGGGGCGTGTCCGCGATTTGTCCGACCAGCAGGCCTGGAATGAGTTTGTGCGTCGCTACACGCCGAGAATATTTTTCTGGTGCAAGCGATTTTCGCTGCAAGATCAGGATGCTTCAGACGTAACCCAACAAGTGCTTCTAAAACTTGTGTCGGCCATGCAGTCGTTTGACTACGATCCCTCAAGAGGAAGCTTTCGTGGTTGGTTGAAGACCGTGACCTCGAACGCTGTCCGCGATCTTGGTCGAAAAATTTCATCCAACAGCGAGCTGACAGGTAAAAATGCTGAGACATGGTTGGCTCAACTAGCTGACGAAACGGCAATTGATGCTCTGGCCGAACAAATCGAAGCTGGCTATCAAGAGGAATTGTTGACTGAGGCCGAGTCGAGGGCGCAGCTCCGGATTCAGCCCAAGACATGGGAGGCCTATTCGATGCTTGCCAAAGAAGGTTTGTCAGCGACCGAGGTCGCCAGCAAAATGGGAATCAAAGTCGCAGATGTTTACGTTGCCAAAAGCCGAGTGATCAAGATGTTGCGCGGAATCGTAACACAACTGGAACAGACAAATTCATGACACTTCCCTGCCCTGCTGATTCGAATTTGCGATTGCTACTTGACGAGAATGTTGACGATTCAATACGTCGCGATATCGAAGTGCATTTGGAGACTTGTAGCAGGTGCCAAAAGAAGATTGAGAGTTGGCTCGATATTTCTAACGTTGCAGACGCAACGATTGGGAGCGGTCGACCTGACCCCAACATCGACGACGACACGGTAGAAAGGCTGATGCAAAAGTTGCAATCTCAGCCGCCTATTCAGCCACCTTCCCAACACAGTTCAGAATCTAAATTGTCGGGCCAGGTGTTGGGCGGTTATCGAATTCTGGAGCCAATTGGCTACGGATCGACAGGCGTTGTTTATCGAGCCGAGGATCCGAGGCTGGCGCGGCAGGTTGCCGTCAAAGTGCTGCGGCCGGATTTTGCATCGTCCGATCGGGCGCGCAGTCGGCTTGAACGTGAAGCCCGCGCGGCTGCTTCGTTGGGCCAGCAAAATGTGGTTTCGGTCTTCGATGTCTGCATTGACCCGATTGGAATTAGTTACTTGGTGATGGAACTGGTGGAAGGTGGCACGCTCCGAGACCGGTTGCGAGACTCTGGGGCAGTGCCACCTCGCGATGCCGCTCAAATTGTTCACCAGCTTCTTGCCGGACTTGCCGCAGCGCACGAAAAAGGCTTGGTTCATCGAGACATCAAAAGCTCTAACATCTTAATCGAGAGCAAAAATGGATTGGCGAAGCTGACGGATTTCGGTTTGGTGCGTGATTTGGAAAGCGATTCGAACTTGACTCGCGACAACGCGATCGCCGGAACGCCGGCTTACATGAGTCCTGAACAAGTGCTTTCTCCAGCTGATGTCGACAGCCAAGCCGACATCTATAGTCTTGCCGTTGTTCTGTACGAAATGTTGTCGGGTGAGCTTCCTTTTCGTGGCGTCGAACGAATGGTACTGAAGCAAGTCATTCATGACGAACCTCGCTCCTTGCGGAGGCAGAACGATTCGATAAGCCGTGACTTGGAAACGATTTGCTTTAAGGCAATGGCGAAAGTGCCAGAAGCGCGTTATGAGTCTGCCAAAACGATGAGCGACGATATTGAGCGATGGCTCGAGGGCAAACCAATTTTGGCCAGGCCTGTCGGTACCTTCGCCAAGCTTTGGAACTGGAGCCGGCGAAATGCTGGTTTGGCCGCACTGCTTGCGATATCAACTTTACTGCTAGTGCTGTTGGCTGTTGGTTCGACAATTTCTGCACTATCGCTTCGGACGGCAAGTTTGGAAACCAAGCGACACGCCGTTGCGGCAACTCGGCAACGAGATCAGTCTTTGGAAACGTTGCGAACGTTGATTTTCGATGTCAATGAATTACTGGAGCCCGGCGAAGTTGATCTTGATGAAGCCCAAGTCACGCTTTTAACCGTGGCCCTCAAGGGCATTGAAGAGATCGAACGAACGGGTGCCGATGCTGGTGTCGTCGATGTTAGTAGCGTGGCAGCGAAAAACCGTTTGGGAGATGTTTATTATCGTCTTGATCGGTTTGCGGAAGCAGAAGTCGAATACCAAAAGGCTGTTGACCTATCGTCGCAGCTCTCCGAAGGGACGCGCCGCAGCAATGTTGATCAGAAAACACTACTCCAGGAATTGCTTCGATCTTATGAAGGCTTGGCTTCGATTGCCATGTTTAGTGAAGAAGGCAATGAAGGTGTTATCGAAGCGTTGATCGAACAGGCAGAGAAAATGGCGGAAACTCTAACCGAACTGACCGGTGAGCCGGTCGAACCGATGTACTTTGCCGACGACGAGTTTTACCTGAGCGACGAGGAAGTCGAGGCACTAGCCAAAGAACTCGAAGTGATTCTTAAAGATCATCCGAAGCTTGCCGGGCGAGTTGAATCGGCAACAGAAATGACTCAGTCGCTTGGTTGGCACTACCTCGAAAACGGGCAAGACACTGAGGCGGAACGAACTTATCGAAAGTTGTTGAGATGGGTCGGGAAACAGAATGCTCCAACTCACATCGACGATCATCAGCCGGAATCAGGCGAAGCGGCCAATGTAGAACCAAAGTTAAAGCCGCGTTTTGAACGAGCGATCAGCATGGCTCGGTTCGCGGTTTACAATGGACTTTCTGGCGTCGCTTCGATGAATGACGAATCAGATTTGTACGTGAAGTACTTACGACAGGCCGTCGATTGCTTGCCAACGGTCGGCTCCCAAGATTCGGTTCGATTCCACCGTTCAGCGAGCGACATTGCCGAGACAAGCGTTGCCGAACTGTTAAACGCGCTTGACGAGTTGGAACCGGAACCCTGGATGGCAACTTACTATGGCTTCGAAGCCGCGATGTTCAAGCAGAAGCATGAGGAATTCCCAACCAATCGTAAACTTGAAATCGAATACTACCTCACACAGGCTAACTACGTGCAGGTGTTGGCACAGCTTGAATCAAGCGAAGCCGATTCGCAGTGGAGCAAATTGAAGACCCGATTGGAAAAACTCGATTTCGAATCGTTACCCAATAAATACAAACGCCGGCTGTCGACGATCCTAAGCAGCCTCGAACAGTTCGGCTTTCTGCATTCGCAATAGAAGGTTCCAGCCGGCTCTTGAAACCTTGGTAACACATTTCTACTGACGGCGGGCCAAGAATCGAATTCGTCC
>CAZPTT010000054.1:20127-23272 GCA_964589435.1 uncultured Pirellulaceae bacterium
TTGTCGACGTCGCCATGACCAGACCACATCACAACAAGCGTGTCGGTTTGCCCGAATTCATTTTCGCCTTTTTCGTTGGCCAGTAAGGCATCCAGTTCTTTCTTGAAGTCAGTTTTGTTGGAAATGTTAGGAGTGACGATCTCTGGTTCTTCGTAAAACGCGCCTTGGCTGCCCGTCTTGAATACCTTGCCAATTTCCTTCACATCAGAACGGCAGAAATCAAGATCGGAATAGTCGTCGAATTTGTCGATGCCGACGCCCATGAAAAATAACTTGCCCAGCGCCGCGTCCTGTGCGTCATGCGGGCGGAAGTCGATTTCCAATCGACGATCAGACACGGCAGATTTCCGCGAGGACGAAAACGCTTTGGCCGTTATCTCTTGCTTGCCATGAGCCAACTTGACCAAGAACTTGTGCTCCTTTTCACCCGGTTCGACTTCGTGGTAGTAACGGTCGTGAGGTCGATCGTTGATTAGCAATGCGATCGCACTTGGCTTTTCGTCGCCGTTAGCTTCGAAGCCAACGGTGACTGGTATGACATCGGGTGATTTTTGAGCGATCGTACTTTTGGAAGGACGGATCATCGAGACCTTGGGGCCAAGGTTACTGCGGATACCTGCCTTCCGACTTACAATTCCCAGTGCTTTCAAAGAGCGTCCCATGTGCCCAATTGGCCAAAGTAAGTCGAATAAAGCCGGTGAATAGTATTTGTCCTTAAAACGATCGAGTTCGTGAAAGGAGGCAAATTCCATTTCTTTTCCGTTGACGTGCCAGCCAAACAATTTCTCAGCCGCCGGCGTGCAGTCGAAGTAGCCTTCTGGTGAAACAAGAGCCCACTCGTCTCCTACGACCATCAGTTTGGCAAACAACTGTGGATTCTTTTCGTCTTGACCAACGTTCCAAATGGCGATCGTTCGATCGACAACGGAATAGGTGGTGAAGTATTTATGATCACTCGCAAACGAAATTGAATGGACGCCGCCGAATTGCTGGTCGAGTGGTTTGATCTCACGTCCGGTTTGCGGGTTGAACAAATACAGGCCTTGGTTGGTTCCAATCAGGGCAACGTTCGGTGTGACCAAGGCGGCTTCGGTGACGAAGGTTCCGTGCCGGTTCTCTTTGATTTCGAATGGTTTGCCGGCCGCGATGCCGCGCCCATTTTCTTCCTTCGCCAGCACGACCTTTTTTCGTTCTTTGGCAAACGTGGCAATCGTATAGGATGAAACGTTGTAATCTTCTTTTTGGATTTTTTGAGAACGAGTTGGCTGGAAAAGTTTACGATCAAATAGGTCGAAGCCATCGGTCAGCGGAACTTCACTGCGGTCTTTCTTGAAATTGCGTTCGGTTCGCCAAAGCAATTTGAATTTGTCAGCCGAGCTCTTATCGTTTTGATCAATCTTGACCTGGAACAGATCTTTTGACTCGTTGTCAAATCGTTGTTTCAGCTTGTTGGTTGCCAAATCCCAGACTTCGATCGAAGAAGAAACCTGGCAGGTGATCAATTCATTTCGCGCGGGAATAATCTGTGCCGATTGAACTAGCCGATCATTGTCCTCGAATTGTTTCAGCCGACGTTTTTCGTTGATGTCGTATCCGAAGACGCGGCAAGCAATGTCGGCGACGGTTGCCTCGGCCTTATTCTCATCCGCACCAAAAAACGCGTAGATTTCTTTTTTCTTGCGATCCATCGTCAACGTGATCAGGTTGTTTCTGTCGCCCAATTTCTTTTGCTTGATTCGTTGTAGCGATCCTGATTTAAGCTTCCACAGATTGAGATCGCCTTCATCGCCCAATGAGACGAGTTCATCGGCATTTGTCCAAGCGGCGACTTTGATCATTTTCGAGTGGGCGCGCTTGATTGACTTCAACACTTTAAGAGGAGCGACATTCAGTAGGTGCAGGTTGCCTGTCGAAGTGCCCAGAACCAATTTGTTTTGCTTGTTCAGACTGACACTGGTTATCTTTTCATTGGCCTGTTTGAAAGTCGCGTTACTGATAATTTTGCCGGTTTGCAAATCCCACAGGAGAAGCAAGCCACTTTCATCAACGCTGATTAATTTTTTATCGTCGTCATAGAAGACCAGGTGGGTTACTGACGCCTGATGACGAAGCAAACGGCGAACTATTTTTCGCGGTGATTTTTGCACGATCAAGATGTCGCCATCGGCAGTTCCTTTTCGACCAAAGCGACCAACCGCAAATGTTGATTCGTCTTTTGAACTTGCCAGCGAAGTGATCTCGCCGACTCGCCCCGAACCGATGTGAAATCGGAATTCGTCCAGCTTTTTCCAGCCGTTGACGTCCCAAAGACGGACACATTTGTCGGCTGTGACAGTAAAAGCTTGATCAGACTTCGGCAGATATTGAAGTCGGCTGATCTTGGAAATGTTTCGATCGGTTCCGACGCTTAAGAACACACCTTCCTCAGCACTAGCCTGACGACCGAGGACGGAGATGGCGGCGAAGCAGGTCAATCCTATGACCAGCGCCGTTTCGAAACTATTGCGGATTGAACTCGGGAGCATCATTTCTTTTCCTCAGAGAACGGTCGACCCGTTTCCAACTGAAACTGATTCTTGAAGTAAAACCAAGACGATGTTTTCGCACACTTACTCAGCGGAATCAAACGCCCGGAGGGGACAACAATTCCTAAAGTTTGAGATGAATTTCCAAACAAAAAAACGCCTGCTTGAAATTCAAGCAGGCGTCGTAAGTAGGTCAAATTGATCGTTACTTTGTTAACAAATTAACGGCATCGACGACATCCGTTGCTACGACCGTTAAAGATCTTTTGCAAGCAACCACCAGAACGTTGTGGAGCACAGCGTCGCTGTGGCATCAAACGTCGAGTTGGAGCCATCTGAACTGGAGCCGCCATTTGAACAGGAGCAGATTGGCTGTAAGCGAAAGCACTCGCTGTTGGAGCCAAATCGGAACCCATGCCCGGAAGAACAAGGCCTCCGCCAACCATTCCGCCGTCGATAACATTGGCAGAGGTAGCAACAGGAGCCAAGTCTTGCCCCATGCCTGGCAAAACCAGACCGGGATTCGATGGCATGACTGAACCCATGTCAGCCATCATTGGTGGCTGGCTGATCATTGGCTGGTTCATTGGAACGCCCATCATTGGCTGTGACATCATTGG
>CAZPTT010000054.1:23372-34306 GCA_964589435.1 uncultured Pirellulaceae bacterium
CATCATTGGCTGTGACATCATTGGTTGTGACATTGGCATTCCCATCATCGGTTGCGAGTATCCACCGCAATCATTGCAACCACCCATAGGTTGACCGCAACCGCCACATCCACTCATCATTGGCTGGCCACATCCGCCACCCATCATCATGCCGCCATCACCCATCATCATGCCGCCGTCACCCATGATGACTTCACCACCTTGGTACAACGGGCTTTCGACTGCATCGGGAGTCGGCTCAATTTCGCCAACGACAACATCGCTGTCGTCAGGTGTTTCAGCAGCATCGCCGGCATCTTCCGATGGGGCGTCTTCTTGAGGAGGAGCGACTTCGGCACCCTCACCAATAACAACATCATCTTGAAAGAACGCGCTTGCGTCTGCTGTTGCGCCACAAGTCGTGAAAGCCACGACCGCCATGCAAGCCAAAAGATTATTCCATTTGATGGAATTCAGTAACTTAACCGCCATAAAAAACTCCTATGTCCACGTTGAAAAACAAGCTTGTTGCACGAAATCCTAATAGAGTTAATCAGTCGACGCAATGATTTACTGCTAAGTTTTTGGATGGTTCCCAGGCGAAAGACTGGCAGGTTTTCGTCCCCAATCGGGCTCGTTCGGATCGCCGCCGGCTTCCGGCTCTAAGTCCGCTGAGATCGTTTGCAATTTCACCAAGTGGACGTTTTCGGCTGGCCGGGGAGGACGTGCAAGTCTTACAATCTAAGTTCTACCGAAACACTGAATCCGAAAGGTTCCAAAATGAGATTCTTAATCGTCTTGATTGGCGTTAGCTGCATGGTTCTAGCCGTATCAATTAGTGCCGCCTCCAATGCTGCGAGCACTAAATTGCCAAACGAACCAGCCGAGTCGGTAAGCCAGCCGCCAGCTCCAAAGTTTGCGACTGATGACGATCCCTTTGCGCCGATCGACAACATGCATCATTTCATGGAGTACATTTCGCAGCCCAGCTACAAAGCACTGAAGGCTGCTTTTGCGGGTGATCCGCCAGAGGGACGCCGAGCTTGGAAGGGGATCAAATCTCACGCTTTGATTCTGGCTGAAACGACGGCAATTGTTGCTAAACGAACCCCCAAGGATGCCACCGATGAGCAAAAGTCGGAATGGAAAGAGATTTCAGTCGAAGTCTACGCTGCCGGAAAAGCGTTGTACAAATCGGCCGGTGATTTCGAGCTTGCCAAAAAGAACTATGGCGTGATGATCGAAAGCTGTAACAAATGCCACCAAGTTTTCGACCATGGCAAGCACCAATTGGAGAAGTAGCGATGTCCGCTGCTGAAACACTGCTTCCTGTCTTGGCCTGTCCGAGGTAAGGAGAAAAAGGCCAATGATTCTTCCTCAAAAGAGCTCAGCAAAGATTGTCGCTCGGCTTACCTGTCGATTTCACTTTGGAGTTTGAAATGAACGATTCGCAAGAAACTCAACCCACTCGAACTTTTTGGATTCAAGTGGCGACGATGATCGCCCTCGGCAGTGCTTTGTTTGCTTCGCTCGAGTTCATTCCGAACGTTCTCGGTGGTGCCGTAGGTACCATCGTGACGGTCTGCGTCGGCAGCATTTTCTTGTATCTGCTGGGGCGGCACATTGGTTCTTTGGCGGCAGACGCCGAAGCGTAATCGTTTTCTGGCTTCCGAAAAACTCACGCCTAACGTTTCTTTCGGGTTCACCTCGATTCTTACGTTCTATGAGATTGTCACGAAATAGGTTCCGCAATTAACGCACCGAACGCAATCAGCTTGGAAAGCTGAGCGACACCGTTGACTTCACTCATGCTTTTTAAGCGATCAATTCCTTGATGACTTCTCCACCAAATTGGCTTAGCTGTTTGTAGCGGCCGGCGTGGAGGTAGGTCAGTTTGTTGTCGTCCAATCCGAGCAAGTGCAGAAGCGTTACATGCAAGTCGCGAATCGGGTGAACACACTCGACAGCTTTGGCTCCAATTTCATCAGTCGCACCGACGATGGCCCCCTTTTTGACGCCACCACCAGCCAGCAACATCGTCATCGCGTCGGCGTTGTGACCCCGTCCGATTGAATAGACGCCGCCACGTTTGTTGTTATCAGGGGTACGGCCAAACTCACCCGTCCAGATGACGAGTGTGTCTTCCAGCATGCCTCGCGCTTTCAAATCTTTGATCAGACCAGCCATTGGCTTGTCGACGCTCTTAATGCGTGCCGAGTGACCTCGTTCTAGATAGTCGTGGCTGTCCCAACCACCACTGAAAATTTGCACGAAGCGAACGCCCTTCTCTACCAACCGTCGAGCCATCAAGCACTGACGTCCGAACGCGGCGGTTTCTTTTTCCTCGAGGCCATACATCTCATGGATGTACTCGGGCTCGCCTTCGATGTCGATAACGCCAGGAACCTCGGTCTGCATGCGGTAAGCCAACTCATAGCTTTCCATTCTTGCTGCCAGGTCTTTGTGGGCCGGGTGTTGGTTGGCATGTCGCTGATTCAAGAATGAAAGTTCATCCAGGAATTCGCGCTGGTGGGCTCGCGATTTAAACTCGGGTGACTGCAAATCAAGAATTGGGCTGCCTTCTGGGCGAAGACGCGTGCCTTGATAGTGAGCCGGCAAAAATCCGTTGTTCCAGTTCGTCGAACCGCCTTGAGGCAATGCCAGTTCAGTCATCACCACGTAACCCGGCAAGTTTTGATTCTCAGAACCCAAGCCATAGGTCGCCCATGAACCAACCGACGGATCTCCGCCCAGGCGGCTGCCCGTGTTCATGTGGAACAGGGCCTCCGGGTGATTGAGTGACTCCGCAGTGCAGCCGCGATAGTTGCACAGTTCATCGGCAACGTCCGGATCCGCCATGTGCTGCCATTGATCAGACATTTCGATGCCGGATTGGCCAACCTTTCTGGATTTGAACGGGCTGCCAACATAAAACTTGAATCCCGTCGCCAAGCCCTCTTTCAGTTTCGACTCCGTTTTGTGAAGCCGATTCAGTTCAGGTTTGGGGTCAAACGTATCCATGTGGCCCGGTCCGCCTTCCATGAACAACATGATGACGTTCTTGGCTTTCGCTGGCAGCATCGGAGCCTTGGGGGCCAACGGACTGTCATCAAATGCCGCAGCGCTGGCCGCAAATACTTCCTTGGAAAGCATCTCCGTCAGTGCCAATGAACCTAGCGAAGCGCCCAGCCCGTACAGAAATTGACGTCGAGTCGCGCTGTTCGAAAGCGGTCGTGAGCAGATTGTTTTTTTCATGACGATTAATAGACGTAAAGGAATTCGTTGCTGTTAAATAACATCAAGCAAAGGTCGGCCAAAGCTCGCGTGTCGGCATCGACATCGGCAGGCTTTTTGTCCGGCGTGTAGTCTTCGAAGATCGGCAAAATTTCTTCGTATTCAAATGGTTTGCCACTAAACTCTTCGACAACGGATCGAGTGATCTTGGTCGGGTACACAGTAGGTTGGGGTTGGTTAGCCTTGTGATAGTCCTGCATTTTCTGCAGATACTTTGTTAGCCGTGACGTTTCATCGTCCGACGGCATTCGGCCAAAAGCGTACTTAAACGCAAGCTCAATCTGCTCCGCAATAGAATCGCCTTCGCCACCGATTCGAAGCGCAAACGCGATTGCCCGGTCGCTCATCAAATCGCTGTTCATTAATGTGAACGCCTGCGGCGACACCGCCGCGACATCGCGAACTTCACATGATTCGTTTGGATTCGGTTGGTTGAATACTTCTAAGAACGGGTCGGCTTGGCCACGAACGCGGTAAGCATAAATGCTGCGACGGTTTCGTTCGGCCGGCGTCGGAGAAGGCTGATACGCTGGAGCCAATGAGAATTGAATCATGCGAGGCTGCAACGCGACTTCCATGTTGATTTCTGGCATGATCGGCAACCCACCAACGGCTGGGTTTAGTTCGCCGGTGATCTTCAGCATCGCATCACGAACTTCTTCAGCGGTCAATCGCTTTGTTGGGAAATAAGCCAACAAGTCATTGTTCGGATCGTTCGTGAGAATCTCATCCATTTCTTTGTGGCTGCTTGCTTGGCGATAGGCCGACGACATCATGATTAACTTGTGAATTCGTTTGGTTGTCCAGCCATTGTCAACGAAATCGGCCGCCAGCCAATCTAGCAATTCAGGATGTGTTGGTTTCGCGCCTTTGGCTCCGAAGCTGTTCGGGTTGCCGGCGATCGCTTTGCCAAAGTGCTGCTGCCAAATCCGATTCACGAATGCTCGGGCGGTCAATGGGTTCTGGGGATCGGCGATCCAGTTCGCGACGGCGAGTCGTCGGCCATTAACATCATCATCTATCACGTAAGGATCGGTCTCAGATTCATTGATCGGCACACCAAGTGCACTCATCACGCCGGGTTTGACCTTATCGCCAGGGGCTTCGATGGAGCCTCCCGTAAAAATGTAGCTAACAACTTGAACGTCATCTTTGATGTTCTTTGGGAGCCGCAATTTACGAGCGTTCAAAAATTTTGGATCAGGCCCGTTGTAGACCGACTGCACCATTGCCTGGTACCGTTCAAGGCGGCGATTCCAAATCCAGACGTCCTGCTCTCGCACCTTCAGTCGACCTTGATCGATGTGATCAAGTCCCGCGTGGCGTGGTGGCTTCTCTTCATCCGGAAGGTCTTTTCGTTTGTTGTGTTCGACGTATTCTTTGTCGTGTTCTTCGTACCATTTTCGAGCTGCGGCTTCGCGCTTGTCGACAAGCTCTTTAACTTTTGCCTTGGCGAACTTGAGCAGTCGTTCAACGGTTGCTTTGCTTTCGTCAAATCCGTCTTGGTTCTCGGTGTCGGTAAATTCAGCAGGTCGCTCAGCCACCTGTGTCGCCGCAAATGCAGCGTACATCCGGTAATAGTCTTTGGTTGGGATCGGGTCGAATTTGTGATCGTGACATTTGCAACAACGCATCGTCGTGGCCAAGAACGTTTGGCCGACTGAATTGACTACGTCATCCAGATAAAGCTGTCGGGCTTCGGGAGCCTTCACCATCGCGGGATCCCACGCACCCATTCGCAGAAAGCTGGTCGCCACCAAAAGTTCAGGATCGCGCTCTTCTTCGTCTTGCTGTTCCCAAAGTTCGTCGCCAGCAACTTGCTCGACAATGAAGTCGTTGTAAGGTTTGTCGTCGTTGAATGATCGAATAACGTAGTCACGATAACGCCACATATTCGAGCGTTCGTAGTCATTCGAATAACCGGCAGTATCCGAATACCGCGCCACGTCGAGCCAATGTTGTCCCCATCGCTCGCCGTAATGTGGGCTGGCGAGAAGTCGATCTACTAAATCGCTCCAAGCTTTGTCGGTGTCCTGATCCCAAGCTGTTTTGAAATTCGCAATTTCGGTTGGTGTGGGAGGAAGACCGGTCAAGTCAAACGATGCCCGGCGAATCAGCGTCAACGGATCTGCCTGCTCAGCCGGCTTGACTTTTGCTTCGTCCAGCTTCTTGTTGATAAGAAAATCAACAGCGTTTTGATTGGTCGGGATTTCAACTTTGTGAACTGGGCGAAATGCCCACATGTCTTCTGGTTTGTAGCGGCGATAAGTCCAGTCATCGGCCAGTCCACCACTGGTCGGCATGATGTCACCAGCATCCGTAGAGATCAGTTTCTTCTCTTCTTCAATGAATTGTTTCTGTTTCTCTTCGCTTGGCCAAGGTGCGCCATTTTCGACCCAGCTTTTCACCAGCTCAATTTGTGATTCGGTAAGCCGATCGTTTTCCTTGGGCGGCATTTCGTAATCTTCCCAAGCGATCGCCGGCAGCAATGTGCCTTCATCGGAATGGTTAGGGACAATCGCGGGATCGCCTGACTCGCCGCCCGCCAACATCAAATCTCGAGTCAGCATGCTGTAGTCACCTTTGATGTCGTTGGCGTCGTTGCCGTGACAGCCAAAGCACTTGTCTTTCAAAACAGGCAGGACTTTTAAGGTGAACTCCCGTTCAACTTTTTCATCAATAGCTTTCCCGTCAGCGAAGCTTGCCGATGAAAAAATGAGAGTGGCGATCAATGCGGTCGAGAAATATTTCAAGTGAATTAGATTCATAATTCTGTGGTTCAAAAGATCGGTTTTGAAAGGCGGTTAACATTCATCAAATTGAATGTTACGGATACGATGTTACGGTCACTGCCAATTCCTTCGCCGCGATTGGCGAACTTCTCGACCAGAACATCAGGTTTGGGGGAATCAATATGCTGAAGTATTTTTTGGTATTCAACAAATGTCGTTTCAAGTAATTCAATCTAAATCGCTGTAACTTTGGTGTTTCAGAGGGTGATTACCCCAACTAGGCAATACGTTACTAATAAAATCGTGAGAATTCTGGCATTGTCGCACATCCCTCCAGTTGCACAGTTTCAACGCCCAAGCGCTTTTTCAATTGACCATCCGATTAGAAAAACGGGCGGCGGATTTGTAACCTGAGCTAAAATGCGGGTAAATGAGAGAGGTACGACTTTTGGGTTTGCCAATTTGAAGATTGACGGAATCGAAGATTCGATTGAGACGAGCTATTTGAGGTGATTTGAGAATGACTGATTTTTAATGGACGATCGACAATTTTCTGAGCAGTTTGTGCAACTTCTGACTGAAAATCAGAATCGGATCTACGGCTACATCTATTCGCTGCTGGGAAACTTTGAGCGGTCTGCGGACGTGTTGCAAGAAACGAACCTTGTGCTTTGGCGCAAGAACAGCGAGTTTCGGATGGGGGAGCCGTTCTTGCCTTGGGCGTTCACGATCGCTCGGTTTCAGGTGCTGGCAAACATTCGAGATAAAAAGCGAGATCGCTGTTTGCTTGACGAAGAATTGGTTAACGCGTTGGCGAGTGTTGTCGAGGAGGAGACGAGCCGACTGGATGAGCATCGTACTGCCCTGCGTGCGTGCATGAAAAAATTGAATGATAAGAATCTGAAATTGCTTCGTCGCCGATATTTTGGGGGCCGTTCAATCCAGCAGCTGGCCGCGACTTCACAACGTGGCGAGAGTGCAATCAAAGTCGCTTTGATGCGAATTCGGCAATCGCTGGCCGCATGTATTCAAAATCAAATGAACGAAACAACAAGCTAAGAAAACGGATCGATCAGTGTGCCGGTCGACCAACAGAAGAACTAATATGTCAGAAGAAAAGATTGCGGAATTAGATCGGCTGCTCATCGAGTGGCAAAGCGAGAGCTTAAGCGACGACGGCTTGGTTCGCCTGCGCGAGATTCTCAAAACGGATCGCTCCGCTAAAAAGTATTTTGCCCAGTTGCAAATGCTCGATATCGCGCTGCGATTGGAGGGCGATGTTGCGGATTTGGAAGAGCCCGAGCAAGACTTGCGAAGCGAATTGTTTGATTCAAGGGCTACAGTTGGCGAGGCAGTAACAAAGGTTGAGCCTGCGCGTCGACGCTCGGCAGCAATTAAAATTCGACGTTGGTTGCCGCTGTTTGCAGTCGCTGCGTCGGTGTTTGCGGTTGCAATGCTCGCGCCGGATTGGTTCGGAAAGAAAAAGCCAGATCAGCCGGTGGCTGGCGAAGCGACTTCAACGGGAGTCGCTTTGGTGGCTCGATTGGTTGGCGTCGAATGGCCGGAGGCGGCCAACCAGTTCGAACCGGGCGATTTGGTGACGCCTGGCGAAATCGAGATCGATGCTGGCTTGGCTCAGATTGAGTTTTTCTGCGGCGCGACCGTTGTATTGGAGGGGCCGGCGCGGTTGCAAATTCATTCTGATCTTTCCGCTACGCTTGCGGCTGGAAAATTGAGAGCCGAAGTCCCCCCTGCTGCACGAGGGTTTGCGATCAATACATCTGGTTTTGATCTGGTGGATCGCGGAACTGAATTTGGTTTGTCGGTGAACGACAAGCAGGTTGATGTTCAGGTTTTCGACGGCGAGGTGGAGCTTTTCTCGAAAGACGGTGCTTCTCAAAAATCACTGTTCTCAGGCGAGTCGATACGGCATTCTGGTCGTGGATTTATTGAGGCTGCATTGCCCGAAGGTCACTTTGTAAGCTTGGACGAAATGCAGGCTCAAAATATTGCTCAATCAAAGAAACGCTATGAGCGATGGAAGTCCAGTGTTAAAACGCTTCGCGCCGATCCACGATTGATCGCGTATTTTACGTTTGAAGATTCCGAATTCGACGGTCGTACTTTGCGTTCCAACATGAATGTGAGCGATGGGGAATCGGACGGTGCGATTGTTGGTGCGGATCGGGTCGTTGGGCGTTGGGAGGAGAAAGACGCTTTAGAGTTCAAACATCCAGGCGACCGGGTTCGGCTAAACCTTGAAGGCGAATACGAGAGCCTTTCGTTCGCGGCGTGGGTCAGGATCGATAGTCTTGACCGGTCTTATAATTCCTTGTTCTTGACCGACAGCTATAACTACGGGGAACCGCATTGGCAGATACTTGATACCGGCCAGTTGTTCCTTTCGGTCCGTCCGTCGCGACAAAATGAAATTGGGAAAGTCCATGTCCCTGCCCTGTCTGAGCCTTTTTGGAATTCATCGTTGGCTGGCGACTGGTTTTTTCTGGTTTCCGTCTACGACAATTCTGCCGACGAAATGCGCCATTACGTGAACGGTGAGTTGGTGACTCAGCAGCCGCTTGTTGAAGATCATCACCTAGACAAACTTGTCATCGGCAAAGCTTCGCTTGGCAATTGGGATGACCCGACTCGGGATGACGCGGCGTTCAAGATTCGCAACCTAAACGGGCGAATCGATGAGTTCGCAATTTTCAATGCTCCGATAACTTCACGTGAAGTCAAAGCAATGTATGAAAAAGGAAAGCCTTAGAAGAAGCTAACCAAAGCGAGAAAGCTGATCAACGCGAGAAAGTTAGCCAAGCGATAGAAGATAAAATTTGGTGGCGATTAAGGAGGAGTTTCGAGGCACAGGTTCAGCTCCACGGATCTTCCACCCCGACGATCCCTTCAAAAGCTGGATCTGACCATGGGCGAACCAGTTTGTTTTCGACTCGATCAGGATACCAGCTGGCGTTGATGTACTGCTCAGGCGATCGAAGAATTTCTGGCCATGTCACTGTAGGAAATGATCGTAAGACGCAGTGGTCCTCGTCGTAAGTGGCGAACTCTGCTGTTTTCTTGAGCCAAACGAAAACACCGAATGCGTTGTATCCGGGAACGCTCGAAAGTAAATCGTAGGCTTCGACTCCGTAGTGCAGGCCGGTGTTGGTGCCGGTTTCTCCATAGTTGTCGATGTAGTCATCCATCGAAACGTACAACGTGACCTTGGGAATTTCGTCGGGCTGGTGAAAATTCACCGATGCCAATCCGTGTCCATCATCAAATTTTGTGGCTATCACAAAATTGTCGGGGTGCCTACTCAGTGTTTCAATGACTTCACTCGGCAATGGGTTCATCGATGCTCCTGAATTTATTGTGCGGCCCAGAGGTGACTGGCTTCTTGGATTTTCATTTTGAGAACCAGGTTTGCAGACCCCCACTAGATTGTTCGTTCAGTGAAGTTCAAATGTGGACAGCGCAATGCTATTTCAAATTCGTTTCTTCGATGTCGAAAATTAAATCTGCAAAACTTTCCCAAGACTTTTCTACGTCTAGGTTCGCTACGTCAGATGATGTGCCGTCAACCAAATCTATATGCCCGTCCCTGAGCGACACGAGCCAAAACCCTCCACCAGTCGTAATGGCAAAGCAAAACAGTTCCTCGTCAAACAGTACAGAGCCGAATTCCGTGTCAACATAGACTTCTTCCATTTCCTTCAGAGTGTGGCATTCGCAATCAAATGCCAATCTCGCCCAGCCAACCACGGAGAGTTCGCTGAGCCACATCTTGCAGAATTGAGATTTGGAAAAAAGTTCACGAACTCTTTTGTCTTGAACATCTGAGATACTCAAGCTGACAATCTTTGTCTTTTCTTCAATGCGTGGCCTAAAGAAATCACGAATTGACGAGAATTCTGAAACGAGTTTTTCGTTCATTATCTAGTTTCCGTCGTTGTCTTGGCTGTTGGCTTTTCGGGCTCTTTCGGGCAACAATTTTTGGACACCGTCCGTAGTCGAGCAATAACAGATGTTCTAATGACGGTAGATAGAATCTGCAAATTGCCCGTCTCGATTGGGCGGATCGTACCCAGCGGATTGATCAAATGGCACGTGGTAGTTTGGGGCGCTTGAGTTTTGTTCGGTCATGGGCAAATTGTTTCGGCGACATTTACCCTTGCCAAGAAACATGGTTCAACCACTTGGCGAAGAGAACTCAAAACACTATTTTCAATATGCCAGATCAGACCAATACTTTCATGCCCGAGTGGCGGAATTGGCAGACGCTCAGGATTTAAAATCGAAGGGTCGTCCAGAGTCGAACCCCTCTTCAACACGGTAAAAAACGAGCTTTTCGGATCATTGGCTTGCTTCACAAATCCCAGCAAGACCGTCTAAATCCCGGCTGCCGGGTGTAGCCTACACCCGCATTTATTCTACGGCTCCTTGTGTTCAACAGGACACTTCGACTCTCGCCCAAGTACGCACCGAACTTGCTTGTCAAGTTGATCAATTCCATGCAACTTGTCCGGCACCGTACTTTTGCGTCCCTGAAACGATCGTCGCGACTTCTCGATCATCGACGAGTTCCAAAACTTCGCACGCCGTCGATTGCGACGTCCTTACCAGAAGCTCGAACGTATCGGACAAATCTCGTTAGCGAACCTACTTAGTAGATTTTATACGGGGAACATCGAGTGCATCTTTAACAACTTGGTGTAAATGCACATCGAGATCCCGACCATCTTTTTTAAACTTGATTGCAAGTTGACCATATGATGATTCAAGACCGTCTAAGAATTCGGCCTTATCTGGTTCGAATTCAATGAGCCAAGCGTAATGAAAAGTGGCGGCATACCAATCTTTGTTTCGTACGGCATTTTTTGCTTGCTCCTGATGCCACCATGAATCGAATTGAGCTTTTGACTTTCG
>CAZPTT010000054.1:34316-35524 GCA_964589435.1 uncultured Pirellulaceae bacterium
ACGAGCACAACAGAACTACCTTCGCTGGTGATAAGCCATCGCCCATCGGACGATGTCCGTGAGCCAGAATTCGAAGTCCAGTCTGCATTTTCAATCACTTTTCTCGATTCGATGTCCCAAACCAATTGCTCGTTTTTGGACTGTGTATAGACTCTGTTTGGATTGGAGCCAAAGGTAGTGGACAGCACATCGCTAGTGTGGCCATGAAGCATGTTGTACTCTTGACCCAAGGGGGCCTCCCAAACCTTTAGTGTTCTGTCACGACTACCAGAAATCAAACTTAATCCATCAGGGCTGAACAAAACATCGTTTACGCTTGAGCTATGACCATTGAGGGTCATGATTTCCCCCCATGTTTCGGCGTCCCACACCTTAAGAGTAGTGTCACGACTTCCGGAGACCAGACGTGTGCCAGCAGAGTTGAAGGCAACACTAGTAACCTCTTG
The DNA here is from genome assembly GCA_964589435.1 of uncultured Pirellulaceae bacterium. GTDB lineage: Bacteria > Planctomycetota > Planctomycetia > Pirellulales > Pirellulaceae > Mariniblastus. The sequence goes on from CAZPTT010000054.1 coordinate 34,763, forward strand.
CGAGTGCCCAATGAGAGTCCTAATTTCCTGGCCTGTGTTGGCATCCCAAATTTTGATCGTACGGTCACCACTTCCGGAAACTAAATTGGAACCATCGGGGCTAAAAGCGACGCAAAGTGCAGGGTTCTTGTGCCCGTTTAACTTGTAAATTTCGCGGCCAGATTCAACCTCCCAAACCCTTAAAGTTAAGTCCGAACTGGCAGTTGCTAGCAGTTTGTTATCGGAACTGAAAACGACACAGTTGAGATTGTAAGTATGACCATCAATAGAATTGATTTCCTGTCCAGTCTCTGCATCCCATATCCTGACCGACTCGTCGGTGCTTCCAGCCGCCAGAAGGCCATAGGCAACGCCATACACGCCGTTTTTATGAGCGTCAAATTTCAAGATTTCTTGCCCAGTTTTCACATCCCAAATTTTGAGGGTTTCGTCACTACCTCCGGAAACTAGACGCGAGCCATCGGGACTGACATCAACGCATCTGACTTGACCGGTATGACCTTTTAGAGTCGGAATCTTCTGTCCCGTCATCGAATCCCAAACCTTGAGCACACTGTCGTAACTACTCGAAACCAAACGGGTGCCATCGGGACTAAAGGCGACACTAGAAACTCCATCAGCGTGGCCAATTAGGGAGTAAATTTCCTGCCCAGCAGAAACATCCCAGACTTTGACTGTTTTGTCGTGACTAGATGAAACCACCCGTGTGCCATCCGGGCAAAAAGCGGCGCTAGTAACCCGGTCGGATTGTCCATTAAGTGT
>CAZPTT010000055.1:0-8752 GCA_964589435.1 uncultured Pirellulaceae bacterium
ATCGTTTATCAAGTCGAACGGGCCACTGAACCTTCCCATTTAAAACAGGACGGTCTGACACCGCTATCCGGTCTGGTTAACCCCGCTCGTGTACCGATTACTTGACAGCAACAAAACCGCCCGCAACTTACTCGCTAGCATCGCCAGTAAAACTCTTCTTCAACACAACGATGGAACCCTCGCCGGGCAGTCGATTGAGGTCAGGATGTGATGGGCGACGGATTGCTGAAGAAACGTCACACGTCGTCACGCCCCATTACGACGACTTGTCATTCGCGTCCGTTTTCAATTTCAACGTTGTGCCTTCCAAGGCATCATCGACTTTCAAATCGTCGGAAGATTCGGTGCCAACTGGCTCAAGAGAGACTTCTTTTCGAGGCGAATCGAAAGGATCAGCCGGTTGAAAGGTTAACAATTTGTTGTCGACTTTGAGGACAGCCGCACCAGGCTCGATCGATTCCACCAGCCATTCACGTTCATCGAGATTAAACGTCTCGCCGACTTTTAATTTAAAGCGTTCGCCGGTCGTTCTAACTTTGATCCAAACCATCCAGTCACCGGAAACATCCTTTACGATGCCCGTAATCCGCGCTTGCTTCGCGTTCACGTAAGCTGGCGCTGGCGGAGGTTTGGGCTTCTCCTTTTTTGCGACGAAGTCTTTGAAAACGACTGTAAACTTCTTCTCATTTGTCTTAGCCGGGAAGCCGTTGTCCTTGACGCCAACTTTGAACTCATAGCGTCCCGCTTTTTGTCCTGGAATTTGTAGCGAAGCGCGGCGACTCTTGGAATCGGTTTGAACCAACTTCACACCCTCGATACTGCCTTCGATCAATTCGAACGACAACAGATCGTTTTTATCGGCGTCCTCGCCCGTAAGTGAGACTTTGATATCTTTCCCTGAAACGTAAGATGAACTAGGACGCCCGGACAGAGATGGAGTATTGTTGGCCGGCCCAAAGATGTTTCGACGCAGGATTCCGTTTTGGTACTCTTCAGATGTGCGAGCCATCTCGCGATAGACACTGGTGAACTCACGTTGCTCATCGGCGTCCACCAATGAGAGAACTTCTACAGTGATACTGAGATTCAGATTCCCAGATAAAACTCGCTTGCCTGCTTTCGCCGGGCCAGTCGTTAACGGAATGACCTTCAGGGAGTTAATCCGGTGTAACAAGTCAACAGAGTAGAACTTGGTCAGAAACTCGCTAAGCTGGCTCAAGTTACCCGTTGCAGTCATTGCAAACTTCTTCGTATTGCCAACGACCTTCGATTTGAATTTAATTTTATCGCCAGACAGTGGTGCGACCGAAAGTCCTTCCATTTTGATCTCGTCGCCTGCAAGCTTGTTCAACCAAAGCAGGTAGTCGTTTGTGGCATCCGCCAGATTGGAGGGCATGCTGACCGACCGATAATAAATCCGTCGGCTATTCGCTTTTGTGGAAAGCGCTGTTTTTTCGTTCTCTCGCGAAACCTGTTCCGACAAGGACATAATTTCGCCATCATTTAACGAGTTCTTTTCGATGAACCAAAACACTCCCATAAAAATCAAAGTGATTGGCACCAACGCACCCACGACCATCGCCAGTACTTTTTCGCGTTGGGTCATATTCTCAAACATGGCGTATCTTCTTTTAACTCGTTGATGTCTCGTAGTCGCAGTGCGTGCAGTTGGCTCGGCTTAAAATCAGGTCATCATGGCAGCTCGGAGGTATTCTCCGGGGCAGCATCTTCTTTAGCCTTGCCAGCTACCTTCAAGTTTCTCGCCGCCAAAAACTCGACTGTTTTCTTGTTAATGTCGTTGATCAATTCCGAGCGATCAGTGGTCAACACAGCACTAAAAGGAAACTTAAGTGGATAACCTGGATCCTGTTCATCAACACTCGACTTGCCAGGAACGATCTGATACGGCCGGCCGTCAAGTGAATCAATTAGCGTTTCCTCAGTCGAGAAATCAACTAGGTTGCTGCGGATCATGATCTCAGGTCCGTTGCGTCGCAGCCCCGCATCGAGCGAGCCCACGATGGCATCATCGGGTGTCAAAAACTTATCACTGAATTGATAGAGTTCTTCCAACCAATTGACATCCTGCATTTTCCAATCATCAATTTTCGCGACTTGGCCGACGATTTGATCGTAGTCCGGATACTTGCCATCGCTACCGCTGTTCACTCGTTGCGCATTTTCCAATTGAGTCCGCAACATTTCAATGTCTTGAGCTTGACTGCGAAGCGTCCACCAGCAGAACAAAACCGCCAACAGCATCGACGCAACTGCCAAACCACCGAACAGGTAGATCCGACTTCGGTCGTGAACCTTTTCGATCGGCCGGCGTGGATTTGAAAAATCAATATGATGGGGCGAATTTGACTCTTCATTCAGTAGCGCGCCGGTCAGCGAGGCAAACCGAAACACATCCTCAGGAAGCTTCAATCCCGAAGCCTTTTTTACAAACTGAAATGGATCGACGAAATCGACATCGACGTTCAACTGGCTGTCCAATGCGCCTTTAAGATTCTTATTTCGATCACCGTCACCAAAGAACACGATCTCCTGCACTTGTCGGTCGCCAAGCGAACTTCGTGATGATGCCAACGTTCGTTTGATCTCGCCCTGCAAAGACTGCGTTCGTTGATCAGCGTCGAATGATTCTGGAATCCTAACCGTCCGCGTCGCAATCGGCTGGTTGCCACCGACGATAGTCATGTCCGTTTGATCGCCATTGGGGTTCACCAGCAGGCGACACTTGTTGTCATCTGTCCGCCGGTTAAGTAATTCGATCGACGCGAATGGTCTCAAAACTACATGCTTAACCTTCAGTCCAGCCCCTTCGACGATCTTGGTTATCTGACCATTAAACTCGGGTGACATGCCAGCGGCAAGCACATTCCGAGGAACGGTTTCGTCATGTGCCAACGCGATGTAGTCCAGTTGCCAATTGTCGTTCAATGACGCGAACTCACTACGAGCCTTAAAACGAACCATATCTGGTAGCTCGTTAGTGGGCGCCGGGGGTACAACAAACTCTCGCATCTCAACGGAAGCTCGGCTGACAACAACGATCGCGTCTCCACGTCCGAGATTGCGCTGGCCTAATTCCGATTTGAGTTTTTCTGCAATCTCTTCGTCGGTCAGTCCGCTGACCGGAATTGAGAACGCATGTTGAATCTGAACATGACGGCTCGCCGAACGCGATGCAGCAACCAGCAACTGGTCGTTTTCAATTTCGATTGAAACAAGTGACATGGATTTTTTCCAAAGACGCGAAATCAGGATGTGGGCTATGGCAGTTTTGTAACGGACTACTTTACGCTTATTCGATCAAGTTGGTTCCAAGAGTATCAATCGAGTAGCCACTCTGAAGATGGCTCTTATCTCTCCAGAATAGTATCCGCGGAACTGGAACCGTAGTATCAAACACAACTTCTGACCTGGAGGTGCCAGCTCCATTGGCGAAATAACCGACAATTTCCGCACGATAGACATCACCACCGCAGCAGATGTAGGGCATCAAGAGCTTCATGGTGTTTAGGTCGACGATACTTTCGATCAAGAGCCACGTCTCATACTTACGATACTCGTCGACTCCATCAGGATCACCTAGTTCGTACTCTCGCCTTTGAATGATCTCTTCGATCGCTTCCTCTGTAAGCCCAGGAATTCCCTCGAGCACTTTCCGAGGAGCCTGCATGATGTTGACTCGCCCAGGAATCGTTGGGCCTTCGAAAGTCGTCAAATTTTGCATCGCCGTCGTCAGGCTGAGCCCTTGATTGATGAACTTGATGGGAGACTCAACATAGCTGTTCAAATTCTCTGGATCGTCGACTTCAATAAACGCATCGTAGAGATCGAGAATATTATTGAATTTACGCCTACTTTCCAGAGTTGAAAGATCGATGGGAAACAACGAAGCGGAATTAATAACCGCATTCTCTTCCGGCGGCGGCTGAAGCAGAGGCTCTTTGTCTGATGTGCGATAATAAATAATGAAGTTCGCCCAATCATCGTTGTAAGCACTTTTCAAATCATCGTACAGTTGCTCTAAGTCATCGCCGTTTATATTTACGCGAGGCAATCCTTCACTATTGAGATTACTTTCATTGCTGTAAAGCGTCATGTAATTGGCCCAACCGAGATACATCTCTGCATCCGTTGCAGAAACGTCTTGGCCCATCGCCTCGTCATCGTCCAAAACACCATTCCGATTCGTGTCGAGGCCAAACAATAACTGTGGAGTGACACCACGAATCAATAACATCTCTTCCAAACTATCCATGGGCCCATTTTTGGCAGCGTAGGGCGGGGACTCGGAACCGTAGTAAGCAGACTCCGTTCCATAGTCACGGGTATCATCATCGGCGTCCAACCAATCAAGAATCGCATCAGCAATTTCTTCGTTCATATCAGGAAGCGCCAACAGCATATCTCGGGCACTGCCAGGGCTCCAAACATCGACGAACGGCAACACATTAAGGTTGAGCTTGCTACTCTCATCGACCAAGCCAAACCGCGAGCCCTCGGGGTTTCCCTCTTCATCAATACTTGACGTGATCGCTGAGAAGTATCCAATCTGAGTGGCATCCGAATTGTCTGCGGCAACCGGGATCGCCTGGAAACGTAAACTATTGTCCCACCGTCCGCCTTTTTCTCGAATTACCGAATCCGTTTGGGCCAGAAACAACCGGGTGTAGTCAACTCCTGAATCGACAAGATACCTCGATTGAATTCGTGTCGTCATCAGCCGAGCCGCTTGCTCTTCGGTCTGCATCAAACCGGTAAACGTGTACGCCGCCAATGATAAAATGACGATGGTGACCAAAACGATAATTAGAATCACACCCTCACGCGCACGACCGAACCGACAACGGTCGACGCCATCGGACGGCATCAACGTAGCCAGACGACTTGCACGATTGATTGAAGATGAATTTCGATTCATGGTGGAGCTCGCTCAAATGGAAACGTTTTAGATGGAAACGTTTGTTTCGCAGCGGTTGTAAGCAAATTGTCTTTTTAAAATGTTGTTATTTCTTGGTTGATAATGGCTGGTTGATAATGGCGGGGAACGCAGCAATCAAAAGCCGCCCAGCTTCGTAATAATTATTCTTCCGGAGGAGGCTCTGCGACGGGCAAGTGTACAACTTTGACATGTGTTTCCTGGTTCTCTTCACCTGCATCGTAATTTGCAGCCACCATTCGACTGGCATCAACCACGACGGTAATTTCGATTGCCAAAGGGAAGCCGCCAGCGTCGGCTGAATCCCATTCGCTTTGCCAATCCTCACCGTCAAAATATCGAAACGTTAATTGAGCGACCTCCGGAGCCAGTAATTTTGTGTACTGATCAGGCTGACTGATCAACTCATAGTCACCCATGTAAGCGGCAACCGCACGATCAATTTCACGTCGATAAAGTCCGCCCTCGGCAGCCGCTTGAAATTCAATTTCCGCTTCCTGCCCACCTTTGACATCCGCTGCAAAATAGGCAACTGATTTGACATCCGATGGACTTGCCACTAGGTCGTCGGCGCTGGCAATGAGTGGATTGTACTGATCAACTCGTGGAAGTCGGCTGATGTCGAGCATTAAGACTTGCGAGTTTCCGATCAACGTTGGACGAAACGAAACCTCGTCCTCGGCGATGATCTCTTCCTCTTCAGCTTCCTCTTCCTCGCCTTCGGGTGAAGCGATCGCGTTGGTCATGAGCTGCTGAGTTTCCAGCAAATTTTCCAATCCAGAGTAGTCGGCCGCTTTGTATTGAATCGCGGCGCGACAATCGTTGGAAATCAATTCGATGATCGAGCGAGCCACTTGTTTGCGCTCGATTAGCTTCTGCTGCTTCGTCAAGGCAACCAAATTGATTCGGATTGCCATCGCGATGAATGAAAAAATAGCGACCGACAAGCCTAATGCGAGCAGCAGTTCCAACAGACTGTAAGCCGGCCTAACACGTCCTGATGAAGAACGCGTTTTATGCATGCGTTTGAAAGTCATTTCGAATCACTCGCCTTCTTCCGGTTCGTAATCCGGATCTGGGACGAAGCGAACGATTGACATCGAAATTGGGAACGCGGCTGCGTCTGGGCTTTGCTCCACCGTGACTGTCGCCGTCAACAAACCAGGCTGTTGGGACGGCTGAATATCAACGGAGTAATTCCAATCAGGGTTTTCGGCAATGGGCTGTCCACCAGTCGATGCGGCTTCGATGACACCGGCCGCCAATTCTGCCATTTTCGAATCGCACAAAATGTTTGCGTCGCTACGTAAACGAGCCTGCCTTGCGCTGCGGTAACCAAGATTGAACAACTGGCCGATCACCACCATTGCACCGCCAAGAATTGCGATCGAGAGAATGACTTCCAGCAAAGAAAGCCCACGCCGATCCCGCTGGCAAGAATGTTGCTGAAAATTCGAAGCAATTCCATGGCTTCCAAATTTGACTGAGCGAACAAATTTGACAGGGTGAAGTGTTGTATGCCTACTCATTGAGCTCTCGGTGCCTCATTGAGGCGAACCACGGAAGACAGGCCAGTCAGGCCACGCAACTGAATCTCAACGTAACTTTGTTTGCTGTTCTGCATGACGATTTTAGCGTTCTGAGACGATCCATCCGCATAGAACAGAATGGGGCGAATCTGCCCCGACTCTCCTTCGCCTCCCAGCGTTTCTGCCGCCCTTGCATTGATGGGAATTACGTTTGCAGCAAATGAAATCCCGCTTGGGAGCAAATCACTTTCAAAATTACTCTGCACACCTTGATCGGCAAGCTGCTGACGATTGTTGGCGATCGCCGCCTGCTCTTGCGATTTCGAAAATGGTGCGACGTTGAACCATTGACCGCCTTCGACAAAAAACACGGCATAGACCTCGCCTTCACGAATGGCCCGCACGCGTGCTTGCCCCATCGCCACCCTCAACCGGTCGGCACTTTTGTCCAACGATTGTCGGGCGAATGTCTGTTGGATCGCAGGTACCGAAAGTGCCCCGACGAACACCAAGATCGCCATCACCAACAGCAATTCCATCAGGGAAAAACCCTGACGATGCTCAGCTTTAAGTTTCCTCGTCAGTTCGCATGAACAGTCGGCATCAACTGCGTGGCCCCGGCAGGCCAGCGAATCAAATTGATTAGATACGTTTGTCATCGCCTGCCTTTCTTGGCTAGAGCTGCGTCGTTTCAACTTATTAAAAAACAGAGTCGAAACGGGTTGGGAAACAGGTTGAAAGTGAATTGGAATCGTTGGCCAGGAAGCCCTTCGGAAACGACAAAACGATGTTCGGCCGCCGGGCCAAACATCGAGTTGATTTACAGTCGATCCAGCAGTGGCCTATCAGGCCATGAGCTATCGTGCCGTGGGCTCTGGGACATCATCTTCAGTGCCAGACTGCCTGTCTTTTCCAGAAGAAGTGATGGTAACGCGATCATTCAATTCATCGGCGGCAAACTTGTAGGCGTTCCCCCAAGGATCCATTGGAACAGGATCATCAAGATACGGGCCCCCCCATTGTGATTTGGTCATTCCGCTAGGACTGACGTGCAACTCGTCCAAGGTCGTTGGATACCGACCGACACTAAGCTTGAACATCGTGCAAGCTTCCTCCAATGTTTGAATTTGCAAGAAAGCAGTTCTCTTCAACGCGTTGCCTTGAATACTCAAAATGGCAAATGTTGAGAGGGAAGCCAACACCACGAGAATTGCCATCACGAGCAGCAATTCAAGCAACGTAAAACCGGATTTTCTTCTTCGACGAACACGCATTTCAATCTCCTAGGCAGTAACTTTTATGTTGGTTTGTGGATCTAAATCTTTTATTAAGCAGTTGTCTAACAACTGATTGGATCTTCAACTGATTGGATATTCAACTGATTGGATCTTCAACTAATCGACACGCTATTTCATCACGTTGCCCATCTTCATGATCGGTAGCAGCAACGCCACGACCACGACCAAAATGATTCCGGCCATGACCAGCAACATCAAAGGTTCAACCAGCTTGACCATAAGATCAAGGCGCCGAATGGTTTGCTTCTCCAATCCGTCCGATATGTTGACGAGCACTTGATCCAAAGTGTTCGACTCTTCGGCAACGCTAATCATCTCAGTCACATTCTTTGGAAAGTGTCCTGATTTAGCGAGCGGCACCGAAAGCGTTTCACCAGAAGTGATGTTCTCTGACGCATTTTGAATCGCTTCGGAAAGCACTTTGTTCCCAGACGCATCGCGACTGATGTCCAAGCCCTTCAAAATGGAAACTCCATTTTTCAACAGCGTCCCCAAGACTCTACAAAATCTGGCGACGGCCAAGTTCAAGAAAATCGGACCAAACAAAGGCAGTTTGATCTTGATCCCATCCCAAAGCCGGCGGCCTTTCTCTGTATTTAATTGAACCCTTATTACGGTGTAAAGTATCGCCGCAACGATCACAAAAAAGATCCCGTAAGATCGCAAAAAGCCGCTGACGCTCAGCAGCCAGTCCGTGATCGCGGGTAATTCACCCATATCTCGCAATTGCTGGAACAATTCGCCAAAACTTGGCACGAAAAAGATCAGCAAAACCGCGACCACAATTGAGCCAATCGTGGCCAGCACCGCCGGATAAATCAGGGCTCCAACCGTTCTGCCTCGCAGCTCGGATTGCTGCTCAGTAAATTTCGCGACACGATCAAGTGCCTCCTCCAAGAAACCGCCCTCAGCTCCAGCGCGGGACATATTGACCGCCATCTCGCTGAAGATTTTTGGATGACGTGCAAACG
>CAZPTT010000055.1:8762-35376 GCA_964589435.1 uncultured Pirellulaceae bacterium
CAACCCGGCCGATCACGTCCTCGAGCGCTTCTTTGAAAACTGGCGATCGCGTTTGATCTTTTAGGATCGTCAACGAACGCATCATCGGGACGCCGTTCGTCATCAACGATGCCAACTGTTCATAAAACACTGCCAGCTTTTGATCATTGACGCCCCCCCCGATGGTAAAAGGCTTGCTTTCAACTTGGGTGGAAACCTTAATAGGAAAAAGCGATTGACCAGACAGCGAATTGACGACATCACGCTCCGTGTTGGCGTCCATCGTCCCGGAAACCATTTCCCCGGACATGCTTCTTGCTGTGTATGTAAATTCTGGCATCGGAACTTTAGACCTTTCGGTCGCCTTTGGTGATTCGCAAGATTTCCTCAACAGACGTATGTCCGTCCATCACTTTTAGCCAGCCATCGTCTCGCAACGTCTTCATACCGTCGCGAATGGCTGCCTTCTTAATTTCCCAAGTACTGGCTTTGTCATGGGCCAACTGCCGAAGATTGTCGGTCGTAACGAGCAATTCATAAACACCCAACCGCCCTCGATAGCCAACGTTGCGGCATTCGCGACAGCCGGCCGGTTCGTAAATAGTACGTCCATTCAACAATTCGTGTGGAAAATCATCTGGCAAATCGGCGTTCGCCGGATCAACGGCTCGCTTACATTCAGAGCAAAGTCGACGCACGAGTCGCTGAGCCATAATCGCTTCAACAGTACTGGAAACCAAAAATGGCTCAACGCCCATATCGCCCATTCGAGTGAACGCTCCGGCCGCATCATTGGTGTGCAACGTGCTAAACACCAAGTGCCCGGTCAGCGAAGCTTGAATCGCGTTTTCCGCCGTCTCAAGATCACGAATTTCACCGACCAGAACCACATCCGGGTCATGCCGCAAAATACTTCGCAGCGAATGAGAAAACGTCAAACCGATCTTGGGATGAACTTGAATCTGATTGATCCCAGCCAGCTGGTACTCGACCGGATCTTCTGTGGTAATAATTTTCGTCGTCGGGTCATTGATCTCGATCAACGAGCTGTAAAGCGTCGTTGTTTTTCCAGATCCCGTCGGACCCGTCACCAGAATAATTCCGTGCGGCAAATCGATGAGCTTGCGAAATTGCTGGTAAGTATCCTCCGACATACCGAGGCTTTTTAACTCAAACACCATCGCGCCTTTGTCCAAAATCCTCATCACCAGGCCTTCGCCATGGATCATTGGAATTACGGACACACGAACGTCGACTTCACGACCTTTGACACGAATCTTGATTCGGCCGTCTTGAGGCAAACGCTTTTCGGCGATGTTCAACCGAGCCATAATTTTTAAGCGGCTGATGATGGCGGCACGGAAATGGTTGATCTCCGGCGGAACTGGCTGCGTCTGCAAGATTCCGTCGATACGATAACGAATCACGATGCCGTCTTGTTGAGATTCGATATGAACATCACTGGTTCGTGACTCGACTGCCTCAAGCAAAATCTCGTTCACCAATCGAACAACGCTGGCCTCTTGAGCCATTTCCGAAAGTTCGCTGCCATCGGTTTCAATTTCATCAAGCAGTTCGACACCGTCTTCAATCCGTTGCTCGATCAAGCCCTCGATCGTTTCGCCACCGACACCGAGGTGGGTACGAATCAATTTGGCGATTTCGCTTTTCTCTGCCAATACTGGCTCAACAACCAGTCCAGTCGCCGCACTGATTTCGTCGAGTGGGTAGTAGTCCAGCGGGTCGCTGGTGGCGATCCGAATCGTGCCATTAGAACGACTGACCGGAAACAAGATTTGACGATAGATGATTTTCTGTGGGAACGAATCGAGCAGTGAGAGATCGACATCGGCTTCACGAAGATCGACGAAATCGATTCCCATGTCGTCTGCCAAGGCACGAAACGCTTCGTCACGAGCGATGTGGCCGGAAGCAACCAATTGCTCGAAAAGATCGCCGCCCAAATTCCTGGCTTGGGTAAGCTGAGGTGCGGTTATCAAACCACGCTGCAAAAGCACTTCACCAATTTCCATTTTCACGTTCACCGAAACAAGTTGTGGATGCGAGCGCCTGAAATCCTTCGGTCGTCTGTGGAAAACAGGCGACAAATAGCTGACAGGCTGCAGGGACGGCTGGCGCAAATTAGTGGTCGGAAATTCTGATGGAGAATAAGCAGACCGTGCCCCAACACCGGTTTGCATTCTATTTTATTGAGCGGCACCAACATCAAGACTGGAATTCGAGGCCAATCGAGCCGCAAGTTCCTGATTTGTCCAGTTGTACGGATAAGCCCGAAGAAACGCACCGCAGTGTTGGGGTGAGGGAAGCGCTAAATAGCGCCCGCAGTGCGTTTCTTCCAACCGATCCGACTCCTATTAAAACCCCACTTTTCGACCTAGGTTTCGCCTATTCTTCGGGAATCCTAACGCAGTCCACTGTTTTCCGACGGCAACGTTAGCCTGAGATCACAAAAAAGCGGTCACAAAAAAAGCGGTCACAAAAGACAATGCTCTTGAGACCGCAAATCTGTATGTAAGATTCCGTTGACTGTTCAGGCGATCATGCCCGAATTGGAATCAAAAATCGCGACCGCCACCTTCACGGTCACCACCACCGCGGCCGCCTCGGTCACCACCGCGGCCGCCTCGGTCACCACCGCGACCGCCACGATCTCCGCCGCCGCGCCCACCTCGGTCACCGCCACGACCTTGCTGTCCACCACGTTGACCAAACCGACCGTTCTGACTGAACTGGAACGACTCGCCCATGATCTCGCGGTACTTTTCACGCTGAGCCGGCTCAAGAACAGACAAGATCTCTTCGACCGCTTGTTCACGAAGCTTGGCCATTTTTGCTTCCAAATCGACTTTCACTTCTTCCGCTTTTTCTTTCAAAGCCTCCATCTGCTCATCCGTCAGCCCCAATTGCTCGGCCAACTCATCAGAAACATTGCCGCTGGACATTCCACCCAAACGCTGACTACTGGATTGAGCCATCAACTGCTTCAGCCTGTCAATTTGGTGCGGCAACAAATCACTGAAGACTCTCTCTTCGAATTCCTTGTTGCTTTGCGTCATCTTCTCACGGATATCGGTCATCGCTTCCTGACGCTCTTCGTCGCTCATATCCCGAAAGCTCTCTCTTATCCCCGAGAACATTTCCTGCATGGCTTCGCGTTGCTCTTGTTGATACTCTCGAATCGCTTCGATCTGATCTTCGACCAATTCAAGTTCGCCTTGGACTTTCTCGTCACCTAGCAGACCAAGAGCTGAAGTTCCGCCAAATCCTCCACGCCCACCGCCTCCTCGACCTGGCTGGGCCATCGCCCATTCGGAGCAGCAAACAGCGATAATCAAAGCGAACAATGTAATTTTCGGAAGGCCTCGTAACATCTTTTTCTCCTGGCAAACGCCAATGCTTGAATGGTGGGTAAGAAACCTGTGAAACTGTGGAAGTACGCATTTAAACAAATCATTCCGACTTGGGTTTCGGAAAAACTACTCTTTTCAAAAAAATTCGAGCTTTTTTGCGTGCCTATCTGAATCCAGAAATCACTCACGAACAACCAGATTGCCCAAGACTCCACCCGCCAATGATTTCGCCATCAATTAACGAGCAGTAATACTGTGACACGCCAAACTGAGACACGCCAAGCTTGATCGGCGGGCCACGCCCGATTCGCCCGATTCGATCCTAACGAGCCTTCCGACGATCGTTTCCAATATCCTCAAACGCAATCCGTTTTCGCAGTTGTGCCACGTCAATCTGACGGGGCTGAGAAACCGAAGCCGAGTCTTGCATGTTGTCCAAATAGGATAAGAGCTGCGGACTAGGATGGCTAACGGTAATGGCCTCCGTTTGCGAGGGATCAGATTTTGACCTGACGATGATAATGACTTCCATATCCGAAGGGGCTCGCAAAGACTGACCATTGGACGGAGCTTGACTGTTCGCCCGATTTTCCCAAGAGACATTGCTCCGTTGTGATTGGTTTTGAGCCGCCGCACGGTTGACTGGAACTTGCTGACTTAGAAGCTGCCGATTGGGCCGTTGAATTCTCGTCATTTCGCTGGAAGGCTCCGGAACAGAACTTCGGTTTTGATTGCTGGCAAGAGCGAACGTTTGGGAGCCAGCTCCTTCGACCGGCATCCTTGCTGGTGCGGTGCGATCGGCCATCCGGCTTGCGCCGCGGCCATTAGGGCCATTAGGGCTATTGGGGCTATCCTGGAACAAGTGCTGCAGATTGACTTGAGCGATCTGCCAATGAATCGTTTCCAGCGCGGTATAGATCCCTTCATCAACTTCAACAGCAGCCGCGTTGCAAATTCCAATCAGCTCTCCGTCTTGATTAAAAAGCCCACCACCGCTGCGGCCATCCACAGGCCGGCCATAAATGTCGTACTTGATCGCACCATCGTAGGCAGCTCGGTTCTTAATTTGTGAACGCCGGATCGTTGGATCTTCACCATGATCGCAACCAATACTGAAGACCGCTTGGCCTTGCTCGACGGTGTCACCTTGAGTAGCAACCGGAACGGAATCGAATGTCCGTTTTGTTTTGATCGCAACCAAGCCGATATCTCTTGCTTTCGCGTCGTAGTAAATAAGCTGGCCGGGCGCAGTTTGAACCATTCCATTTTCAAAGCCAAATTCGGCAGTAATCTCGCCTTTGCCTTCCGCGTCACGAAAGACGTGTCCACAGGTGATCACTAGACACTCTTCACCATGCTGATGAATGACGGTGCCAGTGGCATAGGAAATTCCTTCCGGATCTTCGACCTTCAGCCGAACCGTTGACTCAAGTGCACGACGCTCGATTTGGTCTGCAGGAGTTCGCGTACCCTTGTGAACCGTCGAAGGCGAATTTGTTCGCATCGAACGCCCAGAACGGTCGGCAAAGCGTTCCGGCGGCGGCGTGTTTTGTCGGCGCTGCTGCCCAAGAGCTACTTTCGTTCCACCAGACTGGCTACCAAAACGACTGCCCGATTTCACGCCAACCGCCGCGAACCATTGCTTGAGCGTTACGCCGTCGATTAATCCCGCATGACGTCCAGCAATTCGGTTGTTGGAAATCAGAATAACGGTCGGCGTACTGGTAACAGAAAACTGTCTCGCCAACTGTGGCTGGTCATTCAGGTAGACCGTTTTCACGGGATAGCCTTCTCGAACCAAAGCTTCGATTCCAGGCTCGACTTGTCGACACGGCGCACAACCATGATTTGTAAAGAACAACATTTCCGCCGATCCACTTGGCGACTGCCGCCGCTGATTGGATCGAGATTCCTGCGCTGGACAAGCAAAAGAGCTGGTGAGCAGAATGACAACTGCAACGACGAAAGTACTGATGGCTTGAGAGCGCACCGATTCGCGGTTCTTGAACATCCGTATCCCTCCTTGGATTGGATGATTCCTGCTACCGGTCGCAGCAAGAAGCAATTCGATTGTTAACCAACCTTTCACTTCCGTGTCAGGTCAGATTTGGCATTTGTTACGGGCTATCGGTAAAAATTTCATGGTTCGAATCCTTCCTGGATTCGAATCGGCAATAAAATTGCTGGGCGGACGAAATGTCCTTGATGAAACAATTGATGTGATAACTCGCGTTTGTGAGGTTGAACATGATTTTCATCAGTCGCTTCGGGGTCGATTGACCGACGACGAAAAACTGACGAATAAATACTTCGCACCTTTTATGCCAAATCGCTAAAGGATTAGAATGAAAATACCGGGCTGCGAAAACACTAATATTTTTTAAGCAATTGGACGCAGATAGCATTTCGCAACTTAAACATTTTGGCCGCCTGAACAGAGACTTAAACGTTTAAGCAGCCTCCTTTTACCCGTTCGAGCCAATCACTCAAAAGCCATGCTAGCAACCAATAAACATCACCAGCGATGCCAACCTTGCTTCCCGAGTCGGCGAAGTTCCACCGCCAATTCCATGGAAGTGGCACCGGTACGAAATCACGTTATGAACGTAGGCAAGCGATTGATTCGGCTCCGCACTTGGATGCTCGTTGCATCGCTTGCCGTGGCACTCTTTTCGGCGACTCCGTCGTTCGCGTTAGTTCAGCAAGCGAGTTCCGTCCCGGACGCACGTAGGGCACGACCACTTAAGTTTTCTAAACCGGCAGTGATCGAATTCAAAGGCGAAATTGATCAACAACTAACGCTGTATTTCAACAACCGTTTTGAGCGTGCCAAACAAGCCGGAGTCGATTTAGTCATCATCGAAATCGATAGCCCTGGTGGCTTGAAAGTCGAGAGCCTCCAAATGGCTCGCAAAATTCGCGACTGCAAATGGGCTTACACGATCGCGGTCATCACCAACGAAGCCATTAGTGGCGGAGCGCTTGTTTCGCTCGGCGTCGATGAAATCTTTATCGACCCCAACGCTAAGTTCGGCGACGTCGGTGAAATTGGCTTTGATCCGGAAGCGTTCGCTTGGCGATTGATCGAGCCGAAAGTCGAATCGTACTTGTCTCGCGACGCTCGAGATCTGGCGGAATCAAAAGGCCGCTCGCCAGATTTGGCCGAAGCGATGGTCGACAAAGACGTATTGGTCTACGTCAAACCCAAGCGATTGGCGGATGCTCCAGAAGTAGGCAAAGACGCTGGGAACGCGACAAACGAAGCGGCGGAAGCAATTGAAAAATCAAGCCGCTGGGACTTCAAGCTGGCCCGCGCCGACGAAGCAGATCAGCCGAAGGCTCCTTGGATACTTGTGCCGGAAACTGGGCGAGAACGCTTTCTCACCGTCAGCGGTCAACGTGCCAAAGAATTGGGCATTGCTCAACATTTCGCATCCAACCGTGAAGATGTCATGAAACAGATCGGTATTTCACAAAACGACGTCCGACTTTTCAAACGAACCTCAACCGATACCGTTGTTTTCTACCTCAACACAACGTTCGTCACGGCATTGCTCGTGATCATTGGCCTGATTTCCTTGTACCTTGAGTTCACTTCACCTGGCATCGGGGTTGGTGGATTGATGGCGGGTCTGTGCGCTGTACTTTTCTTTTGGAGCCGTTTCCTGGGTGGAACTTCCGGCTGGCTGGAGGTGATTCTGTTTGCCGCGGGTCTGACTTTTATTGCCATGGAAATTTTTGTGATTCCGGGTTTTGGTGTCTCTGGATTTGCTGGTATCGCGATGCTATTCGTCAGCGTCATGCTCGCCAGCCAAGACTACACAATGCCAACCACCGCGACGCAATGGAATCAAACGCTCAGTACAGCATTGATGATTCTTTGCAGCGGCTGTGTCTTCCTGATTGCAGCTGCGTTCATTTCCAAGCGACTGGGTTCCATCCCGATTTTCAATCGGCTGATTCTGGCTCCGAATACCGTTGCAGACGCAAAAGAATCCACCAAAGACGAATTCGGCAAACCAATTCCTCAAAGCCACCCGAGCGTTTCGGTTGGTGACTGGGGAGTTTCGGAGTCGTTGCTGCGTCCCGCCGGCCGAGCTAAATTTTCCGGCCGTTCGTTTGATGTCATCAGTGATGGTGCTTTCGTAGAACCTGACACTCAAGTCAAAGTAATCCGAATCAGCGGAAACGTGATCACGGTTGCGGTCGTCGAGGAAATTGGTGACGAGACGACTTACCACGCCAACAAAGGCGACTGAGTCGAACGCCGCTCATGCGAAGATCAAATCAAAGAACTACTCGCGCGATTGGCCATATGAGACTTGTTCTCGTTTTCCTGGACAGGATTGGAAGCTTTAGATCCGCCAAGCCTCAAGTGTTTGAACTTACCAGTGCGAACTTACGAACGCGAACTTACGGGCGCGTAAGAAACGCTCCGCATTTTGTACGGAGCGTAAATTTCTTGTAGGCTAAGGTGAGCGGAAGTTTAAAACTCAAGTTCAGCCACATTGGTTACTGACGTTCGCAAACTTGCTTCGAACAAAACAGATGCCGAGGGCGTTGCTGCATCTTCGTCTGTTTCCAAAGTGATCATCGCGCTATGAAACCCCTTCGAGACCGAGCTAAGTGAAGCCCTCGAATAGCCAGAATTGCGAATCGCCAAAAAACCATTGGTGGAAGTCCACTTACCGTTTCGATCCGCCAACCACATCTTATAACCTTCGGAACCTGGGCTCTTCTTGTCCAAGTTGCTGGCGAAAAGATGCCACTTGTCCGTAACACGATCCCAAACCAAACTGGCATCTGGGGTTTGTGCCGCCGAACCATAAGCCGCTCCGTTTTTCATTTTAACATGAACGAAATTCGGAACTCCGTTACTAGGATTAACAATCTGGCTACCGCGACCAAGCGAACTGGCAAGCTCATAAATCTGTTGGCGAACTTCCGGTTGATTCGCATAGTAACCATCGGTGTCATCGCCCGACCAGTACATCTTGCTGAGCGTAAACAGCCCGAACAGCACCGAAGCCGCAACGAAATAACGAAGCAGCCGCGAATGATCCGAGCGTTTTCTGCCGGCAGAACTACGATCTGGAAGATTGTTTCTTCCTGTTCGTGGCTTCGTTTTCACGCGATCCATCAACTGAACCCGAATCGTATCGGGAGGCGTGATTGGATCGAGAGCCAACGGGAGCGAGCTCCAAACTCGCTGGTACTTCGCCAATTGAACTGCACACGCACGACAATTCGAAAGATGATACTTCACCTTTTTTTGATCACGTGCCTCAAGCTCACCCATCGATAGCTCTGGCAAGAGCTCTTGGCAACTTTGACAATTGATCATATTAACGGCCTTTCAAATCTCGTCTGTAGCAAACTAGGTATTAACCAAGCCGACTGCGTCCCAACAAATTCACTTACCGAATTTGTCCAGACAAGGCGCCAACTTCATTAACCCTTTTCGAATGTGGGCTTTCACGGTTCCCAACGGTCGATTCAATTGCTCGGCAACTTGCCGGTGAGTCAGTCCCTCGTAGAAAGCCATTTCGATAGCCTCCCGTTGGGATGAGTCCAATTCTTCGACACATTTTCTAACGTGTTTTCGCCACTCCTCGTTTGCTACTTGGTCAGACGGATCGACTCCGTCTAAACCCATCATCGGTATTGAATCTAAGTGAACCTGGGATGCCTCATCGGAATGACTTTTTTGGGAACGAAGCCAGTCAATTGAGCGACTGCGGGCAATCGTCAAGACATAGGCTTGAACTGCACCGCGGGTCGAATCATATCGTTCGCACCGATCCCAAACTTCCCAAAAAACTTTTTGGGTGACTTCCTCCGCTGCAATACGATTCTTTACAGCTCGCATGCAAACGGCGAAGACAATCTTTCCGTAACGCTCATATAACTCGCTAAGTGCGTCTTCTTCACCACGAACAATTCCCTTCATCAGGTCGTCGTCCGAGGCAGGTTGATGGTTTTCGGCAGAGTTCATTCAGGACTTTGCTTTGCCAACAGCCAGAAGGTTTCTAAATACCATTTATCGGCATTTAGCCATGACTTCAGCGGGTTATCATCGGTTATACGAACATTTTGCAAATGCGGATGCGTGTTTTCCCAAAAAATGATAGCGGACGCCATAACGCCACTAAGCCGGCAAAACACATCAAATTTTCGAGTTAGGGACGCATTTGGCGTCTTGAATTTCACATTCTGATATCGCCAACAAGAATTGCATCCCGGAAAAAGCCTTTATTCGTGTTCCGTTTTCTTCGCGGGCGCAGGTGGCGTCTTCATCCCTGCCAGATACTCGATCAGATCCCGAATCTCGGTAGGCGTCATTTGTTTCGCCAAATCATCAGGCATCGAAGAAAGCCCAGGCTTGGTTCCTTCAATATCGTCCTTGGAAACCATAATCAAATTCTCGTCAGCGTCCATTAACTGAATCTCATTGTCGGTCTCGCTTTTTACGATCCCGGTAATGATCAATCCATCAAGCGTTTGGATCTTTATTTGAGCATAGCCCTCCGCAATCGCCTTGTTTGGATCGGCGATGGCTTCCAGCAAATACTGACGGCCTTTCTCCTTAGTGAACGCGACTCCCGAGAGATCCGGGCCGACTTTGCCACCCACTCCATGAATTCGATGACAACGTACGCAAGAGACTTCGGTCTTGCCCGAGAACACTTTCTTGCCTGCCTCAGCGTTTCCACCGTAAAGTGTATCCGTATAAACCATCGATGGATCGTTATACGCCAACAACTCTTTGCGATATTCCGCCAATCGTTTTACGATCGCTTCTTCCTCGCGATTTTCAGCAGCCATCACAACATCTAACCGAAGCTCTTTCGGATAGTTCGTTGAGCTGACCTTATCGAGTGCGTCTAATAACACAGCGGCTGAGTTTTCATCGGACATCCGCCCCATGGTCGCAATCACCATTTGCTTGCCAACGTTTTGCTCGTCACCAGTTCGCTTGAACATTCGGTCAATCATTGCCAGTCCCCATGACGCGTCCTTCATCGCCGCCATGCTGGTTACCGTCGCCGCCAAACGAGGTGGTAATTCGTCGAAGTTTCCACCGAGTTTTCCTAACGCAAGATCCAAGCCTGCGAACTTAATCTTTTCCAAACTTTCCAATGACGCAACGCGAGTCGCATCCGAGTAAGCGTCTGAGTTAACGACTTTCTCCAAATCAATGCCGATTCCATCCAAATTCAAGTTGCCAGCTGCCGATATCGCTGCGCTGGCAATCGCCTCGTCTTCGCCGACAAACTTGGAAAAGCTTCCCGCCAACGCCTCTTGCACGTCGGTCAGCTTACGGCCTTCGATTTCAATCGGACGCCAGTCATTCAGAACTGCATCTCGCTCCGCCGGCTGCAACCAATTTGAAAGAAAGTTGATTGCGTCGACGCGTCGCTCATCTGAAAACTTGGAGTTGGTCGCCAAACGCACTAGCGCCATCGCGCTGTCTTTGCTGCCCACACGAAAATTCGCATTGGAGACTCGTCGGATGATTGCATCATCATTGATGCTTTCGTCCAGCCGCTTTTCGATTCCATCAAGTTGCTTAGCCAAAGCTGGCATCAAAACATTGACCGGCACATCGTGAATTGCTCGAACCGTTTCGACAAACACACCGGCGTCCTGGTCATCCAACAACTGAGCCAGTGAATACTGAAGGGCGGCTTCTTCTGGGCTGCCAGCAACAAATCCATCTTTGGGATCGCTCAAGGATTTTCGAATCGCGATGCAAGTTGCCAAACGAACGCTCGCCGAATCGTGCTTCACCAATGACTCGGCAATCTTTAAGACATCAGCTTCACCCGTGATTTTCCGAAGCAAACCCTTGATTGCCATCACGCCGCCATGCCGCACAATTGGATCAGCATCACTGTTTTCTGCCAACATATCGGCGATCGCCGAAATACAATTTGCGTCGCCGATTTTGGCCAATGACATCGCAGCGTAATAACGCACGCGTAAGTTATCATCGCTCAACAACCCAGCCACCACTTCCGCCAAGGGAGCTTGAGCATCCGCTGCCAATTGAGCGGCTTGGGCACGAATCTCGAAATCGTCATCGGCGATCAATTTTTCGATGATGTCGTTTTCGAACTTCTCGCCCGAACTAACTTGTTGTCGAGCCAATTGGCCCAATCCCCAGATCGCGTGAATCCGAGCCATGCGACTTCCGCTGCCGGTCGCCAGCGAACTCAAAGCCGCCATGTCGTTCCGCTTGACCAATTCAAATTGTGATTCTTGCCGTACTCGTTGATCGGCGTGCCCCATCAAGAGATTCAAATCATCGACGGATCGTTTTGCCATTCCGTCTTTCAAGAGCGTTTCAACTTCTTTGACGATTGCTGAATTGACATGAGCAGGATCAGAAAACGTGTAAACACGGCCCTTGTTCTCTCCACGCCAACCGAATACCCAGTCGGACATGTACAGCTTTCCATCGGAGCCAAAATCGATGTCAGTCGCCAGCAAATTCCAAAACGGCTGCTCGTCATCTTCCAGAGTGAAGAAGGCACCATTTTGTTTCGAGCGAAATGAACGAATACCGCTAACGGTTGCGTTGCCGCGGAAATCGCAAAGAAAAAATCGGTCTTTGAATTCATCACCGAATCCCGTTCCCGGATAGAACTCCAATCCCGACGGACCGTCAGAAATGTTGGCGACCGGAGGAACAATGTAAGCGGGCGTCTCTTTGTCATACGGATGCCAGATTCGCTCACGATTAAAAGGGCCACGGTCCTGCAAATACTGGTAGTACATTCGCCAACCAGAATCGCTGCCCGGCACCAAGTAAACCCAACGAGCCATGTCGCCGCTGTCTGAGTTATTATCGCCAGTAAAAAGGTTGCCGAAATCGTCGAATGCCAGCTCCTGTGGGTTTCGCAATCCAGTGCAAACAACTTCCAAATTGCTACCATCCAACTCGCAACGGAACACAGCACCGGAGACGACGTCCTTGATCTCTGGACTGATGTTGTAGCCGCGGTCGCCGATTGAAAAATACAATCGGCCATCGGGCCCGACAATCAATCCATGCATATCGTGGCCACGAAATGCGAACCTGACTCCGTAGCCTGTGTGTAGCGACTCGCGGACATCGGCGACTCCGTCGTCGTCTTTGTCGGTCAACATAAAAAGATCAGGAATGCAGGTGTAATAAACGTTGCCGCCGTAAGACAGGACGCCGGCACCGGTCCCCATTTCCAGCTTGTTGTATTTGTCAGAAAAGACTTTTGACAAATCGGCTTTTCCATCACCGTTGGTGTCCAACAACAATCGAATTCGGTCGTCGCCAGAAGTGTACGATTCGTCGGCATCGGGGATGTACTTGCGGATGTAGTCAATACGATCTTGAACCGTCTGGGCCTGCAGTTCTTCATCCATCCAATGCGTGTGGCTGCGATTGTCTTCCACACCCATTTCTTGGCGGAAAGTCTCAGCGACGAACATTCGGCCCTGATAATCGCGATGCAAAGCAACAATGTTGGCGACTTCGGGCTCAGCCGCAAACAATTTGCACTCGATGTTCTCGGGAAATTTAAACTGCGCGATCGCCTCTTGGCCCTCGCTTGACGCCTGGACTAAGACTGGCTCGTCAGGAGTCTTTTCCTGAGCGAATCCGGTCGATGCGGAGGAAAGGATCGCTGCGAAAACGAGCACGCCCAATCCAGCGATCGCCAACTTAAAGCGGCTTGAAGACTTAGCTTTAAAAACGTTTGCTTGATTTTCCGATACGTCGAGCAAAACTTGGGTCGAATCTTGGGAGTTGGCCTGCAGGTTCACAAAACGACATTGTCCAGCTGTAAAAATTCTATTCACTGATTTCCTCGACATATTTTTTCAACGATTCGAAGTCGTTTTGAATTATTGGGCAAACAGGGCTTCCGACCAATAGCCCTTCGCGTAATGAAAACTGGGCCGCTAATGCCATGTTAACTACCACCCGGGTTCCGATAAGTGAAAATTACTTCCGAGCATGAGTCTTCAAGCCAATGAAGAGATGAGATTGGATCCGAACGCGCATCCTTTTGTGCTCCGGCAAGTCGCTTGGAATCATTCACAATTCCTTGGATGTTGACGATTACTTGGAAAATGGCCTTTTCGACCAAGGCAAATTAACTAAGATTACGCGTTAGCAATTTCTTAATTGCGCCGCTGCATGCATGGATTCCCCGCGATTTACCGCATTTTTCACGGATGTGAACCACTGGAATCGTTAGACACGAACATTTGTCTGTGTCGGTGTCTATACCCGCAGACCAATCTAGACACGCTACGCCAATTTTTTGTATAGCTCAGGCTATTAAACGGACTGTTTCTACGCGCACGCTTTTAAATAAGGGCGAGCACTGTAAGAACACCCACAACTTTCCTCGGACAATTTTATTGTTTGGTGCATTGATGAACCTCAAAAACTATCGCAACATCGGAATTTCAGCCCACATCGACTCTGGTAAAACAACCCTCAGTGAGCGGATTCTGTTTTACACCGGTCGTATCCACAAGATCGAAGAAGTTCGTGGTGGCGGTGACGGTGCGACGATGGATCACATGGAACTGGAGAAAGAGCGCGGTATCACGATTACCAGTGCCGCCACCCAAGTGACCTGGAATGAACATACGATCAACTTGATTGATACACCGGGACACGTTGACTTCACAGTTGAAGTCGAACGCTCCCTTCGCGTTCTTGATGGAGCCGTTTTGGTTCTTTGCGCCGTCGGTGGCGTCCAAGCTCAATCGCTGACAGTCGACCGTCAAATGAAGCGTTATGGAATTCCACGTTTGGCTTTCATCAACAAGATGGATCGAACGGGTTCGGATCCATTCAAAGTCGCCGATCAAATGCGTGAGAAGCTTGGTGGCGACGTCATCATGTTCCAACTTCCGATCGGTTTGGGCGAAACATTCGAAGCCGTCATCGATCTGATCGAAATGAAGGCCTATCACTACGATGGTGAAAAAGGCGAAACGGTTCGCGTCGAAGACATTCCGGCTGACAAACTTGAAGAAGCCACCGCCGGTCGCCAAGAGCTACTGGAAGGCCTCTCGATGTACAGCGACGAGATGATGGAACTTCTTCTATCCGAAGAAGCGGTCAGCAATGAGTTGATCTACTCGGTAGCCGCTAGTGCCATTAAAGCCCAGAGCTTTACGCCAGTATTCATGGGAACTGCGTTCAAGAACAAAGGCGTCCAAACACTTGTCGATGCCGTTGTCCGCTACCTTCCATCCCCGCTTGAGCGAAAAATTGCCGCGAAGAACTGGGAGAATCCCGATGAAGATTTCCCACTGACTCCAAACAAAGACGAACCCTTCGTCGGCATGGCTTTCAAAATCGTCGAAGACACATTCGGCCAATTGACTTTCATGCGTATCTATCAAGGTACGATCGAAAAAGGCGGAACGTACTTCAATCAGCGAACCAGCCGAAAAGAACGCTTCAGCCGTATTCTGCGAATGCACTCGGACAAACGCGAAGAAGTCGACAAAGCCTTCGCTGGCGACATCGTCGCGGTCATGGGTATCGATTGCGCCAGTGGTGAAACATACGCCGCGTCGACGAAATACTGTTCGCTCGAGAATATGTTCGTCGCCGATCCGGTTATCAAAGTCGCCGTTAGCCCCGTCGATCGTGGCAGCAGCGAGAAGCTCGGAAAAGCTCTCCAGCGGTTCCGAAAAGAAGATCCGACCTTCCACGTTTCCACCGACGAAGAAACTTCCGAGGTCATCATCGCTGGTATGGGCGAGCTTCATCTCGATGTTTACGTTGAGCGGATTCGCCGCGAATACGGAATCGAAGTCGAAGTCGGTGCACCGAAAGTTAGCTACCGTGAAACGCCAACCATGAAGGTTGATTTCGATTACAAACACAAGAAACAATCTGGTGGTTCCGGTCAGTTCGGCCACATTAAAGGGCACCTTGAGCCTTACGATACTGAAACACTCGAAGATGGATCGCCTGAAAAAGAAGCCGAAAAAGATGGATTCATTTTCGAAGAAAAAATCGTTTCCGGCCGTATCCCGAAACAATACATCCCAGCCGTCGAGAAAGGCCTGCGGACTTCGATTCCAAAAGGAACGTTGGCCGAGTATCCGGTCGTAGGCTTGCGAATGATGCTTGCCGATGGTTCGTATCACGATGTTGATAGTTCTGAGATGGCGTTCCAGGCGGCTGCCCGCGGTATGTTCCGTGAGTACATGCCGAAGACAAAACCTCAATTGCTTGAGCCAGTCATGAAAGTTGAAATCGAAACGCCTGAGGCATTTCAAGGTTCGATCGTCGGTGACCTGACGTCGCGTCGTGGAATCATGGAGTCGACTGACATGCGTGTCGATGGCACAGTTTTGATCATCTGCGAAATCCCTTTGAGCTCAACCTTTGGCTATGCGACTGATCTACGGTCGATGTCTCAAGGACAAGCCACGTTCACAATGGAACTTAGCGGTTACCGACCGGTTCCACGGAACGTTCAAGAGGAGATCATCGAAGACAGAAAAAAAGCTAAAGAGGCGTTGGCCGCCGCTCGCTAAACCAGGCAACTGGTAACGCGGTAGTTGGCCACCCCAGCGCCTCTCGCTAGATAGCGAACTAGTTCATTTGAAAATAAAAATGGCGACCTTTCATGGTCGCCATTTTTTTATGCCTTGAAATACGTGTTTTGCAAATTCAGTTTTGCCTCCGGAACACGTTGGTCGGTTACCAGGCGTCATCTTCATCTGGAACATCAACATCCAAAATTTCGTCCCGTGAAACCACCCAGCCGCGACATGCAGGCTCGCGACATTCACATCGAATTGCACATTCGGCGGGCCAGTTGTAGTCGATCGTCAACGGCTCTTCAGGCTGAATGATTCGCTTGGCAACCAAGAACAGCCCGGTTTTAGCCGGCTCATCGTCCGTCTGCGGTTGTTCGAACAAATCGAATTCGCAGTTGGGCTCGCAACTGTGATTGAGAAACCGGAATGGCTCTTCAGGATTTAACTGAATGCCTTCGGTCAGCTCAAACGTGTACTCATCACCCTGCCGAGGATCATCACTCAGTTCGCCAACGATCTCACCAATGACTGAAGTCGCCGGGTACGCCCGAACCGCGAACACACCTTTGCCGATGTGAGTATCCAGCACGCGGACATAATCGGGCTGGATATCAAACGGGTCCGTGTTCACGTTAAATAGAGTCAATGGAGTTCCGAGCGGTGCTAAAATTTTGGATGACATTTACGAATCTGTTTGATTCTCGATTTAAAACCGGGGCCTCGGCAATGAATGCGGTTGAGAGACGCATGATTGCGATCACGGCCCGCTTCAACGGTTGCGAACACTATACTTGCCGACCAGGTTTTCGAGCAGGGCAGGGGATTCAAGATTCGCGAACAATGTGAGGCAAGACGCCTGCACTGAAACGCAACGAAATTAATTGGTCTGAATCCAAATCAATCAACAAAAAAATCCCAGCCGATTAAAGTGACCGACTGAGATAAGGTGGAATCTGTTCGCTATATAGTAAAGAATAAATATTGGTGGCTTTGATAATAACGCCAGCTGTTTTACATGTCCAATAAACGCTCCGACCAAACAGATCGACCGCTACGTCGACTGGCTCCGGTTCACCTTCACTGATGACAACCGTTTCGTCGTTGCGAGGATTGTATCGAACCACTCGATTCCTTCCACCATTGTCTCCATTGACGCCGGGCGTCGGGACTTCAGTCCAGTAAAGGCGACCGTAGATGTCGATATCCAACCCCACCGGACTCTCAATTCCGCTCTTCACTAAAGTCGTTTCGCCACCAGGTGCCTGCATCAAAATCACGCCAGCAGTTTTGCATGTCCAATAGGCGGTGCCTCCCAAGCTGACTGCAACATCGACCGGCTCTGGTTCACCCTCAGCCAATGGAAAGGTGAAGTTACGACCGAAAAACTGAAACATCAAGTTGACCTGATTTTCTCCGCCATTGGCTCCATTGACTCCCGGTGTTGGGACTTCAGTAAATAGCAAAGTGTTTCGGAACAGGAGCGGAACATCCAATCCAACGGGTGTATCAAGCCCGGTCGCGGCCATCGTTATTCGCCCGTTTCCAAAACGCGATGCCTGGAGAATGACGCCGGCGGTTTGGCAACTCCAATAAACGTTTCCACTCAAATCCGAAGCCAAATTCGTCGGATACGGCTCACCGACCGAAATTACTTTCTTGCGGCCATTTCGCAACTTATAGCGTACGACTTTGTTGTCAGCACCAGCCTCACCTGGCGAAGGCACCTCGGTGTAAAAGAGATTCCCGTAGAGATCGACGGTGATGCCAGTTGGTGCAGCAAGTCCATCGATCAAAACTTCCTTCTCGTAAGTTTGCGCGGACAAACTTGTTGCGGAAATGAAAATGACCGAAAATAACAACAGCGCAGACACGCGGCCTAAACGACTAAAAAACATAGCTTCCCTCATGATGTAATAATTTTTTCACTTGTTTCAAAACGTCAAAGTCGCGAACTTTTCGGTTCAGATGCAAGAACGAGAAAACGATTACAGAGAAACGCTAGAAAACATTTGCAAAACTTAAACTTTGTATCAACCAACACAAATAAGTTGCGAAAGGCCGCCTTCAAGAGCTGTGTTTTATATTAGGATTTATTAATAGAAGAGAGTCTTTTCTGTAACTATTGGGCTAACTGTTAAGCCGCCACTTACGCGCGAAATTCACCAGCCAGTCGCGCTACGAAACGGTTGCAACCATCACATCATCACCTTGTTTTGAACTCAATTTTGCTCGACAAAAGATTTCAGCACCCTCAACCGCACTAATTTTCATCCGGTCTTTTTTTGAAACTCTGATCACAAACGATGCATCGATGGGGCTCAGTCGTTTGCTAAATTCTTTGCCTAATACCTCGACCGCCGATCTGCCAAACCACGCCGCTTTCCAAGAACGATACGTCAACGCGATCTCGTAAACCATCGTCCCACTACAAGATTTTAATTTCTTGCGTACGCAATGGGCACTGCTAATACTTGGCTGGCTGGCAAGTGCAGCCTGAAACT
This sequence comes from uncultured Pirellulaceae bacterium, assembly GCA_964589435.1. Lineage (GTDB taxonomy): Bacteria > Planctomycetota > Planctomycetia > Pirellulales > Pirellulaceae > Mariniblastus. The sequence continues at coordinate 27,175 of CAZPTT010000055.1, forward strand.
GAGCCAATATGACTGGCTCCAATTCCGCCGCTTTGAATTCCGCCGATCCCTTACGCCACTGTTCGCGATAGGTATCGATCATCATTTGCTCAACGCGATCCCAACGCGAATCGATTCGATCGAGCTTCTCTCTATTGCCAGATCGAGCATAATGTCGACGCAGCGTCAAAATTGCTTCATTAGCAACAATCGAATTGGCGGAGTCAATCAACTCCTCCAACTGCTCAACTTCCACCACTTCAACTTCTTGATCAAGAACTTCATCTTGACCAGCCCTATCGCCTGCGACTTTCTCTTGTTTCTTAAGCCCAATCTGAGCCAGCCAAAGTCCAGCCGGTTCATATCCGGGCTTCAACTCAAGTGCACGTCGCAACCATGGCTCCGCCGCTTCGTCTCGGTCGTTTGCAGCAGCCACTTTGGCGCGAAACCACGCCTCCTCAAATTCTTGAACTTCAGATGGATCCTCAAACCGCGCCAGCGGATAGGCTTTACTCAACGCGACGACATACTCGTAGTTCGCAGTCCATTCCTTTCGCTGGGATCGAAATTCCCGCTCGTTAATTTGCTCGGTAAGCTCAGCCAATTGTTCGCCCAACAATGCCAGCCCTCGAGGTTCAGCCTTTGCCAAATCCTTGAACATGGGTGAGTTAACGGCAATCGACGTGCTTTCATCAATCGCCAAAATTCTCTGCAACAAATCCGGATGGTACTCCAATTTTGACTCCACCGAGTTCAACGCAGTTTCTAGACTCCGTTTCAACCGATGGCTGTCTTCCAACGCGGCATTTAAATATCGCCAATGAGACTGCAGATACTCACGCGGTGGTTCGCGCGAGCTTACTTGATAGCCCGACTCATACCTTGGCCAACTAAATCGGGCATCTTCAACCAACGCAGACACGCGAGCCAAGGCCCGGCGCTCAAACTTTGAATCACAGACTCTTACCGCCGCCCGATCAGCCGCGAACTCCATTCGACGACCAAGAGTGATTTGCATGGCGGACAATTGCTTATTCAACGAACGCAAAACCGGATGCAAGTAGGCCAGCAAATCCAAATGCCGAGCTTGCCACGCCAAGGCATTCGCAAACAAAACAAATCTGCAACGCTGGTTGAGCCTATTCGACAGATGTGACATCTCATGTGCGATTGTCGAACGCAATTCTTCCTGCGTTACACAATTGAGCATCAACATGCCCAACCGAATCACGTTTCTTCTGCAGTACCAATGCCTCCGACGCCGAACAACCCCGGCCCCGGCATTGAGCTCACTAACGATCCAGAGTTCATGCACCTTGAGCCCCGGAAAGCCTTGCCGTACTTCGTCAACCACTTGAAACAAGTCGGGAACTTGATCACGGTAAACTTGGGTAGCAGACGGGTCATCGTCCGCCGTGATTGAGCTGGCCGCAAAATGGCTAACCCGAGCGATCGCCACCATCAAGAGCATACCTGGGAAGAGCAAAGCAAGACAAAACAAGCTCGCAGTAAATGCCGAAAACAACATCACGATCGCCAACACGAGCAAGCCCCAGATCGCCAACGGCGAATAGATCACCAAGTAGACAAAAGAGGAACAAACCAGCATGCGGCGAAAGATTTGATTTTCGGTACCCGGCGGATACTGCTTCTCAAAATGTTCAACGTAAGAAAGCAAACTTCTCTTCACGGTTTTCATTCGTAGATAAATGTAGCGACACGAGGCCTCGTCATTTGAAAGCGATTCCACTCAGTCGATTTTACTTGTTGATAGTCGATTGAAAGCTTGTCAAGTTTCACAAGTCCATTGAGACATTCAAAATCTCTCGTCGGTGTAACACAAACGTTGAGCTGTTTCAGTGAAAGCAAACGGCAGATGGGCTGTAGATCCTTGACATAGGTTCCGTGTAGATCGAGTTCTTGCAAGTTGTCAAAAAACTTGAGCGGTTGCAAATCTTTGACCGGAGTATTGCCTAGTTTCAGAACCTTGACTTCTTTAAGGTTCGCCAACGGGGCCAAGTCTTCGACGAGCGTATTTTGAAAATTCAAATCAGAAAGCCAAGCCAGCCCTGCCAAAGCGCCTAAATCGCTAACGTCGCTCTCCGCAGCATCGATAAATTCCAAGCGTTGAAGATTCCTCAATGGTGACAAGTCGGTGATGCGAGTTTGACGAAAACCTAAATGGGTGAGGTTGGCACATTCCTGCAAACCATCCAAGTCAGAGATTAACGTGTTGGCAAGCCACAATCTTTCCAACCCAACAATTTCACCAAAGTCACCGACGGTATCGATTCGCGTCTCACTGACATCCAACTCTACCAACTGAGGCAACCCACTTAACGGCCGAAAATTGACTACGTTTGTTCCACGAATTTCTAGAATTCGCAACTCTTTCAACGCCTCAATTCCATCCAAACTGCTTAGGCCGGAATAAGACATTTGAAGATGCTTTAGGCCCGTCAGTCTTGCAATCAAACGGAGGTCGTTGACCCGCTTCGATCGTAAATTTAGTCGCTCGAGCTTTTTGAATTTGAACAACGGACGCAAATTCACTTCCTCGTGCGAGACTGGAAAGTCAACCATGACTGGCTCGCTAAAACAATACTGGCCCAGCCACTCGCGAATCCAGCTTGGGCCATAGGGCTGAGTGACGTTAATTGCACCGTCGTAGACAGCGACACTGGGATCCTCGTGAAAATCGAAGGTTATCTCACCACCCTGAAAGAGGACGGTCTCGATTGCTCGGTTGTGGAGAAAGAGGGTACCCAACCAACCTAAAAGCAAACCCGCCACGGTCATCACAGACAACAGCGATCGCAAACCAAATACGATCCGCCAACGTCGTTTCCCTTTGTCTGGATTACTCGCGATCGCTTGTTCCCCTTCTGCATTCCGTTTCCCGCCGCGCCGGTCTGGAGAGCGTAACTTTAGTATCGGGTTCTTTCCCGACGTCCAGCCAACCAGTGTATCGACTCGTCTACAGCCATGAAGCTGGTACAATCTTCGCTTCAGCCAACGCTACTTTCAAGCTGTTATGCTCTTTGATCCACGAGACCATCTATGTCACACAACCGAGCTACCATCTATTCTAACGGAATTGCGGACTTCCAACGCGTCTTTTCAATTACGGCTGGCCAGCAAAACCGCATCTCAATTCCTGTCCGCCAACAGCACCTTTCGGATGTACTTGCTTCGTTGACCGTCACGGGAAACGCGACGATCGATGGCCCACCCAGCTTTCAACCTGCCAATGTTGATGACGGGAACGTCGTTATCTCGGCGAACAACTCTCTGTCCAGTCTTGCCGCTCAACTGATTGGTGCCGGTATCGAAATCACCGTTGCGTCGAAAGTGATCGCTGGAAAGCTAGTTGGTATTCAAAACCAACAAGTCGCTGGTGCCGGTGAACCGATCACCGAAGAGTCTCTCGTGATCCTCACCGAACAGGGCTTAACCCAATACTCAATGCGACAAATCGAGAACCTCCATTTCGTCGACGAATCAATTCGGTCGGAAATTTCCAAAGCACTCGACCGACGACTTCGCGAAATTAAACCCAACAGCACGTTCATCGAACTGGACTTAAGCACCAAAAAGAAATCGGCCGAAGCAATCATTCAGTACACGATTCCAGCTGCGGCTTGGAAGATCTCGTATCGCCTGCTACTCATTTCGGAATCAAAGATCGAGCTACAAGGCCATGCGATCGTTGATAACAATACAGATGAAGATTGGAAAGACTTCATGATCGCTGTCGTGATGGGACAGCCGATCACCTTCTCAACCGACGTCGCCGAAAGTAAGACGCCGCGACGTAAGCATGTAAACGTCGTTCAGAATTCGGCACTCGGATCGGTGGAAGTTGAGGACGCGATTTCGGAAATCGAGCTTAGCTCACCTGCAGACGCTCCTCGCGGAATTGTCATGGCGGCTGGTGGTGCTGCGCCGCAAAAAATGATGAAACGCTCGGCTTCGGCGCCCCGAGGGAGATCGGCCAAAATCGAAGAAGCCAACGTCAATGAAACTGGCGATTTTTGCATCTTCGAATCGGCAAAACCAGTTTCAATCGACGCTCATCGTTCAGCCATCATTCCGGTTTTCCAAACTGAACTCGACAACTCGCAGCCCGTTCTCCACTTCAAATCTGAAAACCATCCAGAACGTCCTTATCGAACGATTCAGTTCGAAAACTCAACCGAGCACAGCCTTGGCCGAGGCGTTTGCACCGTCTATGACCAGTCAACCTATGCCGGAAATTGTATTCTTCCCGCCACTCAACCAGGTGGCGACGCGTTGCTTCCACATGCATTGGAAACGGCCGTTCGCGTCAACAAGAAAGCGGGCAAAATCGAATCGCGTCGAATTGGAATCCACATCACGGATGGAATCGCTTACGAAAGTTACCACAAACTTCTACGAACCGAGTACCTAATCGACAGCCGCCGCAATGAACAGTTCGAATTTGTGCTCGATCACAAACTTCGACTCGACAATTGCAAAATCGCTTGCCAGCTTCATCGAGAGTCATCGGAATCCGTTGACATAGATTCCAAAGAACTTAAGCAAGGACGGCGGGCCGAATTTACGATGCTACCCAACGAAGTCATTAAAGTCATCTTCGTCGAAACCTGCGTTGCAAAATCACAAATGCTTTTGACTGGCGATGCTCCGGGGGATGAGAACTTCCGAGTCCAATGGCTGTACGACAATTTGATTGAATCGAACACTTCGCTGGCTCAGGATCCTGCCATCTCTCGTTGCGTTGAGCTCAAACGAATGCTTGATGAAACACACAGCAAGATCAAGCATGCCCATGACGAATTACAACGATTGAACGCACGGCAGGAGCGACTGCGCAAAAACATCAAAACCGGCGTGGGAGATCAACAACTCGCCAAATGGCAGGATGACTTGGCCCGGGCGGAAGACAATATCGTACAGCTCGAAGAAGAGCACCTGACCGAACTAAACTCCGAACGCGAAGACAATCGACGCGACCTCTACGACGCGCTCCGCGAATTGGCCATCGAATGGAGTGAATAGCGATGACTGGATTCAAAAGTGATTCGACGAACGAAAGTCCACTCAACATTTTAATGGTTGGCACGGGCGAGTACACAACGGGCTACGTTCATCAGGCGGCGTCGACATCTGACAAGGCCGCTGGGGTCGTCGCCATCAGCCTGTTTGAACTGCGTCGTCAGGGCCTCGTCAACGACGTTAAGATGGCGGGAACCAACGGCCAGAAATTACCGCAGATTCGCCAACACCTTCAAGATGTAATTGGCGACGTCTATTCCGATATGGATGTCTCGTTGCAAACTTGGCCTCCGGACGACGTCGAGAAAGACAGCGAAGCCTATCTGGCAGCGCTTGATTCTATGAACCCCGGCGATGTGGTCACTGTATTCACTCCGGACGATACGCATTTTCAAATTGCGATGGAGGCAGTGCAACGAAAGCTGCACGTTCTGATTGCCAAACCAATTGTGCAAACGTTGAAACAGCATTTGGAAATATTGGACGCGGCCAAACGAAACAACGTGCTGGTCGCGATGGAAGTCCACAAACGCTGGGATCCAATTTATGCCGACGCGCGTGACCGAATTCAAGCGCTCGGCGACTTTAGCTTTTTCCAGTCGTACATGAGCCAGCCCAAATCGCAGCTTGATACGTTTCGTTCTTGGGCTGGCCGCTCCAGCGATATCAGCTATTACCTCAACGCTCACCATATCGACTTTTGCCAGTGGGCAGTGGGTTCGTTTGCACGGCCTGTTTCCATTAAGGCATCTGCGGCGACCGGAGTGGCCCAATCGAAAGGACTCAATACCGAAGACACGATCACGCTTTTAGTTGACTGGGAAAACTTCAATTCAGGCAATCGCGGCATCGCGATTTACACTTCGTCATGGATCGCTCCCAAATCGGACGTCCATTCGCAACAAAGGTTTTTCTACATGGGGCAGGGCGGGGAAATCACCATCGATCAAGCCCACCGAGGTTACTCGACTGCCACGGATCAGGCGGGGTTTGCTTCTGCAAATCCGCTGTTCATGAAGTACACACCGGATGCCAAAGGCCGTTTTGTTGGCCAACGTGGATATGGATTCTTAAGCATCGAAGCCTTTGTGCGGGCGGCAAGAGAAATGAACTCGCAACAATCCAACGCTGAATCGTTTCGCCACCAATTGGCACTGGTGGAAGACACTATCGTTACGACGGCAATCTTGGAAGCTGGCCGCCGAAGCCTCGACCAAGACGGATGTTTAGTGGAGTTTGAATTTGATGAGGCGGGCTCGATCATTGGATTCAAGTAGTGAGCCTCCGATGAGACTGGAAAGCGTCACACCGAAGAGGGCGGAGACTAAAACCTTCTCCGGGCCTATGAGCCCGACTCTCCCGCAAGCGGGAGAGTGTCACTGGAGGCAACGTTCAAGTCTGCTCCATGGCAACGCCCCCAGCGAAAGTACTGCTTTCCGACAGATGGCGAAGTCCTCCGGCGATTGGCGAATCGTGAGTTGACGAACCTACCATGGACTCAAATTGTTTGGCGCAGAGAATAGAAACAGACCTGTAACCGATTCTGATTTTTTATCGCCATTACAAGAAGTGCATCATGGGAAAACTTTACGAAACGATCACCGAGGAGCTTGCGAACTGGATCGAAAAACGCGAGCTCTTTTTTGTGGCGACGGCTCCACTCTCTGCGGATGGCCTTATCAACTGTTCGCCAAAAGGGCTGGACTCGTTTCGAATCATCAATCCCACGACCGTTGCCTATGCAGATTTTACGGGAAGTGGAATTGAAACGGCGGCTCACTTGAAAGAAAACGGACGAATCGTGATTATGTTCTGTGCGTTCTCTGGACCACCGCTGATTGTGCGGCTTCATGGCAACGGCACATTCGTTGACATGCGCTCCGAAGAATTCAGTACCCTCAGTGAGCGCTTCCCCGATCAACCAGGAGTACGGGGTTATATCAAAGTAGATGTCTCAAGAATCTCTGACTCTTGTGGCTATGGCGTGCCAAAATTTGAATACATCGGGCAACGCGAGACCCTCGTCAAAAGCATCAAGAACAAGGGCCCGGAGAAACTGGCACAATACCGGTCGGACAAAAATGCAACGAGTATCGATGGGCTTCCTGGTATCTAGAATTACGGGTGAGGGCAGTTGAGCTTGCCGACCAAGCGGAAAACACGTTCGGACTCATCCACACTGAGCATTTTAAGCGAAAGATATTGGTGCCGTACGACGACCGAAAGCCTGCAACTAGCAGACTGATCCTTGCCTTCGCAGCGATTTATTTAATTTGGGGCACCACCTATTTGGCAATGCGAATTGCTGTCGAAACGATCCCACCATTCATGGTCGGTAGCAGCCGTTTTCTCATCGCGGGAAGCCTAACATTTTTGTTTCTCCGCGTTACAGGAACTCCCGCACCGTCATGGCAGCAATGGCGGTCGGCAGCACTCATCGGCATTCTCCTCATGGTCGGCGGAAATGGGCTGGTGATGTGGGCGGTACAGAGAATTCCATCAGGCATTGCGGCGTTAGTCGTCGCCACGATGCCACTTTGGATGACGGTATTAGATTGGCTATTTTATGGCGGCCCCAAACCGACGGCTCGGGTAGCACTCGGCCTGATTCTCGGCATTGCTGGATCTTTTTTATTACTCGCGCCCGCCAATTTGTTCGGTTCCGGCCAATCATTTCATTTGCCTAGCATGATCGTGTTAATGCTGGCTCCCATTTTTTGGTCAATCGGCTCGCTACAAGCCCGTCGCATTGATCTGCCCAAAAACGTATTCATGACAACATCGATGGAGGCTCTTTGCGGCGGCACTGTGCTGGCCTTAATGAGTTTCGCCTTCGACGAACCAAGCCGACTGTTGATCACCCCAGTTTCGGCGAGGTCGATTGGAGCAACGATCTATCTTGCCATTTTCGGCTCGCTAATAGCCCTAACTTCTTATTGCTGGCTGATGGAAAATGCCAACGCCGCTCGGGTTTCGACCTACGCCTTTGTGAATCCTGTCATCGCCGTCGTGCTGGGTTGGCTGATTCTCAACGAACAAATTTCTTTACAAACCAGCATCGCGATCGCGCTGATTGTTGTCGCCGTCGTTTTGATTGTGCTTAGGAAAAAACCATTGGCTAACCATTAACTAAACCATTAGCTACTCAAACTGAGCGTTTTCAAAATCCACATCGCTATCAAT
>CAZPTT010000056.1:0-3533 GCA_964589435.1 uncultured Pirellulaceae bacterium
ATTTAATACTTCAGGAAACTAGTGGCAAAGTTTCGCAAGGGAAAGGATCAACCTTTGCCAAGCCATGTAAGGCATGAAGGCGAACTGTTGTTCGGCGCAAAACAGATAACCAACCACAGCGCGATTCACTTTTCAACGAACATCTCGCCTAGGACTTCCTCGAGATAACGGCGCCAGCACCGCCAGTTGTGAGCGCCTTCTGTGATTCTCGTCGTATGCTCAACATTGTTGTCGGTCATCCATTTGTCAAAGCTGGTCGTGTCTGCAAAAAGAAAGTCGTCTTTACCGCAGCCAAGCCAAAGCCATGGTGCATTTTGCTTTAGCTCTGCCAGTTTTCGGATCGCAAGTTCATCGACCTTTTGTTTAACGATTGAAGAACTAAAGCCCGCGATCCATCCGAACTTGTCGGAATTGTTGATGCCGATGTGCAGCGTTTGTCCGCCGCCCATCGAAAGTCCGGCGATGCCGCGATGTTGGCGGTCGGTTTTACAACGATAGTTGGATTCGACAAAAGGCATCACTCCTTCGAGCAGTTCATTTTCCATGGCGATCAAATTATCCATCAAGTTGGCTTTGCGATAATCGGGATCGTCCGGAACCGCAATGTGTCCCAGCGGCATCACGACAATGGCGGGTTTGGATTTTCCACTGGCAAGTACATTGTCGGCAATTTGGTGAGCCATGCCGACACGAGTCCAAGCGGATTGGTCATCCCCAAATCCGTGTAAGAGATAGAGGACGGGAAAGGAATCGTCGCCCGAATGATAGCCAGGTGGCGTGTAGACGTAGAGAGAGCGAGTTTGTTTCAATCTTGGCGACTGATACCAATGTTGATGAACAGAGCCGTGAGGAACGTCTTGCAGTTGATGAATCGCAGGGTGTTCGCCGGCGGCGGGGTTAGCAGGAACGTCGACGACGTTTTCCATCCAAATCCAAGCCTTAATTTGTCGATTAACGGGATCGAGGACGACGGATTTGTCGACGACAAATTTGTACGGATAGGTGTCGGGGGCGAGTGGGCCAACGGTGATCGACCAAACTCCGTCGCTTCCTTTTTCAAGCTTCCCTTTGATCTCAGGAACGTTGCCTTGCAGCATCACTTCCTTGGCATTGGGAGCAAAGTAACGAAATGTAATGGTTCTATTTTCGTGGACTTCTGGCGAGCGAGCGAAAACCTGAGCGCTAAGATCTTGAATCATCGACAAAGAAAGTCCTAAGAAAATGAACAAGAGAAGGTAGGAGCGGGAGACGATAGATTTGAATGTCATGTTCGGCAGCAATCAAGAAGTTTGGTTTGGACAGGAAAATGGAAAATCGCTTGTATCATTTTATTGGAAAAACGGAGGTATTCGCCACCGAATTGAAAAAGGATTTAGGAATTCGGCTGCACTTGGTCGATGCATCACAGACTGCCTTGCAAAGTTGGCTCAGTGTTTTCCTTGTGGAAGTCGATTCAACGGACATTGCCAGGAATGGGTTGATTTGATGTTCAGCAAAAAGCCTGAAAAGATGATGGTTTGAGCCGCAAACATGCCTTGGCAGGCAGTTTAGATCCACGTAGAATCTGGACTTGATTGATGAAAGCCAACTTGGCCTCACCACTTCAAAAAAAAAATTAAGCACGCGTAGCTCAATTGGATAGAGCATCGGTCTACGGAACCGAAGGTTAGAGGTTCGAATCCTCTCGCGTGTACTGACCAACTAAAAACCGAGCCGTTAAACCGAGCCGTTAAAGCGGCTCGGTTTTTTCGTGCGCTGAAAGAAGCCGTAAACATGTCGGTATTGGCTGACGCCTAAGCTCAGTACCCTTCAATGAAGAAAGACTCCGGAGCTTTTTGTTGTAGGCCGCTATCAAGGAGCGTCAGCGACGATGATACGGCACAACACGCGGCTATCTCTCAAACTGAAGTTGCCGTAACTGCGCTACACTTGTTACGGCCTACTTTCTTACGATCCGCCATTTGCCGATTGATAGCGATGCGGATTTTGAAAACGCACAGCTTGAGAAGCTACGTTCATTGAACAGTATTGCGCCTAAGCTGAAGCAACAGGTGTTGCTGTTGGAGATGCTGTAGGCACACTGGATCCGAAATGTGGTGAATGAATTTTGATCCAACCGAATATTTGCCTGCGCGATTGACGGTGATTTGCACCAATTCGCACTAATCAACACAAATTGCATTCCGAACAATTCGTCATTATTCGTGTGATTGGTGGCGAACAAAAAACTGAATGGCTTCTAAGATCGGAAAGGCAAATCACCGATAGAAAATGATCAATCTACGGCACCATCTCAATGCGTGGGTAATGATGATCGGACAAGTGATGTATCAGCTTCAGCGTTTGAAACGCGTCCAGCCACTCGTGGAACCGTTGCAGTAGCATTTGGTCGTCCCGTGAATTGGCCTGAAGCCTCGGCCAAGTTTCACAAAAGCTTCGTTCGATAAGCCAATCGCGGCAACCGGTCGGGACTTGTCCCAAGATCAATTCGGCAGTGTCGCTCAGTCGGTTCGTCATCGTTGCAAGTAGCAAGCCAACATCGCGATAACAGTCATCGTTGTAAGTCAGCCAGTTTCCATTATCAATGATTTCGCCGACAGCTTTACCGGTTCCAAAGGGAACACGCTCCGATCGTCGATCTGACGGATAAACGAATGCATCTCCGATCATCTCAATCTTGCAGCCGGTTTTGCTCAGTTGCTGGAGCAGGTAGAAGTCTTCACCCGCCATGCGGCGGCAATGGTATCCACCGGATTTGACGTAGGCTTCTTTCGTGCAAACGATCGTCGAGCCGATCGCATACCACGCGTGTGGAGAATTGGCTTTTTCGAGCAGCTCTCGGTGGCGTTTTAGATGGCGTTCGTAAACCTCGATCGCTTGTTTTTCCGATTCGCTGCCGCAATGCCGATGTTCAAAATTTACGTGACCGGCTCTGAAGTTTGGATTGCGTTGGAAGTAGTCGAAAATCGCTGTCAAGTAATCGGGACTAACTGGGCTGTCCGCGTCCAAGCTGATCACCGGTGACAAATCGTCGATGAACGGCAGTCCGCTCTGGCAAGCTTGATGCCGAGCAAGTCCGACCCCAAACTTCTCCGGATAAGCGTTGTCTCCTGTGGTGTGATCAAGCCAAGCCAATTGCAATGGCGTGGTGTGGCTGTTCAGCCATTCCAGTGTCGCCAAGTTGTCGTGGCGATCCATCGACGCTCGTTGATTTACATTGACGATGATCAAGGTTTGAGCGTAAGCCGCTGAAGTATTCTGCTCCAAACTTGCCAGCGTATCCGGCAACGTTTCAAACTCGTTGCAACAGGGTAGGGCGATGATTGCTTTATATTTTTGCTCAAGAGGCCGGCGTGATTCGAGTGGGGCAGTCGTTGGGATCGGAGTCTTAGCCATGGTCGTGGATTTTCGCTCAATAGGTTTTTCATTAAGCGAGAATGTCACGAAGAACGTGGGCTTTGTCAGTCCCCGTCAGCTTCATGTCCAAGCCTTGGAATTTGTATGTCAAACGTTCGTGATCGACGCCAAGCAGA
>CAZPTT010000056.1:3633-35274 GCA_964589435.1 uncultured Pirellulaceae bacterium
TTGGATAAAACTTGAACGTTGTCGAACTCAGTTTATCCAACGCTAGTTTGGATTGTTGCACGCTCACTCCTTCGATCAACAAACGATCATTTCAAACGCAGCTTTTTTGTGATTTGGGTGTTTCCGTGACACCTCTCGCGTTGGCATGGACTACTTTGCCCAGAAAAAGTGAGGATAATATTTAGTCGGGTAAGATGGTGAGCCTGTAGGAAAAGCCGCAGCATAGATCAAACTATTCAGGAAGCTAAAATGAATCAAACAACAACCACCGCGAGCTGTATTCAATACGAGCTGGAAATTGAGATTGCAGCTTCGTGTGAAAAGGTCTGGCGGGCCATGTTCGAAGAAACGAACGCATGGTGGTTGCCCGACTTTCACATGGTCGCTCCAGATTCCGTTGTTACGTTCGATCCGAATCCTGGCGGCAGCGGACTCGTTGAGAAATCGACCGATGGTGGGGGGCTGATGTGGTACACCGTTCAGATGTACTTGCCGGCTCAGTACAAGATCTATCTGATCGGGCACATGGCTCCCGAATGGGGAGGCCCTTCCATTAGTAGCTTGAAATTGGCTCTGGAAAAAAATGAAGTTGGGTGCGTCTTGCGTGTCACCGATGCTTTACACGGCAGTGTGGATGTAAAAAGTATGACGTCGAGTCAGGCTGGTTGGGCTCAGTTGTTCACCCAAGGACTCAAGTCGTTCGTTGAACATGGTAAGCCGCAAGCAGTTTGACCACATCGGCCAAAATTATTGAATTGGCTGAAACAGGCCTTAACGACTAAGATCAGTATCGTGATGTGCTTTGAGTGCCACGTGAGGAATTGAATCCATGCGCGACGAGAGAAAATTGAACGAACGCTCGGGGTGGAGCTTTGGGTTGCTGCTCTTTTTTGCGATGAATACTTCGACCTTGAGTGGTAGCACATTGAGTCCGTGTTTCGCAGATGACGACCGCAGTGAAATGGTTCAGCAAGTCGCGGAATTTGCCGAAAGCTATTGTGTTGAATGTCATCTGAATGAAGATCCGGCGGGCGGACTAGATCTCGACAATTTCGATTTTTCATCGAAGCAATTTTCAAGCCCGGACTTTGATGGCCAGCCGTGGGAAAGCATCCTCCGGAGATTGATTGCCCGGCAGATGCCTCCGGTTGATGTAACGCGACCTGAAGAGGCGGAATACAAACAGATCGTGAAGACGTTGAATCAGCTGCTGGCACAGAGGGCGTCAAGTTTTCCCCGACCGGGCCGAACGGATGCTTTGCGGCGGTTAAATCGAACTGAATATCGAAACGTCATTCGAGATTTGTTGAATATCGAAATTGATGTCGAAACGTTGTTGCCAAAAGACGAATCGAGTCACGGTTTTGATAATGTTACCGTCGGCGAACTGTCGCCGGTGCTGCTCAGTCGTTATCTGTCGGCGACTCAGCGGATCAGTCGATCTGCGATTGGTATTGGAGTAAGGGTTCCCGAGGGAAAGACCATTCGCTTGCCGGCCGATCAAACGCAGGAATCTCACGTCGCCGGATTACCGCTGGGAACTCGTGGAGGCGTGTTGTTTACACACCATTTTCCTCAATCGGGAGAATACGAATTTGAACTCCGACTGATGCGGGATCGTGATGAAAAAGTTGAAGGGTTGAACCACGAACATCAGCTTGACATATTGATCGATCGAAAACCGGAACATTCGTTTGTTGTGAAGCCACCGAAAAATGGTCAAGACTACACGCACTCCGACACTCATCTTAAGACACGAATTCGAGTGGCCGGTGGTTCGCATCAAGTCGGCGTGACGTTTCCAGTTAAGTTTAATTCATTGTTGGAAACAAAGCGCCAGCCGTTTGATGCAAGATTTAATCGGCATCGTCATCCGCGTTCGACACCGGCTTTGTTCCAGGTTTCTGTGGTCGGGCCATTCGATTCAACTGAAGAGAATCCCTTGGCGCCAGGCAATGCGGCGCGTCGTTCGATTTTTGTGACTTATCCAAATCAAGAAAGTGAAGTTGAAAAGGCCGCGCGTGAAATTTTGAAGAGTTTTGCCAGACGGGCTTATCGCCGTCCCGTTCATGATGACGACTTGTTGACGCCGATGGAATTTTTTCGCGAGGGGCAAGCAGAAACCAATCAGGCCAACGAAAGCGGCTCTGCGCTGACGAGCGGTTCGCCGGAAAGCTCCGACGAGGAGGAATTGTGGAGGTTGTCGTTTGAGCATGGGATCGAATTGGCGATCGCTTCCATCTTGATCAATCCGAACTTCTTGTTTCGCATTGAGTCGGATCCGGAAAAATCAAATTCCGATCAAGTATCCTCCGAGGGTTCTTATGCGATCAGTGATTTAGAGTTAGCCTCTCGGCTATCCTTCTTCCTTTGGAGTAGCCTGCCGGACGAAGAACTGCTCAGGCTGGCCGAAGACGGTCGCCTACAAAACGATGATGTCTTAAGGTCGCAGGTCAAGCGGATGCTGGCCGATGAGAAATCGAATTCGTTGGTTAAAAATTTTGCGTCTCAGTGGCTTTACTTGCGCAACCTCGATTCGATTACGCCCGACCTGCGTTTGTTTCCTGATTTCGATGACAACTTGCGACAAGCGTTTCGCCATGAAACGGAACACTTGTTTGGGAATGTGGTTCGCAATGACCGGAACGTGTTGGAACTGATCGAATCTGATTTCACATTTCTGAATCAACGTTTGGCGACTCACTATGGCATTGGCCAGATTCAAGGCAGTCATTTTCGTCGCGTTGAAATTGAACCTGGCATCCCGCGTGGGGGGCTACTTCGCCATGGCAGCATTTTGACCGTGACGTCGTATGCGACTCGTACTTCACCGACAATCCGTGGAAGCTGGATTCTGGAGAATATTTTTGGAACGCCGCCGCCTCCACCGCCGGAGAATGTTCCAGCCCTGAAGGAAAGAGCTGTGTCAGTTTCTGCTTCGGTTCGCGAACGATTGGCTCAGCATCGATCAGATCCAGCATGCGCTAGTTGTCACAATTTGATGGATCCGGTTGGGTTCGCCCTTGAAAATTTTGATGCGGTTGGCAGGTGGCGAGAATTTGAAGGCACAAATTCAATTGATTCCAGTGGCACGTTGACCGATGGAACTAAAATTGAAGGCGTGCAGGATTTGGAAGCCGCTATAATGAAGCGGCCAAAAATGTTTGTCGCGACGTTAGCTGAAAAACTGATGACGTTTGGTTTAGGTCGCGGAGTCGAGCATTTTGACGGCCCAAGCATTCGCCAGATTGTTGATGAAGCAGAGAAGAACAATTTTCGATTCTCAGTGATCGTTGAAGGAATCGTGCTGAGCAGGGCGTTTCGGAGTCGAGCCTTTTCGACAACGGAATCCAATGATTCCTCGGTCGAAATTTCCGAGTAACGACAGCCAGCAGTTCCGCACATCAGACGTTCGTGTCGTCAGCAGATTTAACTAGGGAGCTTGAATGAAAATTCGTAAAAAAGCCATCTCGCGAAGAACGGTTTTGCGCGGCGTAGGTACCGCGTTAGCATTGCCACTTCTGGACGCGATGATTCCAGCGATGACCGCGACTGCTGCGACGGTAGCAGCCCCGGCCAATTTGAAGCGGATTGGTTACGTTTACATGCCGATGGGTTTCAATCCCAAAGAATGGATTCCCGAAGGCGAGGATTTAAGCGATTTGCCGTCCAGTCTTACACCGCTTGAGTCGGTTAAAGATCAGTTGTCCGTTTTGACTGGTATGGATTTAAAGAACGCCTACCCTGGCTCACACGCGACTTCAAATTCAGCCTTCTTGAGCGCCGCAAAAGCCAAGCGAACGGAAAGCACGGATTACTACCTTGGTACAACTGTTGACCAGATCGCGGCAAAGCACATTGGTCAGCAATCGCAGTTGCCCTCACTCGAGTTGTCCATGGATTTGCTGTCGAACGTGGGGCAATGCGATAACGGATATGCTTGTGTTTATCAAAACAATTTGTCTTGGTCATCCCCAACGACTCCCTTGCCATCGGAAGCACATCCTCGCATGGTGTTCGAATCGTTATTCGGTGACGGTGGGACGCCTGAACAACGTCAGCACGCGCTGCGACGTCGAGCCAGTTTACTGGACTCGGTCACCAAGGACATTAAACGATTAAAGAAACGGGTTGGTGCTGCGGATCGAAACAAGATTGATAGTTATCTTACGAGCATTCGCGAAGTCGAGCGTAGAATCCGCCAGGCCGAATTGACGGCCCAAGACAATCCGCTTCCTGATCTTGACCGTCCAGTCGGTGTGCCGGTTCAATATGCAGATCATGCCAAGCTAATGTTTGATTTGCAGTTGTTGGCTTTTCAAGGTGATATTACCCGCGTGGTCAGTTTTCAATTGGCCCGTGAAGCTAGTACGCGAACGTATCCCGAAATCGGCGTCACAGATCCTCATCATCCAATTACACACCACGGAAATGACCCAGTCAAACTAGCGAAGGTCGCGAAGATTAACCAGTTTCATGTTTCGCTGTTTGCTGATTTTCTTGAGAAGCTAAAAGCGACGCCTGAGGCAGGCGGAACACTACTTGACCATTCTGTTTATCTGTACGGCAGCGGAATGGGTGATTCAGATGCGCATGATCACTCTAATTTGCCGATCCTCGTCGCGGGCGGGGCGGCGGCGAACTTGCAAGGCAATCGTCACATCAAGTACGACGAAGCGACACCTTTGTCGAACCTTCATTTGACGTTGTTGAACAAGATTGGTGTTCCGCTGGAGACTTTCTCAGATAGTACCGGCACAGTCGAGGAGCTGTTCGATCCGGTTTCGCTTTAGTCCAGGAGAACTGCAACGTCGTTATTAGCGGTGTGGCACCAGCCACCCAGGGCGTCAACAACTGGACGGCTCGCAACGTTCTGCTAGGAGAGAAGCAGGTTTTGCCGCGCCTCCGACGACGCAAGAGAACTCTTTACCGATCGTCAACAAATACAGTAATTTAGACATAGTCGTTCGCATCTCCGAGGCGATAGGTTTACGGCAAATGGCTCGGAGAGCCGATCTACTTTTAAACAGCGGTTATATCCTTGGAAACAGGACGCGGCTGGCAGGATGCGTTCCTGCGAGAGCCGAGCGACATAAAATGAAACGATCGAAAATTATCGTCGCGACCCTCGTCTTTCTGTCGTTGCTGACAATGATTCGGCCTGAGAATTGTACTGGTCAAGGCTCCGATGTTCGGCTGGCCAATGCGGCTGAACGAATGGATTGGGCTGAAGTCGATCTTCTGCTGAAGGCGAAAGATGTCGACATCAATCTCCCGCAAGCTGACGGAATGACGGCTTTGCATTGGGCAGTGCATTCCGAAAATGTCACGCTAGTTTTGAGTTTGCTGAATCGAAGGGCTGACCACGACACGCGAACGGCTTACGAGATTACGCCTTTGGTGATCGCGTGTCAAAATGGCAACGAGGCAATCGCGCGAAAGTTATTGGAGGCGGGCGCGGATCCTAATCGCAAACGTCCGGGCAATGAGACGCCTCTGATGACGGCTGCCCGCGCAGGCCATCGCGGCGTTTTGCAGGCACTTATCGAATCTGGAGCGAAGCTCGATGCGAAGGATCGACGAGGACAAACCGCGTTGATGTGGGCGTCTGACGCTGGAAACGAAGAGGCGGTTGATGTTCTGATTTCGGCTGGCGCTGATGTTCAGATAAAGCTTGGTTCTGGTTTTTCGGCAATGATGTTTGCGGCTCGAAGAGGGAAATCGGAAATTGCGTTGCGTTTGATTGCTGCGGGCGTCGATGTCAATGAGGCGATGGCACCTAAGCGAACTGGCGGACGCAAGCCCCGGAAAGGCATGTCGGCGTTGATGCTTGCCGTTGAAAGTGGACATTTTGAAACAGCGATGAAATTGATCGACGTGGGAGCCGACCCAAATGATCAACGCAGCGGTTTCGCACCGCTTCACGCGGTCAGTTGGGTTCGAAAAACAAAAGTTGGAGATGATCCAGATGGTGATCCTCCACCAGTAGGTTCCGGAAATTTGAATAGCATTGAATTCGTGAAACGGCTGATAAAAGCAGGTGCGAATGTCAATTTAAAAACGCGTCGCGGTTCCGGAGGGAAGGCCAAGTTGAACACGCGTGGTGCGACTCCATTTCTATTGGCGGCGCGCGGTGCCGATTTGCCTCTGATGCATGTGCTGTTGGCGGAAGGCGCTGATCCAAAAGTGGCGAACTACGACGGCTGCACCTCGCTTATGGCGGCGGCAGGAATTGGAGTGATTGCCGTCGGCGAGCACCCCGGATCGGAAGAAGAAGTCGAGCAAGCGATTCGTCTGCTGGTGAGGCTGGGTGTCGATATCAACGCCGTTGACAAAAATGGTGAGACGGCCATGCACGGAGCAGCCTATCGAAACTACCCGACTACGGTTGGTTTGCTGGCATCTTTGGGAGCCGATCCCGAGGTTTGGAACAACGTAAACGAATATGGTTGGACTCCTTCGATGATTGCAGCCGGCAAGCGCCCGGGAAGTTTTAAGCCTTCGCCTGAAACAATTGCCGCGCTCGAGACTGCCGCGCGTGCTGTGCTCGCCGATTAGCGGTGACGCCTTCTTGATTTCGAACCTCGTAACGTGGAAAGTAAAGCTCAGGTAATCCAATCGCTTTCCGTGGTGCGTCGTTCGGATTGCCAGTAATGTTGAATTGAGAATGACATCGCTGTACTGGCGTCGTTTTCAAAACCTGCCTCGCCAAGAATCACGACTCTCCGAGTGATTTTTCTGCACGCAGCTACTCGAAGAGTCGTGCTACACTGTTTTGAAGCTGCCTCTAGCAATCTTCCCAATCGATTGTTTAAACCGATCCTCGAAATAGACCCGAGAGACTTATGAATCGTTTTAGCTTTATGCTCGTTCTAGCATGTTCACTTCTCGGCCAGTTGACCGCCGTGGCGGATGAGGACTCGAAGCCAAATGTTATTTTTATTCTGGCGGACGATTTGGGTTGGGGCGATTTAGGCGTCTTTTATCAAAACGAATCAACGCACGATCGCAAGCTGAAAACGCCGATGCTCGATCAGATGGCGGCTGACGGAATGCAAATGCGGGCGCACTATTGTCCGGCCCCAGTATGTGCGCCCAGCCGGGCAACGCTTCTGACCGGAGTCCATCAGGGGCACGCGGTTATTCGCGACAATCAATTTGACAAAATGCTTGAAGACAATCACACGCTGGCAACGGTTTTGAAGACGGCTGGTTACAAGACTGCGTTGATCGGAAAATGGGGCCTCCAAGGCGGTGGCAAGACGGCGGTTGGTGTCAAAGATTGGCCAGGGTTTCCGACCAATCGCGGCTTCGATGAATTTTATGGTTACGTTCGGCACCGAGATGGGCACGTGCACTATCCGGCGCACGATTGGGAGCTCGGAGACTCGGAAGTTCATCGAACTCCGAAGGAGCTATGGCATAACGACAAGGAAGTTTCGGCTGACCTCACAAAATGTTACACGACGGATTTGTTTACTGCGCGAAGCAAACATTGGATCGCGGAGCATCGACAGCAAAATCCAGGCCAGCCATTTTTCCTTTACCTCGCCTACGACACACCTCACGCTGCGCTCCAGGTTCCAACGGTCGCTTATCCAAGCGGGCAGGGTCTCAACGGTGGACTGCAATGGCTTGGGACGCCCGGAAAGATGATCAACACCGCGACCGGTGAAATTGATTCTTATCGTCACCCAGACTTTGTCGGAAAAGGTTGGGCGGATCAGGAGGAACGACACGCGACGATGGTTCGGCGGATCGACGATTGTGTCGGAGATTTGTTGAAGACGCTTGACGATCTGGGAATTGCGGAAAACACGATGGTGGTTTTTACGAGTGATAACGGGCCCCATCACGAATCGTATTTGGAAGAAATTGTCAAAGGTGCAGGAGAGAATGGAGCGGATAAGCGGGTCAAAGTCGCTTACAACCCGACTTCATTTCAGTCCTACGGAATTTACAACGGAACGAAGCGTGATGTTTGGGAAGCCGGTATTCGGATGCCAACGTTGGCTTGGTGGCCGGGCAAAATTGAGGCTGGCTCGGTCGATAATCGGGCGTCACAATTTCATGATTGGATGGCGACGCTCGCGGATGTAGCGGGAACCGTTGCTCCGGCACGTTGTGATGGCGTGTCATTGAAGCCGACGTTAACCGGTACTGGCGAGCAACAGCAGGGGACAGTTTATGTAGAGTATTTTCAGTCGGGCCGGACTCGCGACTACCAAGATTTTGCCAAATCTCGACGCAAGCAAAAACGTAAGCAAATGCAGGCAATTTTTCTCGATGGCTTCATGGGCGTTCGAACGAATATCGAATCACATTCTGATCCGTTCGAAATCTATGATGTAACCAACGACCCGAAACAAACGAAAGACTTGTCTGGTACTGCGGAAGCATTTGAGGCTTTGCAAGATCGCATGCACGATCGAGTCTTGCGAATTCGTCGTTCCAATGACTCCGCCAAACGTCCTTATGATTCTGAGTTGGTGCCGGCATTGAGAGATCGGAAATCGGAATTGAAAGGCCTGAACTGGCGGACTTTTGATGGGCCTTTCTCATTTGTTCCAAACACATACGGTTTGGCGCCAAACCAATCTGGCGCGTCGGACTCGTTCAACGTTGAAACAGTGGCAGTTAAGTCAGCGAGTGCGATTGAATTTTCAGGCTTCTTGGATATCACGATTGCGGGCGAGTACGAGTTCAGCCTTGGTGGTGATCGGCGAGCCTTCTTGCGCATCCATGACATCGCCGTCATCGATGCGGATTTTGATCGTGGCGAATCGAATACAAGGACGGGCAAAGTCCGGTTGGGTGTCGGCCTGCATCCAATTCGAGTCACTGGCTTATTGGAAAGCGATCAACAGGCGTTCGGGGTTGATTTGAAGTGGTCGCATGACGGGGAAGCAATGGAGCCAATCTCGTCAAATGCTCTCCGGCGATAAATATCAGCCGGCAGCTTGCTTTGTCTGGAAAGTTGAATTGATTGGCGGAAGTGCATGGGAATCGAACCCACCGATCACATGATTTCCATGCGACCCGACAGTTTTGAAGACTGTGGCCTGCACCAGCAGAGCAAGCACTTCCGGTTAGCAATCAGATTGAAAATGACTCTATCCACTTCTTGGATGAATCAAGCCTAAGCCTATCATAGTCGGCCAGTATTTTAAGGCGTAATGGTTGTTTGCTCGAAATTTTGGTCAATTGCAAACTTTGAACAAGAATCTTTGTCCAGAAGTGTCTTCCAGATGACTTAAAAGGTTAGTCAAGGAAATTAGGATGGTTCGACACACTCGATGAAAATGCAAACGAATCACCAAGTCATTGACAATGTAGGTATCTACAACGATGGCCTGATGGTTGCTCATACGGACTTCTAGAGGTTCAGAAGTTCGTAGACTATATTTTACCCGGCTCCTTCGGAGCCGGGCTTTTTTTGGTTCATACATATTTGAGGTTAAGATGAAATCGGGGATTGCGTTAGCGACATCAGTCGTTTTGTTGGCCCTCGCCCTTTGAGCTTGAGCTTGGTCTGTTTGATAATCGACTTCCGAAATTGTCGGGTTGGTCACGAGGAAAAGAATCGCTCACGTTAGCGACTTGAGGTATCTTTTGGCATTTTTGAGATGGGTTTCTCGTTTGGTTTTGTCCATTTTTTTGGCCATGCTGCACATCATTGCCCAGCGAGGATTCTTGGCCAGATCGTCGGAGTGGTTGATGATCCAACGCCAGTACAGTCCGTCCCAGACTTCGCACCATTCCCCGGCCTTGTATTGGCTCATTTTGCGAACATAAGAGGAACCCGAGAAATATGGCTTCGTCGTGATCAAGCCTCCATCCGCGTGTTGGCTCATTGAATAGGCGTTGGGAACCATCACCCAGTCGTAACTGTCGACAAACATTTCCATGAACCAGCGGTAGATTTCCTTGGGATCGAATTCGCAAAGGAACATGAAACCACCCAATACCATCAGCCGTTCGATGTGGTGGCAGTAACCCGTGTCGAGAATCCTGTGAATTGTGTCGTCGATTGGCAGAATCCCGGTTGTCCCGTCGTAGAAACTGTCTGGAATTTTCCTAGTATGTTGCCAGTGATTGGTCGTCCGCATCGGAACACCTAAATCGTCGTAAGTCGCGCGAATAAACTCGCGCCATCCAATTACCTGTCTTAGAAATCCCTCAAGAGAGTTCAACGGAACGTCGTTCTTTTTCGCGAAAGTCAACGTCTCTTTGACGACCTGTTGTGGCGTCAGCAATCCAATATTCAACGAAGGCGTGAGGAGGCTGTGCCACAGCCAGGACTCGCCTTCGACAATGGCGTCTTCATAAACACCAAAGTTCTCAAATCGGTTTTTTAGAAAATCCTTCAGCCACTTTTTTGCGGCCGCATGCGATGTTGGATAGTAAAGATTTTCGATTGAGCCAAGAGTGTTCGGGAACCGTTTCTCCACATACTCCCGTGCTTCTTCATCAATTTCATCGTGCTTAATGGATAAGATTTTGGGAATCGTCGGTAGAAGCTTTTTCGGGACTTTCTTGCGATTGTCTTCGTCAAAACTCCACTTGCCGCCGGTTGGCTCGCCGTCTTCAATCAAAATGTCCAGACGTTTGCGTTGCCATTTATAGAAGTCCGCCATGAACCAGCGTTTCTTCGATGCACGATAGTCAGAGTTTTCGTGTTGTTGGTTGATGAATCCGGGGTTTTCAAGAAACTCGATTTCGATATCAAGATCCTCAGCGATTCGATTTAGACGTTTTTCCAGTATGAAATCTGACGGTTCTGAAACAATCAGTTTTGCTGGCGACGATGTCATGCTATCGACAATTTGCGATAGGTGTTTGGCTAAAGAATTTTTTGCCGCATCATATTCGCAGTAGTGAGTGTGGAAGTCCTTGCCTTGCAGAGCTTGTTCATACCGTTTCATAGACGCCCGATGGAGCCATAGTTTCTGTTTGTGAAATTGAAGTGGGTACTGCGAATCACCAAAGAACAAACTATCTTCAATCAGTACGATTCTTGAAGGGCGACGTTTTAGACCAGGGTGGTTCGCATAAAGCTGATGTGGAAAGATAAGCAGGTTCAAAACGGGTTCTTTCTTAATTTGATACAGTCAATGATCTAAAACGGGGTCGACGTGTTGGTCGACGGATATCGGCAAAAGGCGACTGCGATCGACTTCCATCCAGGCAATTCAATCCAGCCAAAAAAACGGACGTGAACTTTGCACGCTTGTTTCGGTTCAGCGGATCAACAATGGGAGTCTTCGGTCGATATTTTTAAGCCATACTATTTTTTGGATGTTTTATGCCCGAGGGACACACAATTCATCGCCTTGCGCGTGACCACCAAAAGTGGTTCGTCGATCAAAAGCTGATCGTCAGTTCTCCTCAGGGCAGATTTGAAGAAGAAGCTGCGAAATTGTCTGGCAAGTCCATTCGCGAAGTCAGTGCCCATGGTAAGCACCTCTTCTATCATTGGAACCGCAATTTGCTGACGCACATTCACTTGGGTTTATACGGCAAATTTCGCGTTCATTCCAATCCCGCGAGTGAACCGAGAGGTGCGGTGCGATTGCGAATGATTGGAAAAAACCGGACGGTTGACTTGAATGGGCCCAATTGCTGCGAGTTGATCAATAAGGCGGACTTTGACAAACTCAAAGCTCGACTCGGGCAGGATCCATTACGGAAAGATGCAAGTCCCGACGTTGTTTGGGAAAGAATCAGCAGAAGCAGAGCAGCAATCGGTACGCTGTTGCTCAATCAGGCGGTTATCGCAGGGATTGGCAATGTCTATCGCGCCGAGATTTTGTATTTGGCTGGTATCCACCCGGAAACGCCAGCCAATCAACTCAAGCGAGAAAATTTCGATGAGATTTGGAAGCTGACCGTTGACCTGCTTCGGATTGGCGTTAAACAAAACCGCATCATCACGGCGGGCTTGGATCGGCCATTACGAAAACTAAAATCTTCCGAACGACTGAACGTTTACAAACGAAAGTTATGCCGCGATTGCAACGGAAAAATTAAAACGTGGGAACTTGGTAATCGGAAAATGTACGCTTGCCTGAAGTGTCAGAAACGATGAAATCGAATCGAGTAAGAAGAGCTAAGAAATGAAGATGCCGATTTTGATATTGCTGATCAATCTGCTGTCGACAGTGTTCATGGTGGGGCTAATTTGGGTCATCCAAGTCGTTCACTATCCATTGTTTGACGATGTAGGAGCGGAGCATTATGAGAGATATCAAAGTCGCCACCAGACTCAAATTACTTACATCGTTGGCCCGATGATGTTGACTGAAGCCGCCACGACAATTTTGCTGGCTTGGTATCGACCGGACGGTGTCGATGCGTGGTTAGTCTTTGCCGGAATTGGACTGATGCTTGCGGTTTGGCTATCGACCGCAGTGTTGCAAGTTCCCTGCCACGGAAAACTGATCAACGGGTTTGACCAGAGTGCCTATGACTGGTTGGTGAAATCAAATTGGATACGTACGATCGCTTGGAGTGCCCGTGGCGCGATTGCGACTTGGATGCTGGTCATCGTGCTTTCTAAAACGACAAGCCATTGAACCACTGTTCGCATCGCACTTTACTTAATGGCGATCAGTCGATTGGTTGTGCGAATGAAGACCACGCCTGCTGAAATTGCGGGAGTGGCAAAACACGGTTCGTCCATCGCATTGGTGGCCAGGATTTCAAACTGGGGGCCGGCTTTCAGGACGTAGACATTGCCGTTCTCTGAAGCGCAAAAGACCTTGCCGTCGGCCGCGATAAGCGACGCAATGATTCCGGCTTTACGCGCTAGGCGTTTTTCGAAAACCTTCTCGCCGGTCTTGGCATGAAAACAACGCACGACGCCATTTGAGTTCCCGAGATACAAATAGTCGCCGTAGACGACCGGTGTCGACATGTAGGAGCCGCCCTTCGCGGTTGACCAGACAACTGATTCTTCGGCAGCAGGCTTCGCACTCAACTCTCCGCGAGCGTCTGGGCGAATCACAAAAATCGGAGCCGGTCCGCCGTGAGCGTTGGTGATGTAGAAGCAGCCGTGAGCTTCAAATGGGCTTGGAATCGGATTGTCGCCGCCGCCTTTGATGCGCCAAAGTTCTTTGCCACTATCCAAGTCATATGAAAGTATCCACGGCCAGCCATTGATGACGACTTGCGTTGTTTCATCGGCTTGGTGGATCAGCGGAGTGCCCCAACTCCGCTCGCAAATGTCTTGGCGGGAAGTGCGCCATATTTCTTCGCCATCACTAAGCCGCAAGGCTGCCACGTATGGATTGTCGGGATCATCGCAAACGATGGCGATACGGTCTTTGTGAACCGAAGGTGAACTGGAGAAACCCCAGCCGATGCCATACTTGCTGATGTTAATGACGCCGAGATCCCGCGTCCAAACAAGTTCGCCGTCCATGTCGTAGCAATGCAATCCTTCAGAGCCCAAGAACGCCAACACGTGCTTCCCATCCACGCTGACGCTGGTATTGGCGTGGGTTGCTTTTGAATGTCGGCTGGCCCGTGGTTTGCCACTCCACGCCGTTTTCCGCCAAATTTCTTCTCCAGTATTTTTGTCGTAGCAAAGAACAATCCAGTCCTGTTCGCCATCGTCATCAGAGGCATCGGGACTGCCTCCGGCTTTTAAATTAAGCGCACTTTTGCCGTCGGCCGAAACGGCGGTGATCAAGAATACCTTGTCACCAAACACGACCGGGCTTGAATGGCCTAATCCCGGTACGTCCGTCTGCCAAAGCACGCCCTCTGATTTGCTATCACCAAGTCCACCGTTCCATGTTTGGCGAACTGAATAGCCCTCCGCTACACCACGTGCTCCGGTGCCGCGAAACGAGGGCCAATTTTCCGAATTGTATTTCGCTAGACTTTGGAACTCTTCTTCATTGTTTAACGTTGTGCCGTCGCCCGGAGATTGGATTGATTCGTCTCGTGTTATCTTCGCTCGGGAGCTCGCGGAGACAGATGGGGTGGCTGCATTGTCGGTACCAGAAGCTACACTCGAGGCCTTCTTCAAGAGATTGATAAAGACAAAATTGGGCGAACCTGAGTTCGCGACGGCGATGTCTGGCATGCCGTCGCCATTGAGGTCACCAATGCTTAAGCCGTAAGTCGCATTGGAATCGCCAAAACGTATTTCTTGAAATGGGCTCGGTTCTTTTTTGCTCAAATTGTTTAAGAACACCGAATTGGGTTGGCCAGCATTTCCCGTCACGATATCCAGATCACCGTCTAGATCCAGGTCGGCGACAGCGATTGCGAAACAGTTGCCCTTGTTGTTACCGAACTGAACGACGTCTGTTACGCCACCTTTTCCATCGCCAAAACACAGCGAGTTGGATTGGCCAATGTTTCCAGTGACCCAGTCTAGATTTCCGTCGCCGTTTAAATCGCCGGTTGCGACGGCTCGCGAGTGATCTTTGCCATTGCCAAATGGCATCGCCTCACCGAAGCCAAGTTCTCCATCATTCAAGAGTAATGAGTTCTGTTGAGCATCACGATTTGCCAGCAATAAATCAGGGTGGCCATCTTGATTAACATCGGCAACTGCTACGTTGATCGTCGAATCAGTTCTTGATCCATATGGGACGCTCGATTCAAAGTTCGCTTTGCCATCATTAAGGTAAATTCGATTTTGGCGGCCTCGACAGGTTGTCAAAATGTCGACGTCGCCATCGTTGTCCATGTCCGCCAAAGTCAAGCTGCGAACACTAGAGACTTCGCCGAATTTACAATGGACTTTAAAATTTCCACGCCCATCATTAAGAAGAATCTGCCCAACAGCCATGTCATTGCCGATTGCGACGTCGAGATCTCCGTCGCCGTCCAGATCTGCCAATTCGCAGGCATAAGTTGTTGTGCGGTCGTCCCCTAACGGACGCATCACGGAGAATTTTGATTTGCCTTGATTGAAGAAAACGAAGTTCTGTTCAGGCCAATGCCTCCCATTGGCGACAACAGCATCCAGATCGCCATCTCCATCAAGATCCCCCAGGCGGACGGACGCCGATCGATTCGCTTCGGTACCAAGGGTCAGCCGATCGCTTGTTACAAACGATTTGTCCTGAGCCGAAATTGAACTCGTAAAAACTGCAGCCAAGACAATTGAGATTGTAAAAGATGAAGCGTTCGTTGTTCTCGTCATGTTGATTTTATGGGTTCGCAATGATGGATTCGTAAAGAAGTGCGGCATCCAGATGAGAGATAATTGTATCACCAATCAAACAATAGAACTGCGATCGAGCGTTCGGTTTTGCCCAAGAAGAGACTTAAGCAACAGCCGGATTCTACAGCGACTGAATTTCGAAAATCAACGTTTGTTGATTCACTTCGGTTCACAGAGAATGTGAACCGTAATCATGGTATAGTCGCGTTGGTTCTGAGTCGCAGATGGGGCGAGCGTCGACCAGAAAAAAAAGCATCAGGACTTCAACTCACTTTCTTAGGGCTACTTCCAACCATGAGTCAATTCCCCAAACGAATCGTGACGACGGTTTTCGCCTGTTTACTCGTCGTGATCTTTTTCGATTTGGCCGCTGCCAAGGATCATCGGTCAAAGGGTCGACTGCCAAATGTCGTCGTCTTTGTCGTCGATGATTTAGGTTACATGGACATTGGTGCGAACAATCCAAATTGCTTTTACGATACGCCCAGCATTGATCGATTTGCTGAAAGTGCGATGCGCTTCACCGATGGCTATGCTGCCAATCCGGTCTGTTCGCCAACTCGATACAGCTTGATGACTGGGAGGTATCCGACGCGCGTGGGCGCGACGAACTTTTTCTCAGGTAATCGTCCTGGAAAGTTTCGTGGGGCAAAGCTAAACAATCGTATGCCACTTGATGAAATCACGCTGGCTCAGGCGTTGAAGACGAAGGGCTACGCGACTTTCTTTGCCGGTAAATGGCACCTCGGTCCATCAGAGGAATACTATCCGCAGAATCGAGGCTTCGATGTCAATGCCGGAGGTTGGCGTGCGGGCGGGCCCTATACCGGAAACAAATATTTCGCTCCTTTCGCGAATCCAGAATTGAAACCTGAAAGCGAAGAAGGCGATCATCTGCCGGATCGGCTGGCCAATGATACTGTTGATTTCATTAGGACGAACTCCGATAAGCCGTTCCTAGCCTATCTCTCTTTTTACTCCGTCCATACTCCTTTGATTGGTCGGCCAGACTTGGTTGAGAAATATCAAACGAAAGCTGAGACAATTGAAGGCGCGGAATTTGGCGACGAGGAGCAGTTCCTTGGTGACAAACCACGAAAAGTTCGCGTCTTGCAAAAACATGCTGTCTACGGAGCCATGGTTGAAGCGATGGATTCGGCCGTTGGAAAAGTTCTTAAGCAGCTAGATGATTCTGGCATCAGTGACAACACCATCGTGATATTCACATCGGACAACGGTGGGCTGTCGACCAGCGAGGGTTCTCCCACGAGTAACGTCCCGCTACGTGGCGGCAAAGGCTGGGTTTACGAGGGCGGTATTCGGGAGCCATGGATTATCCGGTATCCAGGAATTACTCAAGCCGGTGTCGTTAGCAGTGAGCCAATCTGTTCGATCGATTTGTTTCCAACCATTGCGTCGTCGGTTGAGCTGAAGGTGGAGCAGGAGATTGATGGGGTTGATTTGACGCCAGCGTTAAGGGGTGAGCCGCTGAAATCCCGCTCGCTCTACTGGCATTATCCCCATTACAGTAACCAAGGCGGAATGCCCGGCGGTGCGATTCGTGTGGGTGATTTTAAACTGGTGGAAAATTATGAAAACGGAAACGTTCGCTTGTTCAATTTAAAAAGCGACATCGGAGAAGCGACTGACCTCGCGCGTGAGCAGCCTGATCGCGTGGCTACGATGCGATCAGACTTGCACGCGTGGTACAAGAAAGTCGGGGCTCGGTTCTTGCAACCTAAAAAAGACGGCCCTGAGCCTTGGGGTCCTTCCAAGTAGCGTGACATGTCATGTCCGACTCCAGCCCTCTACGATTTAACTACCCGATCAGTGTTTTCTTGAAAACTTAAAAGGCAGTTTGAATGTTCTTCAATCCGGAACGAGTTGCATGTTTTTTCTCAATCTTCATGGTGGTTTTTGCCTCGCCGATGTTGTTGGAAGAACGAGGTGTTGCTGACGAGCGGCCGAACATCCTATTCATCGCTGTTGATGACCTGCGGCCCTCGATGGGTTGCTACGGTGACACGGTTGCGATCACGCCTCACATGGATCGCTTGGCTCAACGTGGCACGCAATTCAATCGCGCTTACTGCCAGGTGGCGGTTTGCAATCCTTCACGCGCAAGCTTGATGACCGGTTTGCGCCCTGACAAGCTTGGTGTTTGGACGTTGCCAATACATTTCCGCGAAGCCAAACCCGACGCCGTGACGATACCGCAGTGGTTTCGCAGGTTTGGCTACACGGCTGTCAGCCACGGAAAAATCTTTCACAACCCAACGCCAGACCCACAATCGTGGAGTGAACCCATTCGCAAATTGCCGTCGCTTCCTTATCCGTATCCCGATGGTACCAAAGCGATAGTGAAGGATGCTCAGGCCGGGCTCGCTAAAAACGATTGGCGAAAGAGGAATTTGCGATCGCCAAGTACGGCGGCACCAGATCTCAGCGACAGTGAATTGCTTGATGGCGCAAGGACGGACATGGCAATCGAAGATCTGCGGCGGTTAGGCAAAGAAAAAGAACCGTTCTTTTTGGCCATGGGTTACATTCGGCCTCACCTTGCCTGGGTCGCGCCGAAAAAATATTGGGATATGCATGATCCCGACAAATTGCCGGTTCTGACAAACGAAATTGCGATTCCCGGCGCACCCCAGTATTCGCTTTCTAACAACAGCGAACTGTCGCACTATGTCGACCTGATCGATATGCCCAAGCCGTGGGATGACCGTACATTATCGCCCGATAGAGCCCGCCACCTGGTTCACGGATACTATGCATGCGTTAGTTATGTGGACGCTCAGATCGGTCGCTTGTTGGCGGCACTTGAGGAGGAAGGTCTGGCTGAAAACACAATCGTCGTTTTGTGGAGCGACCATGGTTGGAAGCTTGGCGAGTATCGCGGTTGGGGCAAAATGAGCAACTACGAAATCGACGCTCGCGTGCCGCTGATCATCTCCGCTCCCGGCATGAAAGACGGCTTGAATTCGAAGCCTGGCCAGCAGTCGAATCAACTGGTTGAATTGTTGGATCTCTTCCCAACGCTTTGTGAGTTAAGCGGAATTAAAACGCCAAGTTTCATCGATGGAAAAAGTTTGTGTCCGATTCTCGCGGATCCAGAAACAGTAGTTCATTCAGCGGCTGTCAGTCAATATTATCGCAAAACCAACGCTGGTGAGTTCTTGGGTTATTCGATTCGAACACCTACCCACCGCATGATCGAATGGCGAGAGTTCACAACAGGCGAAGTGGTCACTCGTGAGTTGTTCGATCATCGAAGCAATAGTTCGGAGAAGATCAATTTGATGGAGACGGCTTCGCCAGAACTAATTGACGAGATCTCTATGTTGCTTGACAAAACCCATCCGCCAAAACAACTAATGATGACGCCCGCAATTCATTCCAATCCAAATCCTGGGCGGTGGAGATCGGACCTTTCATTTGCGAATCATGCGAATTCAGAGATTTCGATTTACGCGATCACAACGAAAGGTCGTCGTGGTAAACCCAAGCGTTTGCAGCCTGGTGAAACGTTGACCATCAAAGCCCGAATCGGCGGCGTCTATGTGGTGGAAAGCGCTGACGGTAAGATTCACGAGATCCACTCGCCGGCGTATCCAACGCGCGAGGTGTTAATCAAAGAGCCAGCCAAGCGTTAAACTGGGTCATGAGTTAGCGATCATATTTGCATAGCAAATGCTTAAACGGAAACCGATGTCAGACCAACACCAACGAAGCCCAAAATTTTCAAGCAAGATCTCGATGGCTGGTTCTGTCTTTCGAAAGCGACACCCGAAAGTCGGTGCAGCTCCGGGAACGTTGATGGTGGCCGATGGCGCACTCCAACCGGTGATTCGGATGATCAGCTATCCTAAAGCCGCCGAAGGCAAATCAGTCGGTGAAGTTTTGAAACAGGAGATAGAAAATGTCACCGACTTGGCGACGCTGATCGATCCTGATCGAATCACATGGATTGATGTGCAAGGTTTTGGCGATACGAAAACCGTCAAACAAATAGGAGAGTTGTTTTCTATCCACCCGTTGGCGCTCGAAGACATTGTCAATGTACCGCAACGACCCAAGGCAGAAGTCTACGACGAAGACACGCTTGTCGTCACACGAATGGTTAGCCTTGATGACCAACGGGAAGTCCAAATGGAGCAGGTTGCTGTCCTGCTTAGCAAAAATTGTGTTGTGACGTTTCAAGAGAAGTACGGCGATATCTTGGATCCGCTACGGGAAAGGATCAACGCGCCCAAAAATCGGATCCGTAAACTGGGGCCCGATTACTTGATGTACGCCATCGTCGATACCGTCGTCGATGGCTATTACCCAGTCATTGATGAATTGGGGGATCATCTCGAAGAGCTTGAAGATGAGGTCATGGACAATCCATCAACGGCGGCGTTAATGCAATTGAATCGAACGAAAAATCTACTGGTCAATCTTCGTCGTGCCATCTGGCCGCAGCGTGAAGCGGTGAACTCATTGGTGCGCGAGGAAAATTCATTCATCAGCGAGGAGGTACGGCTTTACCTTCGAGATACGTATGACCACTGCGTCCAGAGCGCTGAAGTGATCGAAATGTATCGAGAGATGGCAACGGGGCTGATCAATATTTATCTTTCATCGGTGGCGAATCGTTCCAATGAAGTGATGAAGGTCTTAACGGTCATGGCCAGCATTTTTATCCCGCTGACCTTCATGGCCGGTATTTATGGGATGAATTTTGAACACATGCCGGAGTTGAAGTTGCCTTGGGCCTATCCGGTGTTTTGGTGCGTCATGGGAACCACGGCTTTTGCGATGGTATTCTACTTTTGGAAAAAGGGTTGGATCGGCAAATCCGCATGACACCCAATGACTAGCTCATCCGATCATTCGGCCTGATCAATTCGAACCCAACAACTAACTTCAATTCCAGTCGGAAAAACTTATTCCTGGGTGGTCGATGCGCGCCGCTGGCTACTTTCGCTACAATCAGCGGCACCGGCTAATTTGTGGCATCGGTTGATCGGCTTATTTTATGGCGCACTCTCGCGGCAAGTCCCAGTAGTTGTCGAAGCAAATCCAGATGGGAATGCCAAGATGAACGCCAGAAAATGTTTGTTTAGGAATTGGCTAAGCTCCGTTCGTAAAGTTAAGGTCGTGGATCGTTTCGCGATCGCTCAGCAAATTGCGGAGCAATGCACAACTAACCCAAACGCCATTTGATCGAGTGATTTCTTGGCACTTGATCGTGCCGGCTGTATGGCGCGAACAAGGGTGAACAAGCCAGCCCATCACCGCGAGCCCTCGACTTCCCAAATACACTGACAGAGACAATACAAAAACGAGAAGCAAATGAAACTTGGAATTCTTTCTTGCAGTGCGCAATGCTATAGCACTCGGCGGTTTGTTGAAGCAGCTGAGCAACGTGGGCACAAAGTGAAAGTTATCAACACGCAAAAATTGGCAATCGACTTGCAGCAAGGTAGCCCGGATCTATTTTACCGTCAGAAGCAGCTTGCAGAATTTGACGCCGTTCTGCCACGGATCGGTGCATCGTTGACCTATTTTGGAACGGCGGTCGTCAGACAGTTTGAGCAAATGGATGTTTTTTCTGTCAACTCTTCGGCTGGCATCGCGAACTCGCGAGACAAACTTCGCAGTATGCAGATCTTTAGTAAGCATCACATTGGAATCCCTGCGACAACATTTGTTAGAGAAAAGAAAGACGTCTTGCCTGCGATCGAGAGAGTTGGTGGCGCTCCCGTCATCATCAAGCTGATCGAGGGCACGCAGGGCATCGGTGTGCTGCTGGCGGAGTCGGTGAAGTCTGCCGAAGCCATTATCGAGTTGTTGCAAAGTCAGAAACAAAACGTTTTGATCCAGAAATTTGTTGCCGAGAGTAAAGGCAAAGACGTACGCGCGTTTGTCGTCGGAGACGAAGTCATCGGTGCCATGCGGCGAGTCGCTCAAGGGCAGGAGTTTCGCAGCAATGTGCATCGTGGCGGAATGACGGAGCAAGTCGAATTGGACGATCAGTACCGTGAAACCGCTGTTCGAGCGGCACAAATCATGGGACTCAAGGTCGCGGGCGTCGACATGCTGGAAGGCAAAGACGGCCCGCAGATCATGGAGGTTAATTCTTCTCCGGGCTTAGAAGGCATTGAAAAATGTACGCAGCTCGATATCGCAGGTTCTGTGGTCGACTTCATTGCCGGACGCGTTGATTTTCCAGAAATCGATTTACGTCAACGCTTGACCGTCAGCCGAGGCTACGGCGTTACCGAGTTGGCTTTACCGGAGGGATCCCAGTATGTCAGTCGCCGCATCGACGAATGCGGCTTCGAAGAAAAAGACATCAACGTTTTGACTTTGACGCGCGGCACGACGGTGATTCCTAATCCCAAAAAAGCTCGCGTGCTGGAAGCGAACGACCGCATCCTCTGCTTCGGGAAACTAGAGCTGATGCGGGAATTGGTTCCAGCCAAGACACGGCGGAAGCGCAAGAAAAAGGTAAAAGATCTCCCAGAACTGCCAGTCGCTCACGAAGTAATGGACGGCAACGATGCCTCTTCAGCTGGCGATTAACATTGAGTGATTCAGGCATCGCCCTTCATTCTTCGACTGGCCGCCGAGAAACTTTCGATCTACGCAGACACCAAATATGAATTCACAAAAAAAACGAAAACCCATTGGCGATTGGGACGGGCAGCTTATCAGTCCTGGCGAATCGAAAGACATCTCGCTTGGGGTAAGCGAGAGCTACAGTGGGATGACTGTGAACATTCCTATTCATGTACGCCGAGCCACCGACGAAGGCCCGGTCGTATTCGTGACGGGGGCACTTCATGGTGATGAGATCAATGGAACCGGTGCGATTCGTCAGTTGGTTCAAGACGAAGATTTTGTCTTAACTCGAGGCACTGTGATTCTGATTCCCGTTCTCAATATTCTTGCTTTCGATCGACACTCTCGTTATTTGCCAGATCGTCGCGACTTGAATCGAGCATTTCCGGGTTCTGAATCTGGCAGTCTTGCCGGTCGCATGGCTCGAACAATTTTCGATGAGATCGTTTTACGATGTGATTATGGAATTGACCTTCATAGTGCGTCTGTTCGACGAACCAACTATCCGAACGTTCGTGGAGATCTAAGCAACCCCGAAGTGAAGCGAATGGCCGAGGCATTTGGCTGCGAAATCATCATGGATGGAAAGGGGCCAAAGCAAGCGCTCCGTCGGGAAGCTTGCGATGCAGGCTGCCACACAATCATCATGGAGGCTGGTGAGGTTTTTAAAGTCGAACCTGGCATCGTGGCCGCTTGCGTTCGAGGCGTCAAAAACGTGCTTGTCGAACTCGATATGCTTGAGCATCCGCCGGAAAGCCCCGACTATCAGGTCACCGTGAAGAAATCAAAATGGATTCGGGCTGAGAAAGGCGGCTTTCTTGAGTTCCATGTCAAGCCTGGCGAAGTCATTGAGCAAGGCCAGCCTATTTCCACCAATACCAATTTGTTGGGTCGCGATCGACATACTGTTTTTGCTCCCTTCAATGCCGTTGTCATTGGGATGACGACCTTGCCAGCCATTAGTCCCGGGGATCCGATATGCAACCTGGGAATGCTGCCTGCCAAATTCAGGCCATCCGATCTTCGCCGTTTACGCGTCAAAGAGCACGGGCTTGAAGAGCGAGTGGTCGAGGAGCTTTCCTCGAGTTTGTTGGTGACTGATCCGACTTCAGATCTATCATCCGACCAAACTCAAGACGCCAAAACAAGCTAAGCCAACCATGGATTTTTCGAAGTGA
Organism: uncultured Pirellulaceae bacterium; assembly: GCA_964589435.1. Lineage (GTDB taxonomy): Bacteria > Planctomycetota > Planctomycetia > Pirellulales > Pirellulaceae > Mariniblastus. The sequence continues at coordinate 26,608 of CAZPTT010000056.1, forward strand.
TTCAAAACGAAGAATTATCGGCCGCTCCACCAACGGACGTCGATGCACTCAATGAGGTCAGTGCTTTTCTCGAGGCGAACGAGCCTTCCCGCGCCGAAGCGTTGCTTGAAAGGCTTAGCGATTCACAGCGGGCGCGTGTGCTTTCAAGGGTCTCGCCCGATTTGCAATTGCGGCTTGTCGTTGGCCTTGATGCTGAAGATGCCGCCGACGTATTGCACGAAATGCCAGAAGTGCAAGCGCTCGAAGTCCTGGAAGACATCGATCCGGCGAAGGCTGCCGACATTCTCGAAGAACTGCCCAAGAAAGAGCAGGCCGACTTCGTTGGAGAACTGCCGCCGTCCGCGATGAACGCCATTTTGTCAGAAATGGAATCCGGTGATGCTTCGGCGGTTCGCAAGCTGGCGACCTATGACGACGATGAAGCCGGTGGAATCATGACGGTCAAGTTTCTGTCATTCAGCCAAAACGAAACGGTTTCCCAAGTCATCGAACATATGCGTCGCAACGTCGAAGAATATTCAGACTTCGACGTCCAATACGCGTATGTCACCGACGACCAAAAGAGCCTTCGGGGCGTTTTACGCTTAAGGGACCTGCTGGTCTCCCGAGGAGAGGTCGGGATTGAGTCGATTATGATTCGCGAGCCGCTGTCGGTGACGACTCACACAAAGTTACCAGAACTTCACTCGATTTTTGACAGTCATAACTTCATCGGCATCCCGGTCATCAATCACCTTGATGAACTGGTCGGTGTACTTCGACGTGGTGACGTAGAAGAATCCATGTCAGACCAGTTCCTTGAGGATTATCAAAAAGCCCAAGGGCTGGTTAGTGAAGAGCTTCGAACGATGCCCATGTGGACTCGTGCCCGCCGTCGACTGGCTTGGCTGAGTGTCAATATTTTGCTGAACGTCGTCGCGGCAAGCGTGATTGCGATGTATCAGGACACGCTAGAAAAAGTCATCGCATTGGCCGTGTTCTTGCCAATCATCTCCGACATGAGTGGCTGCAGTGGAAACCAAGCCGTGGCTGTCAGCATGCGAGAACTGTCGCTTGGTTTGGTGAACGCAAACGAAGTACTCCGCGTTTGGCTGAAAGAAATCAGCGTCGGACTGGTCAACGGTTTTGCGTTGGGGCTGTTGATTGCGGGCGTCGCATTTCTCTGGAAAGGCAACCCGTGGCTGGGCGGAGTCGTGGGTGCTGCGATGATGCTCAATACCATCATTGCTGTTTCGCTCGGAGGCACATTGCCTTTGGTCATGCGGATGTTCAAGCTCGATCCCGCCCTGGCTTCCGGTCCGATTCTTACGACCGTCACCGACATGTGTGGATTTTTCTTGGTCTTGAGTGCGGCGTCGGTGTTGCTGGATCGACTGGTTTGAAAAACCAAAACATCGATAGCGAAATTTGTAAATCGGAATTAACCGCAATTTCAGCAACTTTCGCGACCGATGTGTTTGGAACTTATTGACATCCTGTTGCAAGGTCACATCCATGTTGCGACGGAGCGCAGCGGGGACAGTCGGGATCTCGATTGAATGAGAACGTCTTTTTCACGTCGTCAAAAAATGTAAGGCTGGGCACGAAGACACGGTCACCAGGAAGCAACTGGTAGTTCGTTGAGGTATCACCAAGTTGGACAACTTGATCGTAGCAAACTTTCATGACCACGCGGCAACTACCCGAGGGCGTTGGACGACTGACAAGCACTTGATGATGATTGGCTTTTGTAGAAAGTCCCCCCGCTTCGACGATCGCATCGAGAACGGTTTGATTTCCTGTGTAGTCAAAATAGCCAGGTGAATTGACTTCGCCGAGCACGTAGATTCGTTTGCTGTCCCAGTTGACGAGTCGAACGCTAATTTGGTTTTGCTTGATTCTTAAAGCAATCTTGCGATCGAGGTTGTTCCGTTTTTCTTGAGCTCGTCGCGCCTCAAGTCGACTGGCTTCCTCAGCTTCTTCCGCGTCGGTTTCCAGGTTAGGTCGCTCAGGCGCTTCGTAATCAAGCAACTCCTTTTCGAGGACAGCCTGATGCTGTTCATCGAGGAATTCTTGTTCGAGGTCGTTGCGAATGCTTGATTCGATGATCGATTGAATCTCGAGTTCACACTGTTGCACGGTCTTGTGAACGGCGTCAAAGGCTCCGAATTCACCCAAGGAAATTGATCCATCGGGCTGGATGACCTGGTCTCCTGGCAATCTCATCGTCGAATCAAAACTAATTGCCTCAACAAAGATCGTGTCACCAATTTCGAGCAAGTAGGTATTGAGAGGTTGCTTGGCCATTTCCCGAGGGGCTTCGATGGCAAGCCCGGGATTCTCGCTAATCTCCTTGGCTGATTTTAGAATCTGATTCGTCGAACTGCTAAACGGCAGTCCAAGAGATGAAAGCGTCGAACAACCAGTAAGAGAAATCAACGCCAAAACTATCAAACACCAGTAAATGCTCCAAACAGCAATGCGGGTTGGATTTTGACTGGCTGAATTGGGTTGACTCATGCTGATTACCCGAACGCCTTTTGAATTCGATGAAAGCTTGATTGCAGGACTCATTTTTTTGCACCACATTTTCTTTTTATCTACCCAGGCAATCACTCGCAAAACGAATCTTTGCACGCCCGCAGACGTTGACTGACTACAGCTGGTCAGTTTGTCAGAGCTGTACAAAGCGGCTTTCGCATCGAAGCCATGATTTGAGGCGGTTGCTAGCCCCAAAACGCTTCTTGATCATTTGGCCAGAAGAACGGTTGCCACGTCAGTTTTATTCGGAAAGACCGATCGTAACGAATCAGCTAATTGTTTTGAGCATCGGCATTTGGAAAGATTTGACTGCCACGCAAGAAGTAGCGAATGGTCTCGGATTGCAACTGTTTTCCCGAGTCCGGGCGCACTAGCGGGCGATTTACCGTGCCTACGACTTGCACAAAAATCAAGCGTTCGCTGAGAAAGTCTGCGGCTTGGGCAAACAGTGCAACCGGAGAACCCTGGAATCGGGCGAGCGGCGATCCGGCGAGCTGCTCCAGCAAAGTTGGTTGATTCAAGCGTTCAATTTTTCCTGCGACTTTGAGATCGAGTCTCCCATCGACAAACGCATTGCCGGTGACGGCAACCTGTGCCAGCGAATTTGAAATATTCAACTGTCGCACTTCGATCTTGCCTTGACTAAGTCGCAAGTCGATATCTTCCGACTCAAAATCATTCGATTGCAATTGATTGCCACCAAGAAATCGACCGATCGTGTTCAAAAGGGGCAGCTCGAACGCCGCGGCTCGATCTAGTCGACCAGTGAACGATCCTTTCAAATCACGCAAGGATCGAATCGAATTCCCTTTCAATACGAGTTGCCCACTTAGATCGCCTTGCCCAGAGTTTTTCAGGCCTGCCAGGGCTGTGAACAAAAGTTCGGTGTCAAGTTTGGAAACCCGGAGGTTTGTCTTGAGGTTGATGTTGCGTCCAAAATCGAGGAATGCAGAGCCGGCGACGTTGCCATTAAATAGCCGAAACCTTGATTGCCGAAATTCAATATGGCCAGAATTCTGTTGCGGTTGAAACTGAAATTGAATTGGTAGCTGAAGTGTTCTACCCGTTTGCCCCAATAGTTTGGCTCGATTGATTGCCACCGTTCCTTGGCCGGAAATGGAGCGTCCAATCTGACCAGAGATCCTCGCATCCATTAGTCCGGCACCTTCGATCGGCTCGTCCATAACAACCTCCAGCAATCGTTCGAGATTGAACGACCGGAAATTAAGTTGATAATTTCCACTGGCTCGGGAAGTGATGGGAATCGATGCCCGTCCCGAAATCTCTCCACGTTGGAGATCTGCTCGGAGGTTACTAAGTTCCAATCGGCCAGACTTGAAATTGACGCTGGTCGAAACTTCTTTGGTTAAAATTTCATTATCCCAACTTAGGTTTCCGACTTTAACGATGCCTCGTCCAGTTGGAGGCCGGTTGAGTTGAAAGATCCATTCGCCGTTGGCAGACAAGGTTCCTTGCAGCGAACGCAACGTGTTTAAGTTGCCCGACTGACGATACAACTGACTGAGCGTTCCGTTTGTGAACTGCAGGTTGATCGGCAACTGAGTTTCGAGCAAATTGTCCGCGACATTCGTTTCCCCTTTGGCGGTGAATTTGCCATTCAATAAACGCCCATCGACGGAATACTTCAATTGATTATCACGAAACTCAACGCTACTTGCTAAATCGCCGAATTCTGTTGGGCCAAATAACAAGGAAGCTCCGCGAATGTTGAGGTCTGCCCACCGAGTATCCGCCAATGACCATTCGTTCAACGATGCGTTGCCCGAGATTTTGCCGGTGACTTTGACTGGCAATTTGGCAAGCGAGGTCAACTGCTTTGAATCAATATCCTTGAGTTCAACTTTGATTCGCTGAGGCTGCTGGCTCAGTTCGATCAGCTCCATGGATCCACCGAATGCCTTGACTGAGACGGACGATGCTGCCCAGTCATTTGCTGCTACGCTCCAATTCGACTCGATATTCTCTAATGATTGATCGTTGTAGTAGAGGTCACCAAATTTGATCGCGCCCTTTGAGTTCCAATCAAGCGTGGTAAGGTCACCGTTCAAGTTAAACTTCGCATCAGCATTTCCCGTCACCGACACGATTGATTCCTGATCAGCGATGGACGCTCGCTCAAAGATTCGTGTTAGTGGCAGTTGCGTGACTGTTCCATCCACTGAAAACGCGAATGGCTGGGTTAGCTCCAAACGCCCTTCGAGATTGACTTCTTTAAAATCATTTTCACCTCGGAAACGATCGAACAGGATCGCATCGCCATCGCTAAGAATATCGAACCCCAATTGTCGGGATTTCAAATTGGCAAAACGCAAGCCGTTAGCGTTGACGGTTCCTGTAACGTTAATTGGTATTTCGCGATCGGCAGGTTGTTGGGCTCTTGATAGTTGAACTTTGCCGGATGTGGTGCCCGCGACCATCTCGTTTGATTGTGTAGCGAATCCAGCCAGCCAACTAAGCGGAAGCCGTTGCCATCGGAGGTCGGCTTGCCCTGAGCTCTCTGCGAAAATCCAATTGCCGTTCAAATCGAATTGGCCTTCTCCGGCCGTCTCGGCATGAGCGCTTTCGATCTCAATTTTTGTCGAGCCCACTCGGCCGACGACAGCCAGGTTGCCGACGGTTTCACCTTTGATTTTCAGTTGTTTCGAATTGATTCGCGTTGCGACAGACCAGTCTTGTCCGCTTAAAGCCGGTGTCAGGTCAAATTGGGCGGACAGATTCCCTTGAAGATCATCCTCTAGATTGGCAAGCTCAAAGTTCGTGGCATTCAGAACGTTTCGGAGTTCTGTTGATGATTCTGCGGCGACACCCAACACCCAGCTTATTGGCATGTCAGATGTTTGTGCGCGACCGGTGATTACTTCGCCCGCTACGATGTCAAATTTTACATCCGCGTTTAGTTTTCCACCATTAGAAAAGTTCCCGCTTGCTTGTGACAATTTCAAGACACCATCTGCGAGTGCCAGTTGCGTTTCCAAGTTGTTCAAGGTTTGGCCTGACGCAAGAACTGTGGAGTTAATCATCGCTCCTTCAGCGCTCCATTTGTTGATCGCAGACGGATCGTTGGCACTGATACGAACATTTGACTGGAAATTGATTGAGCCGGCTAAATTTTCAAGCGACGGTTCAAGCTGAATGGCCTGGGGCGCGGTGTTTACACTGGCAGGATCGCTGGCGTTTTGTATTTGCCGGTTAAGCAAACCGATCAGCCATTTGGGCGAGACGCCTTCCCCGTTGAGGTTAATCTTGCCGATATCTGAAGGCGATGGATTCGAATTTAGCGGCCAATCAACATTGGCTCGGATGCTCGGCGCTGAACTTGCCGCATTGCCAGGCAACATGCCCAACTGCTTTTCATTCACTTGTTCACTGGCAACCGGAGTCGCCACAATTTCTGAGAACTTCAGGTTGCCATCGGCTAAGCGGGCTTCGACACGAATGTCACGAATGGATTGTTGACTTAAGCGTCCTGCTGGCGAAGTTGCTGAAACTTTCATATTCCATGTTTCGATCTTCTCTGCCGTTGCAAGCGGTAGATCAAAGGAAAGTTTGCCCGTCGCAGCGGCCTCGATTTCCAATTGATTTCCCAACTCTTCAAGCTCAAGCGTTTTGAACACTTCTTTGGCCGATTGTTCTTTGGCCATCGCGTCCACCACCAGTCGCCCGTCGATTGATTCAAATTCGAGCTGGCTGTCAAACACCATCGGCGTCATCGAGAGCAATAGGTTGGCAGAATCTGCTTTGATTAAACCGTAGCGAGCATCGGTGCTACGCCCATTCGCTTCGATGGCAACGGTTGTTCGAAATGACTCTTCGAGATCAACGACTCCGGAAATGTTGCCCGTTGCGGTACCGACAACAATGGTCGGAATCGTGGACGTCAGTTTTCTGAGCGTCGCTACATCCAGGTCGCGGAATTCAGCTTGAAAATTTGATTGGATCGGAAACGCATCGAACCTAGTCGTTCCAGATCCAGAAATTCGGTTTTTACCATTGGTGGTCGCTACAAAGTCATCGTAGCGCGCCACTCCGCTACTAACATTCAGACTTCCTTGTTGCAGTTCGATCGGCAGTTTGAATTTCGGCAAATTCAGATTGCCGTGCGCGAGGTTGAATTGGGCTTCATAAGTCATGCCAGTTTGTTCGTTTGAAGAAGCCTGGACGCTCACGGAAGCTTCCGCATTGCCTCGAATGTAAGAGCCAAGCGAATCCGGAATGCCCGGCCAATTTTGCCACTGACCATCCACGAGTCTTGCCGCGTTTGAATTCAATTCGACGTTCCACCGATTCTCGTCAGGATCCGCCGTGCCAGCCACCTCCCATTGGCCACCCAAGAAATCTCCCAATTGGCCATCAAGTATCAGTCCCGATTCAGTTTTGATAATCGTGCCTTCGATACCTTCGATCGAAATCTGCCGTGGTTGATCAGAGGCTTCGGAGGGTGGTGATTCCGTGAATTTGATATTCGCATCACGAAGAGTCAATTGCTCTGTGGGCAATTCGAGTGTCGACAAATCAAAGGGCGTATCGGAGCCGGTTTCACTGAGGTCAACGATGGCGCGAACGCCTTCAATCTCCAGACTGTTGAAAACGTTGTCGCCGGCAGCAAGTCCGCTCAGTGGATGATTGATGGCAACGCGATTGAGAGAGATCCAAGGCGCGTCGGCGTTCGCGTTTTTGAATTCGATCTGGTCAACGGTTACTCCGTCAGATCGTAGCGAGACGGAGCCGATTTTTGGCTCGCCTATTCCCAACTCTGACAACTGTGATCGGATTTGGCTTTTCACAAACCCGGTGCCGAGAACCCACAGCAGAAACGCGATCACACCCAGGACGATTAGGCTAAAAATCAGCCAAGCCGTCCACCGCCTACGTTTGTTTGTGTTTGCTTGAGTCATATCGTGAATCCCGGATTGCTACAGTTTTCTTAATCGAAACAATTAGAAGAAGATGCGATTGGATTTTTTTGATGGATGGTTATGCCGGTTGCAATTGAACACTTCATGTAAAAAATGACTCCTGTAGACAATTTAGTAGACTTTAAAGGCGATGACACTTCCCCACCAAGTGAGATTTGAGGCTCCCATTTTCTGGTTTTTGGTTGCAACAAAACATTCAATCGGCTTTATGCTGGCTTCTGGTAAATTGCAGGTTTCACAGATGAGTAAAGGTTAGCAATGCACTTTCTGCAACGTCTTAACGACATTCGGCAGCGATTCGAAACAGGCGGCACGCCACGCGAGGTAATTGAGGTTCTCGATCAACATATTGAATGGTTACTCGCTGAGAATGTAGCGAGCAGAGCAATCTCACTTGGAAGTATTGCTCCGATGTCACAGTCGGTACATTCCGACTCGGGCGATATTCCAGTTCGCGAGTTGTTTTCAGGTGAGTTCGTCGTCATGACGTGGTTTCGTGGTAACTGGTGACCGTATTGCTTGGCAGAGCTGGAAGCTTTGCAGTCCAAATTAAAACAGTTCGAAGAATGCGGCGCTTCCTTAATCGCGCTTTGCCCTCAACGCCAAGGATTCAACAGTGCAACTGCCGAGGATCTTGGGTTGGGTTTTCCGGTGGTGCAAGACCGCGACAATCAAATCGCATCGGCTTTCGGATTGACTTTGCAGACTCCTCCCAACGTGATCGAGGCAGAGAAGTTTCTCGGTCTGGATCTTCCCAAGCAAAACGGAACTGATAATTGGGATTTACCCATGCCGGCCCGTTACGCGATCGATCGGCAAGGACGAGTTTTGTTCGCATCAGTTCACGCAGACCATCGTTTGCGGAGCGATCCTCAAGACTGCCTCGATGTATTAAGAAGTATCAACAGTGATTGACATGAGGGTTCACGAACTCTTGGGATTGCCGTCTCAAAGAATCATTTCCTAACGTTGGGTTTGGAAATTGCAATCCGAAGCACTCAGCTATCTTGATGTTAGGGTAGGCCGTTCGCTTTCTTCAGCCCGAAAGTACTCTCTGTTGTGATCTTTTTTGGGGCTCGGCCGTTTACGTTCCAACGCTGACTTTCAAAGCCAGAGAGTCATTGAATGCCCAATTTGTTTTCGAGGGTTTTGGAGAGGCGGTTAATGAGCCTTTCATCCGAAAAAGCCGACAAGTTTCACAGAAATAGCT
>CAZPTT010000057.1:0-22154 GCA_964589435.1 uncultured Pirellulaceae bacterium
ACATTCTCAATGATGGTGTCGAATCGTTGCCCTGCTGGTACCGTTTTGGGATAGCGCACCAAAAACGGCATTCGATGAGACTCCTCGTACATCCAGCGTTTGTCTTGGTAGTCGTGCTCGCCAAGCATGAATCCCTGGTCGCCGGTGTAGATGATGATCGTGTTATCCATTTGGCCAGTTTCATCGAGGTGCTTGAACAGACGGCCGAGGTTGTCGTCGATGCCTTTGACGCAACGAAGGAACTTTTTCAAATAGGCGTTGTAAGCCAAGCGTTTGTTTTCGTCGTCTGAAGAATTTGCCGGATCGTAATCGGCTGGAAACTCGTTGGGATACATCTTCGGTAGATCCCGTAAGTATGACCGGCGAGGGTTTCGGTTGCCGATGGACGTGCCGATGTGGGGTAGCAGTTCATCGTTGTCGCCGCGCGTGGCCAGTGAACCAAACTTCGGATCAGTCTTCCACATCGTCTCTGGCTCGGGGATATCGACGTCGGCCAAGTACGACTCATAGCGTTTCGCATTGTCGAAATAGTCATGCGGTGCTTTGTAATGATGCATTAAAAAGAAGGGCTTCTCTTGATCCCATCCGCCTTTGAGCCAGTCCAATGTCAGATCCGTGATCGCATCGGTTGAGTGTTTTTTCGGAAACTCAATTGTGTTCTTGCCCCAAGGCTTGTCGCCGCGAATACGAAACTGGGGGCCGTGATATTTGCCTTGGCCGGGAAGAACGCAGTAGTAGTTGAAGTCAGCAGGTTCAACCTTCAGGTGCCACTTACCAATCATCGCCGTGTCGTACCCTGCTCGACCCATTTCAATCGCCAGCGTTTGTTTACCGGGTGCGACTTTGCCAGCAAGATCAAACACTCCGTTGACGTGGTTGTACTGTCCGGTCAATACGCAGGCTCTTGAAGGCGAGCAGATCGAGTTCGTACAAAACGCATTGGTGAACAATGCGCCTTCTCTCGCTAATCGATCTAAGTTAGGTGTTGGAGCGACTGCGGCCAGCCGACTGCCGTAAGCAGAAATCGCGTGGGCCGCGTGGTCGTCGGACATGATGTAAAGAATATTCGGCCGCTTTTCAGAGCGATTCGCTGAACTAATTGGTTGAGTAGAATTGCCGCCGGGCGCATCGGCTCCAGCAACACCTGCAAACAACAACGCAAATAAGATTGGCACGAATTTGAACATGCGAGTGGTACCGGTTGGTCAATTGAGTGAATAGATCCGTCAAAACAGTCATCATAGCAGATGAAGAATTGGCCGTTGAAAGCCCGTTTATGGTTAGCGCCGAACGAAATGATCCTCGTTTACGAGCGTGTTCCGTGTCGTTTTCAAGATGGAGTGATAAGTGACTCGACAAGCCAATTTTCACAAGGAAACGGTCAGAAACATCTTTTTTAAATTCGGCGCGTAAAAAATAGAACTTGACGGCGAGAATAGGGTAGAGATTGCGACGTTTGGCAATCTTCTGCATCCCGAATTCGAAAAAAGCCACGGAAATGACAGAGCTTCCGCAAACTCGACAAAGCCTGCTGGTTCGGCTTCGCCAAAAAAGTGGTGACGCCTGGTCAGAATTCATCGAAGTCTACGAACAGGCAATTTATGATTTTTCCCGCCGACGTGGATTGCAAGACGCAGACGCCTGGGACGTCACCCAAGACGTATTGGCCGCAGTCGAGAAGAAAGTTGATTCGTGGGAAGACGATCCCTCCAAAGGCAAGTTTCGCGGTTGGTTGTTCCGAGTAGCGCGGAACATTGCCGTCGATAAAGTAGTTGGCCAATCACGGCGAGCTGCAGCCAGTGGCGACTCACGAGTCGCGCAGCTACTGACCGAATTCCCGGACACGCCTGACCAACAGACAACCGTTTTCTGGATGGAGTATCGACGGGCACTGATGAGTTGGGCTCTTGAACAGATCAAGCCGGACTTCAAAGACACATCTTGGAACTCATTTCTGGCGACTGCTGTGGCGGGTCGCAAACCAGAAGAGGTCGCGGAGGAGCTTAACGTTTCGTTGGGAAGCGTTTACGCAGCGAAATTTCGAATCGTGGCGAGGATCAAAAAGCTGGTTGCACGATTCGATGATGAAGAAAGTTTAGGTGGGAGGGAAGAAGCGATTTTGAAGAACATCAAGTTAAGTGAATAGCGGCGGTCGAAACTGGATCGGTAGCGCAATAACAAATTCAAGCGAATCATAAATAACAAAGGCGATCATGGTTAATCAAATGCAAAAATGTTTTGACGAAGTCCAATTCAACCGTTTCCTTGAAAATCAATCTGATGAACTTGAAGAAGCACGCATCCTGGCCCACATTGCGACGTGTCAACAATGTCAGTCGACTCTTGAGAAATTGTCCGGACACGATGAGGTTCTCAGCGAGATTAAAAACCACTTAGTGGGAAACGAGACTGACTTGGTTGGTGCTGAAACGCGAGACCGATTGGAAACACAGGATCGTCAACGCGACTTAAAGAAAATTCAACAACTGCTTGGCCCGACGGATAACCCTGACATGATCGGACGGATTGGCGGCTACGAAGTCTGTGGCATGATTGGTCGAGGCAGTGCCGGCGTCGTTGTCAAAGCACTAGACACGCGACTCAATCGGTATGTCGCGATCAAATTGTTGGCTCCGGTGTACTCCCACAACGGCAGCTCTCGACGGCGATTCGAACGCGAGGGGCGTGCGATTGCTTCGGTAAAGGATCCCAACGTGATTCCCGTTCACACGGTTGATGAGTATCAAGGCACGCCTTACATCGTGATGCAATATGTTCCAGACGGGTCTTTAGATCATCGTATTGAAAAGAAGGGCCCGTTGGAAACCAGCGAAGTCGTTTGCGTGGCAATGCAAGTTGCCAAAGGCTTGGCCGCAGCTCATGAACGCGGGATCGTTCACCGCGATGTAAAGCCCGCCAATGTCTTGCTCGAACGAGGAGTCGATAGTGCGATGGTCACCGATTTTGGTTTGGCCAGAGTTGTCGACGAGGCCACGATGACACATAGCGGTGCGATTTCCGGAACGCCTCAATACATGTCTCCCGAGCAAGCCCGTGGTGAGTCGGTTGATCAGCGGTCGGACTTGTTCAGCCTTGGCAGTGTCATGTACGCGACGTGTACGGGGCATTCTCCGTTTCGTGCCGAATCCGTTTTCGGCGTCATCAAACGAGTTTGCGAATCTGAGCCTCGTCCCATTCGCGAAACCAACCCTGAAACGCCGGAATGGTTAGAAGCCTTCGTTGCCAAGCTGCACGCCAAAAACCGAGACAATCGTTTTGATTCAGCCGATGAGGTTGCTGATCTGCTCAATCAGGAACTGGCGCATCTGCAGGCCCCAACCATGGTCGCTGAACCGGCGCGTGATTGGTGGATCAAGCCTATGCCGCCAAAGAAACTGGAACCACAACCGCCGGTCAAAGTTAGGAGTGCCAGCTTTGGTGCGAACCTGAAATACGGAGTTGCCGCAATAGTCTTGACGGTGGCAGGCTTGTTCGCATGGTCGATGTTTACCAGCGGAAATGGTGAGCCCGGCGGAGGGGTGTCGAGCTTTGCTGGGGCTTCCTCTTCTTCATCGAGCCCGATTTCTTTGCTCGCTTTGGTAAAGCAAGAGAATGAAAAACTACCTCGTTTCGAAAACACAATTGAGACAACGATTGATGTTGAGAACGGCGGCCAACTATTCTTGCGAACCAATCTGGGAACGCTGGAGGTCAGCACTCACGACAAGCCAACGGTGGAAATGAAGCTGGTTCATACCGTTGCGGCAAGTGATCAAGAAAGAGCCGCCAAACTCTTTAAAGCCATGCGGATTGAGTATGACGTTAACAACAAGAAGGCCAGTCAGGCGGGATTAGCCGAGCAAAAGGACGCCGCTATCATCGCGACATTTCCGACTCGCGAGATTACCGAAGAAGAAATTGAGGCGGCAGATGATTTGGAAGCGCTGAAGGAACAATTGTTGATTCGCAACAACAGCCATTTTCGCAACGCCAGTTTTGAGCTACTGATCCCCCAAGAATTCAACATCGACTTGCAAACATCTGCGGGGCCGATCACCGTTGGAGACGTCGGTGGTTGGGCGAAACTTGCTTCTCGCGGCGGGCATATCGAAGCGGACAATATTTCAGGCACTGCCGACATGCAGACAAATGGTGGCCACATCACGACGGGAAACATCGGGGCCGATGCGAACTTGAAAACCATGGGTGGCCATGTCGAGACTGGAAATGTCGAAGGAAAATTGGTTGTCTTCACTCAGGGCGGGCACGTCCGAGCCGACCATGTCGCTGGTCAAGCGATCTTGGAAACACGGGGTGGCAACATAGAACTTGCTCACGCCAAAGATTTCATTCAAGCCAAATCGACAGGTGGCGGAGTCAAAGTTTGGATGGCGGAAAGCAAAGTTGATCTCAACGCATCAGCAGGCTCAATCAATGTGAACTTTGTTGGGCAGCCTCAGGGCGATTCAACTTTGGTCGCAGGGGCCGGAGCGATCAAGGTCGGCTATGTTGAAGGAACGAAGTTTGATATTACCGCTTCCAGCGGGTTGGGACGGGTGTCTGGGCCTTTTGAAAACGTTAAGAAATCGAAGAAACTTTCTTACCAACTTAACGGTGGCGAGAACAAACTCAGCGCTTCAGCAGGAACAGGATCTATTAAGTTTCGAGTTGTCGACGCAATGGAGCTGAAAAAAGAAGTCGCCGAGATGATTGAGGGTGCGAAAGGCGAAAACGCTTTTCAGAAGGCCTATGATCTACACATGAATGGCAAGATCGACAAAGCGATCATCGCCCATCAAAAGGCGGCTGAATTCGCTGACCACAAAGGGATCGCCACCTACAACCTTGGTTGTGCTTGGGTGTTGACGGGTGAAATCGATAAAGCCTTCGCGGCTCTCAACGATGCGGTGACGTTCGGATTTCACGATGTCAACCAATATCAAATCGACGAAGATTTAGATCCGATTCGAAAAGACCCTCGCTTTGAAAAATTGATGGATCGACTTCAAAAAGCGGTTGGGTTTTCATTTGAGCGGAATGCAGCTCGCATCAGGAGAAACGGCAAAGTTGATTTCGAAAATCAAGCTGAGAATGGTTCCGAGAGCGATGGGCGAGAAGGCGATGGGCGAGAAGGCGATGAGAGAGATGGCGATGATGAAGAATGCTGCAACGAATCGTAGAGGGCTGAGCGGTTTTGTTGTTGCTTTGGTAAGCTGATGATCAATCAATTGAATTCTAGTTCCTCCGGAGGTTATGCCATGCGATCATTCTTACAGCAAACAACGAGCTTGATATTTGGTTGCTTGGTTGCGAGCCTGGTCGCAGCCGCGGTTGGCGCGCACGACGACGTGAATCATCCAGCTGATATTGACGTGATGATTCAGAGGGTGGAAACCGGTTTGACCGGCGGGGCGAAGTTTAAAGGTGAAAAGAGTTGGACCATCGAAGAGCGGATGAAGCACTACGGTGTCCCCGGACTTTCGCTCGCCGTCATTCAAGACAACAAAGTCGTCTGGAGCAAAGCCTACGGAGTCAAAGATCGCGAGACGCGAGAGCCAGTCACGACGGACACGCTTTTTCAATGTGCATCGATAAGCAAGCCTGTTTCGTCGGCTGCTGCCTTACGCTTGGTCGAGAAAGGAATGCTCGACCTGCAGGTCGACGTTAACCAGGCTCTGAAGACTTGGAAGTTGCCAGAAAATGAGTTCACTCGCGACAAAAAGGTCACGCTCGAACATCTGATCAGTCACAAAGGTGGTGTGACGGTTCATGGCTTTTTGGGTTACGGCGAAGACCTGCCTGTTCCATCTTTGGTCGAACTGCTTGATGGGACTGGGCCAGCCAATTCGCCTCCCATCCGCGTCGATAAACTTCCTGGTGGAAGCTTTCGATATTCTGGTGGAGGATATTGCATCATGCAGCAGTTGATGATGGATGTAACCGGCAAGCCATTTCCAGCAATCATGGAGGATGAATTGCTTAAGCCATTGGGCATGGAGCGTTGCACATTCGAGCAGCCACTGCCAATGCCCCGAGCTAAAGAAGCGGCAACCGGTTACCTGGAAGATGGAGAAGTCGTTAGCGGCAAACGCCACACTTATCCAGAAATGGCTCCGGCCGGGCTGTATGCGAACGCTACGGAGTTAGCCCAATTCTTCATTGAGATTCAGCTCGCGTGTAAAGGCGACAGCGAAAAGCTGCTCTCTCAAGCAATGGCGAAAAGAATGACGACCGTTGGAAGCGGACTTGGGATCGGAGTCGACGACAAAGCGGGTGAAGTCTATATCGGCCACGGAGGATGGAACGAGGGTTTTTCGAGTGATACAACATTCCATCGAGATCGCGGATATGGCGTGGTTGTATTGACAAATGGAAACCAGCCGCCGTTGATAGACGAAGTAATTGCGGCTGTTGCACGTGCTTACGATTGGGACAATTTTGGCTTGCCTGAATATGAGAAGTTGAAAACTTCTGCGACTGAGATGTCGAAATTGACGGGCCGTTACAATCGTGATGGCAGCCTGATCAAAATTTTCGCGAAAGACGATCAGTTGATGATGATGCCAAACGAGGGTGAGGCGATAGCGATCCATCGTGTCGGTGAAGAAACGTTTGCTTGTGAAACGATGAATGCGCTGATTTGTTTTGCAAAAAGTGATGCTGATGGGCAAACCCAAATTGAGTTTCGCAATCCGTGGGACAAGGAAGTGCACCCAAGCAACGTGGCAAAAAAGTTGAAGGACGGCGAAAAGCTACCAGCGGAGTGGATTGTTGAAGGGGAATTCGAAACGGCATTGGCCGCCTACCAAGCCATGCAAAAGGAGAATCCAGCCTCGCCAGCGATCCAGGAAGAAAGGCTGAACGACATCGGATACGGATGGATTGAGAAGGATCGGCTCGACATGGCGATTGCGATCTTTCGAATCAATACGATGCTGTATCCCGATGCTTTCAATGCATTTGACAGCTTGGGCGAGGCCTATATGGCCGCCGGCAAAAAGGAACTGGGGATTTTCAACTACAAGAAATCTTTGAAGTTGAATCCAGAGAACAGTTACGCGGCGGAAGTCATTAAACGTTTCGCAACAACTAAAGATGATTAGCTCAATTAACCCAAGGCCGCTTTTGTTCTTCTAACGATTTACTTTTCGCCCGAAAGGAATTCGGTTGCGGTGTCGGTGTATGCCCCATTCAAACAGCCGCGCCGGACGAGATGCTCTTGGATCGTCTGCTGATGAATCGCAAGGCGACGAAGGCGATCGCAACATTAATCAAAAATCCGCCCCACGCGGCAATCGGATAAGCGGTGGAAAAGCCGACTCCCATTCCCATTTGAATGCCCAACAAGATTCGCAACGAAATGGCCGCACAAGTCATGGCATAGCTGTAAGTCATGAGCTTGCCATGCCATGCGAAGTCAAACTTCATGCCACGCGGATAGCCCATCAACGTTGCCGTTGGCCAACAGATTGCCAGCAGCCAAAAAGCTGACTTGGCGGCCCAGGGTGAGCTGGTGAATGAAAGGCTGACGATCGCGCCGATGGACGATGCCAGCACGCATGCGACGTAAGCTTTGCCAGTAAGTTTGTGAAGCTCCAGATTCTTTCGCCGAATGCGTGAGCTCAATTGGATTCCGCCGAGTAGTAGCGCGAGTGAACCGCAAACAATATGGGTATATCCGGCCCACGGAACAACGCTCAACAGGCGGGCGAAAATAGGCGATTGCATTTCTGGCTTGAAGATCGAAAGAAGAGCAACGCCAGCGATCCCAATCGCAAACAGAAGAATGACAACTTTCGATACTGACTTCATGCGGTTCACGGTGTTGATGATTGAGTTGAATGCGCATTACAGAAAGAGTTGTTCGTGGCCGATTGAGAGATCTTGGCAAGCATTTTAAGATTCTCTAAATCGAAAATGACTCTTGTTGTTGTTCGTGTGCAATCAATCGAAGGAAGGCGAGCCATGAAAATATGAAGAGCGAATTGTATCAGCAGCTGCAATCGTATCTTGCTGAATCAGATTCCGAGCAGCGCAAGTTTTGGGCAAGTAGAATTGTAAATGATCGAGTGCCAATCGATTCATTGTTTACTCTCTTTCATGGCGAACACAAAACGGCCCAGCGATTCATGTGGTTGCTTGGCGATGTTAGCGAATTGGATTCAAGCCGGATAATGCCCTACATGTCTTTGCTGTTTTCAATGCGAGATCAAATGCCGTTTCCTGGCATGCCTCGAAGCGTTGCCAAGTGGCTGATTCAAACCAACGTGCCTGAAGAAATCGAAGACGAAGCGATCAAGCAGTTGTTCGAGTGGCTCGGCAATCCGCAAACGTCAATCGCCTGCAAGTCGTTTTCTGCAAAATGCTTGGGCTTAATGGTTAAGCAAGGCCGAGCTTCAAAAGCCAAGCTCGTCCCAATGCTCAAAGGCCAATTTAAGAACTCCAATCGAGCGTTTGTCAAGCGAATGAAAAAGCTACACGATCAATTTGAGTTGAGGTGAATTGTTCGCCAAGCTTAGCTTGCTAACATTTTGACGGCCTGGAGTCGTAGTAGGGCGATTCAATCTTGGAGTGTGAGAGTTCTGGAGCTTTACAGATTGCCCAGAACACGGGCATAAAGAACCTTCAGGTATTCCGTTTCGGGCATCGCTGGGTGCACAGGATGATCCATGCCCTGTCTTCCTTCACGGAACCATTGGAGGCTCATCTCGACATCACGAGATGCTTGGCTCATGCGTTGAATAAATGATTCGCGCGGCATGTGATAGGAGCAGGAACATGTGACTAGAATTCCATCGGTATTAACAATCTGTAGTCCGCGTCGCATCAGCCGCGTGTAGGCTTCGGTGCCATTCCTCAGATCCTTCTTGCGTTTTACAAACGCTGGTGGATCCAGAATTACAATGTCAGATTTGTGTTTGTCTTTTCGCAGTGATTTTAAAATGTCGAACGCATCACCGTGAGCCGCGATCACCCGGTCTTCAACGTTGTTAAGTTCTGCGTTAACCGCGACTTGCTCAAGTGCTTTCTCCGACACGTCAACACAAATGACCTCTTTGGCCCCGGCCACTGCTGCACCGATTCCCCAAGCACCGATGTAGCTGCAAACATCAACAACCGTTTTGCCTTTGACAAACGGCATCAGCGCGGCGCGGTTGTCACGTTGGTCGTAAAACCAACCTGTTTTCTGACCGTCATTCAAGTCGACCGAGAATTTGGCTCCATTCTCTTCCACAATAATCTCTTCCGGCAACGTTCCAATCGTTTCGGAGTAGAGTTCGAGGTTCTCCATTTTTCGCAGCGGGTTGTCGCAGCGTAACACGATCGCTTTTGCAGCGAAGACCTGTTGAAGTGCGTTGACGATCGCGTCTTTTAATAACTCCATGCCCGCGGTAGTGATTTGAGTCACGAAGACATCATCAAAACGATCGATAACGACTCCCGGCAAAAAATCGCTTTCGCCATAGATCAATCGGTAGTAGGGCCGGTCGTAAATTCGATCCCGGTGGGCGGCGGCTAACTTAAGTCGGTCAGCAATCAAGGATTCGGAAAGTGGATTCTCCCGGTCACGGCTGACGATTCGGACGGCAATTAATGAATGAGGATTGACGTAGCCATTTCCGATCCACTGTCCATTACTGGTTTCGATATTGACGATCTGGCCAGGTTCGTAAGTGGTTAGAGGGATTCTGGCCGTTTCGATTTCATTGCTGTAGATCCAGCTATGTCCTGACATTGCACGTCGTTCTTGTCGTTTGCGCAATTGAATCGTTGGGAATACGGGGTTTGTATTGGTCATCATCGAATCCGGGTTGGTTTGCCAGCTTTCTCGAAGGCACACCATAATCTAAAAGGCCAGACAATTGTGTCGCCGTATTTTAACCGGCCCGGATCGATTCCACAGACGGCTCGCGAGCTGGACAATATAGTGGTGAAGATCTCTCGAATTACATCAAGGTGGGTGTATGTTCGAATGACAATGAATCAGTGATCGGATCGTTCAGAAACGACTCAACAAAACAGATTATGCTGGTTGATGATTAAGTTGGGTCAAGAACTTGTGCATTTCCACCCAGTCGTCGATATTTCTATTTCCCATTCTTAAGTCGATTGCCCACGACCTACTCCGGAGCGTCAAAGATGCCGCCAAAACCGAACGATCGATCCGATCAAGTCGGTGACTCCGATGAACAGTCAAAACGATCGGATCAAGCTGATGTTTTTCCGTTGTTATCAATGGCAGATGGAGTGGCAGATGGAGTGGCAGATGGCATGGAAACGATCATGCCCGGCTCGGCAGATACAAGTCGTGCGGCCGACGCCAGTAGTTTGAACGACGCAAATTCGACGCAACCCATTGATGGATCGGTCAACGCGCAAGCCGCCAGCGTCCGGCCTCAGATCGGGCCCTACAAGATTCTCCAGAAGATTGCCGAAGGTGGCATGGGCGCGGTCTATATGGCCGAGCAAGAGAAGCCAATTCGACGCCGAGTCGCATTGAAAGTCATCAAGGCTGGGAAAGACTCGGAGCAGATTATCAATCGCTTCGAAGCTGAACGCCAAGCGTTGGCGATGATGAACCATCCCAATATCGCCAAAGTCCTTGATGTCGGAGCGGCTGCTGATGGAGCGCCTTACTTCGCGATGGAGCTGGTCAAAGGCGTTCCGCTGACGCAATACTGCGACCAGAACAAGCTTGCAATTCGCGATCGCCTGGAACTGTTTATTCCGGTATGCAAGGCCGTCCAGCATGCTCACCAAAAAGGCATCATCCATCGCGATTTAAAACCCTCCAATGTTTTAGTGGCTCTTTATGACGGATCGCCGGTACCCAAAGTTATCGATTTCGGATTGGCCAAAGCAACCGAACATCAAACGCAGTTGACCGACAAAACAATGTTTACCGAGTACGGGGCGGTCGTTGGGACATTGCAATACATGTCGCCCGAACAAGCTGAAATGAATCAATTGGATGTCGATACACGAACTGACATCTACTCGCTGGGCGTCATGCTGTACGAACTGCTAACCGGAAGCACGCCACTTGATAGCACCACGATGGGGCAGCATTCTCTGTTGAAAGTACTGGAGCTGATTCGAGAAAAGGAGCCGCCGCGACCCAGCACTCGATTGAGCGAATCGATCAGTGTGATCACGGGCGTCTCTGAACAACGCAAAATCCAACCAATGAAGCTGAAGCAAATCTTGCGCGGTGAGTTGGATTGGGTCGTGATGAAATCGCTAGAGAAGGATCGTTCTCGTCGTTACGAAACCGCCACTGCGTTTGCAGCTGACATCAAACGATACTTGAATGATGAACCGGTAGCGGCTCGCCCGCAATCATCAAGGTACAAACTGAACAAGTTTGTCCGTAAGAACCGAATTTTGGTTGGGGCAAGCGCCGTCGTTGCCACGCTGATGGTGGTCGCGGTTGCGGTTTCGTCTTGGTTTGCCTACGACGCAAAGGTTCAGCGAATTGCGGCTGAGACAAAAACTTACGAGGCAGAACAGAATCGAAAGCTGGCGGTTGAAAAGTCGGAGGAAGCCGAACAGAAGTCAATTGAAGCGATTGCCGAACGCGAGCGAGCCAATCGCGAAAAGGAAGTCGCCCAAGAGGTGCGAACGTTCTTGCAAGAGAGCCTGCTTCGCAATGTCAGCGTTTGGGAGCGCGTTAACGCCCGCCAAGGTCGAACAGGCAAAGTTGCTGGCGACAATGTGACCGTTCGCCAACTGCTGGATACTGCCGCTGAGAAGTTTTCTCCTACGAACATTGAAAATGTGTTTCCTGATAAGCCGCTTGTCCAAGCCGAAATCATGGAAACAATTGGCGACGCTTATGAGTCGCTGGATGAGTATGAAAAGGCTGTCAAATTCGCGGTTGCTTCGGCCGAGATTCAAGAGCGCAACTTCGGTTCACTCAGTCCACAAGCCATTGATGGCAAGGTTAATCTTTACTTCGCCGGCGTTGCGGCTCAGGACTATGATGCGGCGCTCACTGCGGTTGACGACGCTCTGAGAATTTTGACTGAAGCGATCGAGCTGCCAATTGATGGGGGTTCGGCAAATCAAGACTTGGCTTCGGTCGAAGATGAATCAGTCAAAGATGAATCGGTTGGTCGGACTTGGGAACGCAATTCGCAAACAGTTGAAGAAATGTTGGATGTGGTTGTTTCCAGAACGCTCGATCGGATGAACCCAGCCAGATTTGCTTTTCCGGTTGTTAGCGATCAGGACTTTTCGGCAAACTCAAAACTCTTGATCGTCTCGGTCACCGGACGCTTAAAAAAATTGGTTCCCAAAATTGAGCAACGTTTTGGTGGGTCGCATGAACATACCCAGTTCTTCAAGCTGTTCAGTGGGTTTTGCGATTACGCCCTCGGAGTAGGGATGGGATTGCCGAACGTTCAAAAGGAGGCGGGTGAAGGATTGCTCGAACTACTCCACTGGACGGAGAAATGGCCGCCCGAACGAAGGTTGTTCAAGTCGCTATTTCAACTGTCGGTGGGGATCATGTTGGATAGCCAAGCCATCCAGCCCCAGCGGGCGATTGGCCTGTTTGAAGAAGCTCGTCGCAATGTCCAGTCGGTGCTCCCGGATGATCATCCCGCGACGATTATCTATGGAATACAACTTGCCGATGCTTACGCCAAGCGAAAACAAAACGTGCAGGCTTTCGAGATGTATGCTGATTTGATTCCGACATATTTTTCTCAGTTGGGTGTCTTTCCGTATGTCTACCGAGAGATGGTTCGACTGTCGGTTGAACTTAAGCGTACTGAAGAAGCCACGGCCACGATCGAACGCTATTATTCAACAACGTTGGCAACGTATGGCCAACACGAGCGGACGTTTGAAGCTCAACGGCTGCGGGCCTATTGCGCGGTTAGATTAGGAAACAAAGACCTCGCAACACAACGATTCGAGGAGTTGTTGGTTGCTGCGACTAAGACGCTTGGGAATGAAGATGAACTCGTGATCTCGTTTCATCAAGATGTTGCAATCGTTTACCACCGCTGGGGCTGGCACCAACAGGCGCTGGAGCAACTGGCGAATTCTCAAGTCGCCCGCGAAAAAGAATTCCCGTCCGAACATGCGGTGAACTACAAGGCTCACAGTTTGGCTGCCAAAATACACTTGTCGCTTCGTGAATTTGACGACGCTGTGGCTTCGTTCGAGAAGTCGATTGAAGCGTTGGCAAAAGCGTTCGGCGAGCAAGATGAACGTGTCGTCGCAGAAAAATTAGCGTTGATTGAATGTTATCGAGAAACCGGAAACTTCAATGCAATTGCAGTGGCCGCTCAGGGATTAATTGACAATAACTCCGGTTCATGGATGGCCGCAGATCCAAGGTTGCCGGAATACAAAACGCTCCTTGCCGAAGCGTTGGTTGAGCAAAGTCAATTTTCAGATGCTGCGAAGATTTATAAATCGCTGATTGTGACGTCGGAAGACTGCTTCGAATCAAGATCGCCCAACCAAGGGTCTTGCCCAGCTGTTGCTGGGAGCGGCAAGAGCCGCACGCGGTACGGATGACCTGAAGGCCGCGATTGAATTGGGCTCAGAGAGTGTGGAGCTGTTAGGGGCGAGGTCGACCGACAATGATTCTTTGTTGCTTGCTCGTGCCAGACAAAATTTGGGCAGTTGTTTCCTCGACGTCGATCCGCCGCAATTGGAAGATGCTCGCCGACAATTGGAAGCATCGAATGAGATGTTGGTTCGGTATTTCGAAGCGAATAGGGTCGAGAATGAGAAGACGATAATGCTGGCATCGCTGAAAGAACTGAAACGTTTGTATTGGGCAACCGGTGAAGAACAGTCGCGTCAACGCGTTGAAGCGAAGATAGAGAAACTGGAGTGATGTGATGGTTGCTTCACAGTGATAGCAGGCGATTGCCAGTCAAGCTGTGGGGCTTCGATTGCCGAAACCCTTAGTAGCAATCGCCTTCGCCCGCCCTTGATCGACACCAAAATGAAAAAAGCGACTCGTTTTTACCTCTTAGTTTGGTGTTGCTGTCTTTGCCTGACGGGTTGTTCGACGCTAACAGTCCAACCTGTCGGTGAGCGAACGTATTCTTTCAACGATCTCGATCGAACCATGGATGTGCGGTACGGACAACCGCCAGCTATCCTCAACAAATTTGTGACGGCGAAAGAGAATTTCAAGCAGCGACTGGCTCGCCGGCTTCCCAAGCCTGTGTCGGATATCGTCGCACGCCCTGCTCCACCGCTTGCGGATTCCGTTGGTATGTCGGTCGACTATCTTGCGAAGAACGATTTGCCTGATGTGGCGGTTCGAGTCAACGAATACGCGCCGGCTCAACAGTTGCAGCGTTTGCGTGCGAACAAGCGAGTTTCCGGTCCGTTAAAGTACACACTTGGCATGCTAAGTGTTGCTAAATATGCAATGCTTCCCGGGCCAGTTTTAAAAACCGATTCGTACAACCCTTATACCAACACGTTGAATTTGAATTCAGGAAATCCAATTACCGCTGTTGAGACTGCTGCGTTCGCAAAAGACCTTCGTTCACGAAAAGCCCCCAACCTGTATTTACTCAGCCAGAGACTTCCCGGTGGCGAATTGCCAGCCATCAATTATCGAACGAACGAAGTAATTAATTACTATTCTAAGTACGCGCCCGAGCAACAATCAGCAGTGATCGATACCATGACGACTCGGTTCACGACGTCTGTTGGAAGCGAACTGGCAGATTTTATTCCGGGAACCGATCCGCTATTTCGGATTGGCGGCGCGATGGCGGGCAAAGTCGCCGGAAAGCTGATCAACCACGAGCGAAAAACGAGATGATTGCGAGATGCTTGCTTTAGTGTCTTTGCCACGCGGTAAGCGAAAAGAAGCTGGCGATGCTTCGGTCGGCAAGCCTCGGTCGGTATAAGCTTCAGTCGGTGGTTTGCGATTCGTTTCTTTTGTGGGCCGCCGCTACAGTCACGTACTTGGTGGCCATGTTTTTTATCTCAGCTTGCTGCTTTGCTGGCAGAGGCTTGATCTTTGCGGGTGATCCGAGAACCAGAGATCCCGGGGGAACGATCGTCCCTTGGGTGACCAGTGCGCCCGCTCCAACGATGGAGCGTTTTCCGATGACGGCTCCATCCATCAGGATCGCGCCCATCCCAATCAGGCATTCATCTTGAACTGTGCATGCATGGATGATCGCTGCATGACCGATCGTTACGTCGTTTCCAATCACAACGCCAAAGCTGTCGGACAGGTGGACAATCGTGCCGTCTTGTACATTGCTGCGGCTACCAATCGAAATGGAATTAATGTCTCCGCGCAGAACACAACCGGCCCAGACACTTGCCTCGTCGCCAATCTTAACATCACCAATGATTGTTGTTTGAGCCGCGACATAAGCTGAATTCGCAATCTGAGGCGACCTACCTAAGTACTTTGCCAATCGTTCTTCGGTTGTCATACTCATTTTGGTTCACTAGTTATTGATTCACTGATTCCCTGTTCATATCTGCACTATTCTATGCATCACGCTTCTGCATATCGACGGCGCTAATGAAGGCCCAATTGATGACGTCTGACGAGCAAATTTCCGAGTTGGAATGAACAATCGTTTGCAAGAACATGACCGTCATCCCGAAGATGTTGGCCGGCGTTACTGTTCACTGAACGGCCGTGTCGCTCGTCCAAGAAGGCCGGTTTAGTGGGCGAGTTGCCCTGCCGTTAAAGCAACATCGGCTTCAGTAGATTCAGAACGTTTGGCCGGCAAACGAAGTTTGAATGCCGCGCCTTCTCCGATTCCAGGGCTACTGCAAGAAAGCGTCCCGCCCAACTCGGTGGCAGCATTGGCACTACTGTGCAAGCCGAAACCGTGTCCCGTTTTTTTGGTTGTGAACCCGTGTTGGAATATCTTGTTGATTCTGTCCTTTGGGATGCCGACACCGTTGTCCGTGACCGAGAATTCGATACCCTCAGGGCTTGAGTTGACCTCGATCATGATTTTCGGATGGGGCGTCTCGTGCTCGCTCAACGAGTCATTGGCGTTCTTGATTAAGTTAACCAGGATTTGCAAAATCTTGTGTTTATCAGAAATCAGCATGGGAAGATCGTCTTCAATCTCCGTCACAATCTCGACTTGATGACTGTTGAGCGTTCCTTTATTCGCAGTAATGGCATCATAAACCAATGAGTCTGGCGAGAGTTCCTGTTTGACTCCGGATGATTTACCCATCGACTGTTGAACTGAAACGATCTGCTTGATGTGCTCCACGTTGGCGACCAAGTCATGGAATTCATCACTTGTTCGTTTTCGTTCGGACTTTAAAGTTTCCGTTACTTTGGCGATGTAAGCCGGAATTTTTTTGCCGCGATGATCGTCTTTAACAAAACTGGCAAAGTCACTTTCGTGTTGGCTGATCAGCGCCGAGATTCTCTCCAAATTATCGAATGCACTTTTGCGAAATTGCTTGCGGATGACTTCCGCTGAAACATTGACACTGTTGAGAATGTTGCCAACGTTGTGCAGCACGCCAGTTGCGACTTCCGTCATCCCGGCCAGCCTCGAGGCGTCGACCAGTTGCTCATTCAATTGCTCCCGCTCGAGTTCTGCGTTGACGCGATCAGTGATGTCGCTTTCGATTCCGATAAAGCGCTTGATTTCACCTCGATCGTCACGAATTGGTCTTGCTTCAATAGACACCCAAAATGGAGTCCCATCTTTTCGGTAGTTAATGACGTCTACATCAAATCCAGATTTTTGCTGAATAGATTCTTTCATGAGTATTTGTGTGGCCGAGTCCGTTTCCGGCCCATGCAAAAAATCAAAAGGTTTCTTGCCGATTACTTCTTCCAGTGAATAGCCAGTGTTTCGCGTGAATCCATCGTTCACCCATTCAATACAAGCTTCATCATCGGTGATAACGACCGCGTTATCAGTGTAGCGGGCGACCAAGGCTAGCTTTTCTGCTTCCGCGATTGAGTATTTCAGCTCTTTGTTTGCATTGGCAAGATCCGCTGTCCGTTCCTCGACGCGTTTCTCCAACGTGAGGTTGGCTCGGTGGATAAGCAATTTGTGCCGGAGCAAAGAAAAATACTGGTAGAAGCAAAATGCGATAGTCATCGCGATGGTCATCAACAGGCCCAGTCGAAACCACGTCGCCGTTGCCGATTTGGCTTGGAATTCCTTGGCCGATTCGCTCATGATGCGCTGAGTGACATTCTTGATAGGCACGGCCACCAAATTAGAAATCGTTTCATCGAGTTCGATTCTGCGGTCGACCAGATTTCGCGCGTGACGGAGAGCAAACGAGAGAAATCGGGAAGCTGATGGAGAGTCTACTGTTGTGTCAAACTCTGATTCGACAGCAACGATTGCAGCTTCAAACTGTTCTTTATCAAGTAGGTCACCAGAAATCGTGAATCTTGCCCCGAGTATTTCCAAATTGGTCAGTTGGTTGAGCATCGTAGATTTGTTTTCAATCAACTGCTCTTGGACTTGGCTAATCTTGTGTCGAAAGCCAGCCACCGAATTTCTGACGACCGCGTGATTCGTCTTGAAGTCGGTCGACAACAAAACTTTCTTGTCCAGCAGAGGTTTTAGTTGTGAGTGAAGAAGCTGTTCCCATTCGCTGTCCTGGAACGTTTCCACGGAAATACGTTCAGAAATAGCGAGATCAGATTCACAGCGGCTTAACTCGTCGTAGTCCAACGAAATGCCTAATCGCAAGGAAAGTACAGCCGAATCGACGTCGTCATTACGCTGGTCGATCGCCCGGATGGCCTGCTCGATTTTTGCATAACGTTTGGCACCGTTGTCTGCTGATTTCACGAATAAGAAACCAATCAGTGAGACGAAAAGCACTAGGCTTGTGATCGCAATGATTTTTTTATTCATTTGAGTTCCTCTGGAATTTCTCCTGTTAAGGAAATCAAGAACGCTTTGAGTTTTGCTACATCGGATGGGACAAGCGATTCGCCAAGTTGATACTCAGCCATTACTTCAATTGCCTCGTCAAGTGTTTCGACACTTCCGTCGTGAAAGTAAGGCGCTGTCAATTCAATGTTGCGCAGGCTGGGAACCTTGAATCGGTGGAGATCAACTTGACGATCGGTAACGTTGATGCGTCCCTTGTTGCTTTTGGTTGCTTCGGCGAATTGAGAAGAGAACTTATTCATGATCCCGAATTCCTGAAACATGTTGCCACCGACGGCTTGCCCTTGATGACATGAAACGCATCCAATGGACTTAAAGAGTTGGTAGCCCGCGTATGCTTCCGACGAAATGCTTTGCTCGTTCCCGAACAGATACTGATCAAACGGCGCGTTCACGGTGACTAACGCTTCTTCGTAAACTGCGATCGCATCCACGATTGACTCTGACGACAATCCGGACGTGTAGAGCAGTTCAAATTGAGCAACAAGTTGCTTATCGAGCTCCAGTTTGGATATGACCTCTTCCCAACTGCTGCCCATTTCAATCGGATTGTGTACGGGCCCGGAAACTTGATCGTGTAACGTTTGGGCTCGCCCATCCCAAAATTGTGCGATCGATAATCCACTATTCAGCACGGTCGGCGAGTTCAGGGTTCCCGTTTGTCCGTCGATTCCCTGAGCGGTTGGCAACCCATCGTCACCTCCGTCCGCCACCGAATGACATGATGCGCACGAAATCGAGTTGTCTTGTGAAAGGCGAACGTCGTGAAATAACGCTTTACCTAACATCACTTTCCGTTTCGGTAAGTGGTTGGGAATCGAGAGTGGCCGGATAGGTTCTTTGTCGTGAACAACAACTCGAATGTTTTCCGCCATCGCAGCCGATACAAATGAGCTTTCAAGGTCTCGATCAGCGACTTGAGCAAAATCACACCCAGCAACGACCATTGCGCTCAAGCTGCCACTGATAGCCAGCAAGGTGCATTGCAAACGGCGCATAGATCTGCGCGTGATTTTTGAAAGAAGCATTTCTATTACATTAAGATAAGAAGAAGAGGCAGCAATTGCGAAGAACGCTGATGCGTAGAGAAGCGTAGGTCATTGGCGAAGTAATCGGCTGCCGTGGCCAAACATTCGTTGACTTTTGTCAACAAGCTACTGGACTACAACGAGATTCCCGCCTTTGCGAGAACGAGGGGTTGGTGTGCTGGGAGAAGCCCTTTTTTCCACTTTTGCGGAAGCTTGATAGCAAGTTACCGGTCAACCTAACGACTGCCTTGATGATGAGCCGGTATGCCAGCACGAACACGGGTGAGCATGTTGCACCATTTCAGCGAGGAGTTGCCCAGAGAACAGCGGCGTCTTACATTGTTTCGGGCGGACACAATGAGTTGAAGTTGAGTGCCTGTTCAATCTAGCGTTCCGTTTTCTAGATTGATACGTTTACCAAATTACGATCGTGCGACGAATGAACTGGACGCTACGCTTTACTGGATTTTGCTTAATTTTGATTACGGTATTGCCGTTGGTTTCATCCGGAAAATGGTTTATCCGCTGGTGGGATTTTCCGCGTTTGCAAATCGCGATCTTACTCCTCATTCCGCTTGCCATTTCGATCTCGCAAATTTGCCAAGCGGGATTTCAACGGGAAACTTCGATTTGGTTGTGCCTTCTGTCGGGGGCGATCGTTTGGCAAGTCTCTCATATTGTCCAATTCAGCCCGATCTGGCAACGGGAAGTACCTGACACGCTAGGCAGTAGTGCTCAGCAGAAGATCAAACTGATGGTTTCGAATCTTGACTATGAGAATCTCAGTCCAGATCGAGTGATCGATCAAATTGAGGAAGAGCAGGCCGACATTCTGTTGCTGATCGAATTGGACCGTGGTTGGAACGATCGGCTTACTTCCCTTCGCTCGGCTTACGCTTATCGTCACGAACTGGTTCGCGGCGAGGGGCTGGGAATGGCGATTTGGAGCAAGCTTCCCCTCGAATCTACGGAAACCAAATATTTGATTTCGGATCGCCGAGGAAGTTTGTGGGCAAAGATGAAAACGGAATCTGGGGACTTGGTTAATTTTGTTGGCGTCCACCCAACACCACCAGGATTACTTGACTCAACCGGCGAAACACGTCGTGACAGTCGAGTTCGTGACGCTGAGTTAATCATGATTGCAAAAGAAATCGCCTCGCGCCCCAATGAGCCATGGATCGTCGCTGGTGATTTTAATGACGTGGCTTGGTCACACACGACTCGTCTGTTCAAACGGACGAGCGGACTGGTTGACCCTCGCATCGGTCGCGGGTTGTACAGTACTTACATCGCACAGTATCCGCCTTGTCGTTGCCCTATTGACCACGTTTTTGTTTCCGAAGGTTTCACGATTTCCTCACTTGGTCGAAAACGCATCTCGGGCTCAGATCACTTTGCGGTGTTAGCGACGCTTTCTTTGCCAGCCACCCGAGGCGTATCACCTTCGATTCAAGGCAACGATTCAAAGGATGCCAAGGAGATTATCCAAGAGGGAAAGTCCGACGCGGAAGAACGGGGCGTTCGCTGAATCAATCAATTCAGAATGTTTGTCGATGGATATTGCCGCTGTTGGAAATTCGCGGTTGATTTGACGTTGGTGCCGTTCTTGGAATTTCAGCGTTCTTGGAATTTCAGCATTCTTGAGAATGGCAGTGTCTACGGCTCACTCTTGCTTGCAAGAGGCGGAGGGAGAAGCCTTTCACCGGCCGTTGAGAAAAAACTATTCCTAACGCTCCTTCGGCTATCATTGCTGATGTAAATCAAAAATCACGTTTACTCGGAAACGGCAACGGTTTCAAACTCGTCAGTATAAAAGGTTTATTGTGGCAAGATTTCAAATCCTCTCTCTGATTGGCGGCGGGATTCGCGGCGCGTTCGTGACCAGCTATTTGAAAGAGCTGGAGCAAAAATTAGGTCGCCCGATTGCCGAAAGCTTCGACTTGATCGCGGGCACGTCGACTGGAGGGATCATTGCCGCCGGATTGGCATTTGGGCACTCCGCCGAAGAGATGCACAAGTTCTATGTTGACTATGGTGCTTCGATTTTCACGGAGCGAGAACCGTATAAGGCGAAGGGGTTTTATCGATATTTGTTTCCAACGATCAATTGGATATTTAACAAGCGAACCGGTGGCAGTCTCGATACGGCTTTCCGGTCTCGGTATTGCCCGCATGCACTTGAATCTTCATTTGAAAAGGGGTTTGGCGAACATACGCTCGGCGACATCAAGTGTACGCGCCTCATCATGCCGGCGGTAAATTTGACCAAGGGAGAGCCACATGTTTTTCGCTCGACTCATTTACCCAAAGCAATTCACGACAAAGACATCAAGATCGCCGAGGCCATCATTGCTACCACGGCGGCACCAACCTATTTTCCCCACCGCCAAATTGGTGAGAACGCATTCGTGGACGGTGGCGTCTGGGCGGCCGACCCTAGCATGTTGGCGATCGCTGAAGCGATTCGAATTCAACAGTTTGAAAAGCAGCTCGACCCTGACCAGGCGATCGTCACCAACAATATTCATTTGCTTTCGGTGGGAACCGGCAAAGCCGAATTCTCCCTCTCTCCCCCGGGAGCCGATGCCGGGCTTTTGTTTTGGGCCAGCCGTATCGCAGACGTGATGGGAACGTCTCAGTCACAGGGCGTTCATTTGCCACTCAAGTTCTTTTTGGGTGATCGCTATCGACATGTCAATTTTAAAATGACAGAAAAGTGGAAGCTGGATGCTGTTGAGAACATTCCAAAACTTTTCGCGGTCGGCGAGCAACGTGCGGCGGAGACATTTGATGCGATCAACGAAGAATTTTTCCAGCATGAGACTCCATGTTTCGAGCCCTTCGTTTCTGGCGAACACGAGATCTTACTCGACGATTTCGGTTTTTAGCTGGCTGCGAGCGGATGATTTGAACAGGCGCAGCAGCTTGGTTCGCTTAAGTATGAACGATTCAAGCTTGGCCCTCGGTTGCCTTGAGCCAATCACCAATCGCAACCTTAGCAGCGCCTTTCAATGCCTTCGGCAAAAGGCAGAATCAACGTTTTCAATTGCCTCCATGTTTGCCAAATTGCTGTTAACATTGATTGTTCGGCGATGCGAACCCTGACTTACTCGATTGGTATTGATGGCACAGATTTCCTGTACAGAATGTGGAACAGTTCATGCTCAAGAAGAGGCGTGTCCAAAATGTGCAGAAGGCACTGCCCCAACGCTTGCCCCAA
>CAZPTT010000057.1:22254-27072 GCA_964589435.1 uncultured Pirellulaceae bacterium
TGCCCCAACGCTTGCCCCAATGCTGTTCCCAACGACGCCTTCTCCTGATGCCGATGTGACGGTTGCACCTTCGGGTTCCAAGCTTCTCGGATCCTCAAATTCTGGTGTCGATTCGCCCGGCAAAGACTTCGGCGATTATGTTCTGCTGAAAGAGTTGGCTCGTGGCGGAATGGGAATTGTCTATCGAGCACGCGACAAGGAACTGAACCGGATCGTTGCAATCAAGATGATTATTTCTGGCGAGTATTCTTCGGATCTTGACATCCAGCGATTTCAACTCGAAGCCCAAGCTGCGGCGCAGCTTG
This sequence comes from uncultured Pirellulaceae bacterium, assembly GCA_964589435.1. Classification (GTDB taxonomy): domain Bacteria; phylum Planctomycetota; class Planctomycetia; order Pirellulales; family Pirellulaceae; genus Mariniblastus. The sequence goes on from CAZPTT010000057.1 coordinate 22,560, forward strand.
ATCATCCCGGCATCGTCCCGATCTACGAAATCAACTCGCATCAAGGGCAACCTTACTTTGCGATGAAGCTAGTCGAAGGCGGATCATTGGCCGAGAACCGACAACGATTTCAGGATGATCCTCGCAAAACGGCCACTTGATTGCCAGTGCGGCTCACGCAGTTCATCACGCTCACCAACGCGGAATTCTTCATCGAGACATCAAGCCTGCCAATATTTTGCTTGACGAAAACGATCAGCCTTTGCTGACCGACTTGGGGTTGGCAAAACTCTCGACAAGCGAAAGCAACTTAACTCAGACTGGCGCTGTGCTGGGAACGCCAAGCTACATGCCGCCAGAACAAGCCAAGTCCAGTGAAACAATAACGACTGCGGCAGACATCTATTCATTGGGCGCGATTCTCTACGAACTGTTGACTGGCAAGCCACCTCATCGCGGAGAGTCAGCGCTGGAAACAATGCTTCACGTTATCAATGATCCAGTCGTGCCCGTGCGCGAAGTTGACTCGCAAGTCGATCGGAACCTTGAATTGATCTGCATGAAGTGCCTGCAAAAAGATCCTGACTCGCGCTATGATTCTGCCGACGATATGGCGGACGATCTCGAAAGTTGGCTTGCTGGTTTTCCGATCAGCATCAAGCCGGCAAATGTATTTACCCGCGCCGCCCAGTGGATCAGGCACAATCAAAGCATCATGTACGCGGTCATGCTGCTGCTAACCTCGATGACGTTTACGCTTCCGCTGATGTTCTCTATCCTCGGTGGGCTGGACGAAGTGACAACGCTTTACGAACAGACGGAAGAGGATCCGGTACCACTCCTTTACTCGTTTACCAAACTACCGACGTGGATGTCGATTGTCGGTGGCGTTGGCGTGTTACTACTGTGGCCACTCACTGGCGCATTGATATCGATGGTGACTCGACCAAAGAATTGGCGGAAGGCTGCCCTCAACGGTGTTTTGGTTACCGGAATTATTACTTCGTTCCTGACGATCTTGATTGGCTGGGTACCTTTTTCGATCGCTTCGCAAGCCAGCACCAATAATCTCATTCGAAATCTCGCTACGGATGTTTTAAACGATCAGGAGACTGCGGCTGATAAATCGAAACTCAAAGATAGACTGGTCGCGAAGTACCCTCTGCTGGAAGACGTTCCCAATAACGGAAGGGGAAATTTCTTGGCCAACCGAGCTTTTGCTGACGGAGTTGCAACGGGGCCGTATGTCCTTTTCGGGCTGGCTATAGCGACATTGATGTTGGGGTCGCCGATTATTTTCGGCGCCGTCATTTCACAGATTCTACTAGCGCGTCGTCAGCGCTGGTGGGTTTTTGCGCCTCGATACATGGTCGCGTGGTTCGCTGCGTTCATGACTTTGGGCGTGATCGGTGCAACAATCGGGAACGGCAATTTTAACGGATCCAAAATCAAGGATTTTCCGATTTGGAAAACGGCACTTTTGATCGGGGTTCCGGCGCTCGTTACGCTCTTGATTGTTCGAAGATGGCGCAAGCCGAAAAAACAGATGCAGTGATGGAAAGGAAACGAAGGAAAGGCAACGAAGGAAAGGCAACGAAGGGGCGGTAGTTTCTTTATTAGAAGAACCAGCCCTTGTTGTCGCGAAGAATCTTGCCACTTCGTTAGGAGAACTGCAAAATTGTTGTTAGCGGCGTGGCACAAGCCACCCGGTGCATCAACAACCGGACGGCTCGCGCAGTTCCGCTACAAGAGAAGCAGGCTTTGCAATTTTCCCGCGACGGAAAATCATAGAATTCGAACTTTCCAAATAGTGCCGAATATAACAATTCGCCGTATTTGACATCCAAAAAAAGTATCGTTTGGCGCGCAGATTGCAACTATTTGACGCGTCGAAAATGTCGACTGTCAATTTGACAATTAACCGACTTTTATTTTTGGAGGTTTTCCATGAACGCTGTTACTAGCAACGGTTCTCGGTTCAATCTTCTTCCGTTGAGCTCCGTCTCACGTGAAATGAACCGTTGGATCGACGAACTTACTACCGAAACGAAGTGTGCTGGCTGTGCGCCTGTTAGCATCTGGGAATCAGATACTCACTTCCATCTCGAATTGGACTTGCCAGGAGTTCACGTCAACGACGTTGATTTGAAGGTCGTTGAAAACGTGCTTCACGTTACCGCAGATCGGCCGGCCAAAGACGATGTGTCTTTTGTTCGCCAAGAGCGTCATTTTGGCACAATCGAACGACAATTTGGCTTACCTGTTCGCATCGACGAGTCAGGCATCGAAGCTGAAATGAATTCCGGCGTTCTCTCCATCACTGTCCCGAAAGCTCCTGAGTCTCAAGTCAAAAAGATTGAGATCAAAGGCAGCTAGGTTCAGTCTGCAGCATTGGTTCGCCCAATGCACGCCTAGATTTTTATGTATGGACTTATGTCCTGCCTCGAGGTACCGCTGCGCGCGGCGGTACTTCTTTTAACCAACAACTTTCAATGAAGGAGAAATCCAGTGAAAAAGTTTTACTCAAAAGCTACTTTATTGTTGCTCGCCGCATTGATGGCGGGTGGATATTTCGCTTATCCAAAATTTACTGCAAGCAACGCTTACGCGAACGCAGCCCTTCAGTCTGACGAGGCGTTGGATCAGCTGCGAACAGCCAACAATCTTTCTGACGCTTTCAAACACGTTGCCAAAGCGCTTCACCCCTCGGTCGTTAGTATTAGCACGACGGCGAAACCTCGAAACGTCTCGGTTCGTCAATTTCCAATGCCATCGACACCTTTTGGTGGCGGTTTGAGCCCATTCTTTAGTGACAATTTTTTCAAAGAGTTTCGATCATTTACTGTTCCACAGAAGCTTCCTGGCAAACAAGGCTTGGGAAGCGGAATCGTAGTACAGGATGATGGTCACATCTTGACCAATCATCATGTCATCAAAGAAGCAGAAAAGATCGAAGTCACCCTCTCTGACGATCGAACCTACGATGCAACGGTTATTGGAAGCGATCCAGAAACTGATCTGGCGGTTCTGAAAATTGAAGCTTCCGGATTGCAGCCCGTTCGATGGGCAGATTCAGACGCCGCGGAAGTTGGCGAATGGGTCGTGGCCGTTGGCAGCCCATTTGGCCTCAACCAGACCGTGACCTCTGGCATTGTCAGCGCCCTTGGCCGCGATGATATGGGAATTACGAACTACGAGAACTTCATTCAGACGGATGCTGCGATCAATCCAGGCAACAGTGGTGGCCCACTTGTGAACTTGAAAGGCGAACTGCTCGGCATCAACACGGCAATCGCTAGTCGCAGCGGAAGCTACAACGGGATTGGGTTTGCAATTCCTTCGTCGATGGCAAATCGAGTGATGACCAGCATCATGGACCACGGCAAAGTTTCTCGCGGCTACCTCGGCGTGATGATTCAAGATATGAGTGAAGATTTGGCGTCCAGTTTCAGTTTCGATGGTGAGGGAGTGCTTGTCGGCGACGTTGTGCCAGGCGGGCCGGGCGATGAAGGCGGCTTGGAAGCAGGCGACATCGTCACCGAGTTAAACGGTCAACCGATGGCGAACTCGAATCAGCTTCGCAACTCCGTAGCGGATCTAGGCCCAAATTCGATGGTCGATTTAGAGGTCCTTCGTGACGGTTCCAGCGTTAACTTGCAAATCAAACTTGGCACTCGCGACGCAACACAACTGGCAAACTGGACGTCAGGGGAAGGTGCGGGCTCCATCGATACCAAGTTTGGACTTAAGGTTGAGCAACCAACGTCGCAAATCAAGGACAGCCTTAATATCTCTATGGACGGTGGTGTCTTGGTTACCCAAGTGGACTCCCGTTCAATGGCATCTCAAGTTGGCGTTCGGCAAGGCGATATAATTGTGTCAGTCAATGGCAGCGACATTGCATCGGTGGAAGACTTCAACAATGCAGTCGATTCTGCAGATCTGTCAGCGGGAGTTCGCATGCGAGTCTATCGCGACGGGGGCACACGTTTCGTTTTCATGAAATCGAACAAGTAACCAGCTACTAGTTTTGACAGTGTTGAATTTGTTCATGTTTCACCAATCAGGGCGTGTCGACGGCGTTCGTTGGCACGCCCTTTGAAGGAGGACAGAAGATGGGGCAGGTATCAAAGGACAAACTTAGAAATCTAAGGCAGCATACGCAAAAGCGTCCAGTTGAAGCACGTATCCAACAGCGAACGGCTTCAACCAAGAATGAGTCAATTGCACACTCTGGCAATCGCAGACCAATTGTCGCTCTCAAGCCAACGGTGCAAAAGCGTCAATTGGCATCGAATGTGGGTCGTCAGAAAACGAATAAGACGGCTGCAAGGAGACAGACCGGCGAACCCAATGCGAGGAAGGTTTCGGTCTATCCGACTTGGCACTGGCAGTGGACGCATCCTTATTTAATGACCACGTTCGCATTCACGATTGCGATTTCCACCGTCCTTTTGCATGGAACCGATTTATTGATCGAGTGGCCATTCCATGGTGTGAGCAAGGTCTACGATGCCATCGCGGGTGTTTGCGC
>CAZPTT010000057.1:27172-35157 GCA_964589435.1 uncultured Pirellulaceae bacterium
GCCAAACTAACTCCGTTTTCCGGCCACGCCATTAAGGCCAGCACGAAATCCAGTTTGCGGATGTTTAGCTTCAAAGCTCGCGATGGCAATTTCATCCAAGTTTGGACCTAATGCGTGAGCGCCTCAATGAGTTGTGATAGCCGATCCGGGTAGTCGGAAGGAAACTTCCAAAAGACTTCTTCGTCCGTTGCTTTGACCAAACCTCGCTCCGCGGGCGAGCGTCCCAAAATAAACGAACCAATGTCAGAGCTGACCCAAGGATCACGATGAAAGTAGCTGTGTCCCAGTAGTTTCCTGAATTGTTTTTCGGCTACCGAAGCGTCGATCAATTCGATCTTTGGAACATGGCAAAGCAGTTCCTGCTCCCATCTTTCGAGCTTCCCCACTGCTCTTCCCAGTCGCGAACTCCCGTAAAGTTTTTCAGAGAATCGAAGCGCTCGATCGTTTTGTGAAGCATAAACCGCGACTCCCGTCGTCAGTTCGTGGAAACGATCGTGGACGGCATTGGTAAACGCCATCACGTCAATGTCCGGCGCAGCGAGTACCACCCGGCCAATACGATACTTTGCTTGAACTTGCTCTGCCGGCATGTCGAATTCCAACAGCCGAATCTCGCGCAACGCATTGACCACGATCGGCGAACCTGCGCTGTGAGCAATGATTGTGATTGAATCAACTTCACACTCTTTGGCAATGTTTGAAATCATCGCGCGGAATTGGCGAGTGCTGTAGTTGGCGTTTCCCTTATCTTGAATGTAGCCAAGTAGGCGTGATTCCGATGGCCATTCGAAATTGATCATGACGCCTTTGCGGCCCATGTAATGAAAGATCTCGGCAGCGAGCAACGTGTTGTCGATGAATCTTGTGTTGTAGCCGTGTACAAAGATGGTCATGTTGCGACTTGCTGTACGATCCATTTGATCTTTGACTGCTTGCACCCACGGATTGTCGTGGTAGCGAACGAAGTCATCTTTGACACGCCACGGATCGATTTCCAGCGGGGCCTTGCTCAATTCGAATCTGTCCAGAACGACCTTGGCTCGCTTGCGTCGTTTTTGAATCGTCGTTTCCGTGTGCAGTTCTTCCGCCGTCAGACCAGCACCAACACGAACGTAAGCAATTCCCATCACTGGAGTGCGCTGACGTTCGGAGCCAAAGGGATCAAGTTTGCGGTTGGCATCTTCGATGTTTCGACCACTCACCACAAAAACGGGAACAGGCTCCTCCGCACACTGGCAACTTTCTTTGAAATCGCCGCCGGGGTGTGGCAGGCCAAGTGTCAGCGCAAGTGGCGTCGGCATCAGCTCTCGCGATACATTGAACGTCGCGCAGCCGAATTGAACGAGCAGCAAAAGCGATACGCCGCACGCGATCATTGTTCGTGAGTTTTGCCCAGCGGTTCGTCCCATTCCGGTTCCTGCCTTCGGAACGACGGTACAGAAATCGTCTTTTTTCGGCAATATCAGCCGGTTCCGTCGAATCGCCTCGCATCGTTCCAGTCTTTGCCACCCCTGGAAAAACGCAGGAGAACGGCAATGTCGTTATTAACGGAGTGGCTCGCGTCGGCGCAAACCACCCGGTGCATCAACAGCCGGCCGGCTCGCGCCGTTCCGCTACAAGAGAAGCAGACTTACCCTCCGACGTTCAGCTTCATTAAGAACTTGAGGATCTTGGCGCTGAACGGCGTCAACTTCGTTTTGTTGTATTGATCGCCCAGTTTGCGAATGGCATCGGCTTGAGTTGGATAGGGATGGATGGTCGCTCCGATTCCCGCGAGGCCGACTTTGTTCTTCATGGCAACCGTGATTTCGGATATTAAGTCACCTGCGTTCTCGGCGACGATGGTGGCACCAACAATCTTGTCGGTGCCCTTCCTCGTATGGATTTTGACGAAGCCTTCATCGTTGCCTTCGAGGATCGCGCGGTCGACGTGTTCCAGCTGCTGAACGTAGGTGTCGATTTCAATTCCGGATTCTTTGGCGTCGTCCGGGTACATCCCGACGTGAGCAATCTCGGGAGATGTGTAAGTCGCCCATGGGATGATCAAGTCGCTGGCTTTCTTTTTGCCGAAAGGGCCCACGGCAAACAGTGCGTTCTGAATCACAATACGAGCTTGAAAATCAGCCGCGTGCGTAAACTGATACTTTGAACAAATGTCGCCAGCGGCGTAGATGCGAGGGTTCGTCGTCTGCATGTGGTCATTGACTTCGACTCCCTTCTGATGGTATTTCACGTTGACCTTTTCAAGGTTCAAGCCGTCGATGTTCGGAGCTCGACCAACGGCGATGAGTAGTTGGTCGACCAAGACTTCATTCGCCACTGCGTTTTGCTGGACGTTGACGCTGATTTGATCGCCAGCGGGTGCAAGTTCCATCTCGTCGGCATTTAAAACCAGATTGACACCGTCTTTCTCAAATTGCTTCTGTACAACGGCTGCAGCGTCGGCGTCTTCACGAGAAAGGATGTGGTTCGCACGTTCGAACAAAAAGACTTCACTACCGAAGCGAGCAAATGCTTGAGCCATCTCGCTTCCGATCGGGCCGCTACCAACGATCCCCAACCGCTTAGGCAATTCGGTAAGCGAAAACAGATTTTCGTTTGTCAGATAATCGATCGTGTCCAAGCCTTTGATGGGCGGCGCGGCTGCGCGGGCTCCGGAGGCGATTACGGCTTTCTTGAATTTTAGCTGGGTCACCTCTCCGGATGATGTTGTCACCGAAACAGTATCATTATCTTCAAAACTGCCTTGCCCCAAGAAGACGTCGATGCCAAGTTCGGCAAAACGTTGCGCCGAATCGACTGGGCTGATGTCGGCTCGGATTTTTCGCATCCGTGACATCGCCTTCTCAAAATCGACAGCCGCTCCGTCGGGTACGTTGACGCCGAATGAGGCTGCGTTGCGGACGGTGGCTGCGACGCGTGCTGTACCAATGACGCCTTTGGATGGCACACATCCGACGTTCAGGCAGTCGCCACCCATCAATTCACGCTCGATCAAAGCAACCCGAGCCCCGAGTCCGGCGGCTCCTGCGGCGGTGACTAAGCCGGCTGTTCCGGCCCCAATGACAACCAGGTGGTAATCAGATTTGGGCTGGGGATTCGACCAAGCGGGTGGATGGACGTTGGCTTGCAGTTTTTGGTTGTGCTCATCGAGCGGTTGCAATTGCACGATTGTTTCTGACATCCTGGTTTCTCTGTTGGTCGAGTCGGCTGTTGGCAAACCGTTGATTGCCATAGTTGTTATGGCTTGTAACTACGGCATCATTGGCTTAGCCATCAGGACGAGCGTGTGTGCATTACCTTGCAAGAATAGACGGAAAAATCTAGCAAATTTCTTGCCCGCGTTTTAACAGAAGAAAAGTTGGGCCACGGCGATTCTAGCAGCACCCAATTTCTAGTTTTGCAAATTTTGCCTGTTGAAAAACGATCGCTACTTTTGGTTGAGTTAGGTCTGGTAAATCATGGGTTTGTAGAGCTGCGTGGCCTAATAATTCGACCGGTATAGCTTCGAAGGAGCGGTCGCAATTAGCTGCGGGCGGGAGTCCGTTGAGTCTTGCTGTATAAAAGCGTTAGGTTTTTTCGCCTCTCGAAGCCTGAAGTGAGTTCATGTTTTCTGCGATAGATCCAAGATTCCGTACGGTCGTGGCGCGGCTTGAGGAACTCATCGAACCCCACAGCTCCGCTCGGAAATCTCGCGTTGAATTCCAGAGTTCTTCGAACAGCTTGCGCCCCTTGCGTGTCAATTTTACGATCTTCGCTCGACCGTCAGTTGGGTGAGGAGTTCGCATGACGATCTCCCGTTCTTCCAGCGTTCGAAGCATCGTTCCGGTTGTGGCTGCGTCATACCCAGCTCGTTCCGCCATCTCCTGCTGAGTAACACCTTCAACACATTCGAACAGTACACTAAGTATCACAAACTGATCTCCGTTGCACCCATGTTCATCACACAGTGCATTGCAATGACGACGCATTGCAAAATATGCCGAACGGAGCAAAAGACTAAAACTATGGGCTTCGTCATCAGTGGGATTGAGCGTGTCGTCAGATTTCGGCATTCTTTACTACTTCTGATGGTGGAAATAAAAGCGATTTCGAAGGCTTGAAATTATAATATGTAGACATATAGTATGTATACAAACGATATGTCTAGCCGGCAGAAAACCCGAAAAAAGCGAGAAGCCATGGCCACTCAAACAATTGATTTGATTCTAGCTGGATTAATGCGCCGGTATCAAGAACGCGTTCCTGATGTAACAGGAATCCTTGATCAACTGGTTGCCCATGGGCATATCGCATCTACCAGCGAGATTGAGAACGATCACATCGCGTTTCGAACGATGGGAGTTCCTCAGTTAGGCATGCAATCGTTGGAAAAAATCTTTCTCCATCACGGCTATGAAAAACGGGATCCTTATTACTTCGAACGCAAGAAATTGGACGCTTTTTGGTACTCGCCACCACGCGAAGATTTGCCGCGAGTGTTTTTGAGTGAACTGCGCGTTGGTGATCTTTCCGATGAGGCTCAAGCGATCATTCGCTCTTACACCGATGAAGTCGAATCCGATCCAGTCGATACGTTGAATCTTGATGACGCAAAAGCCGTGGATCATTTCCTCCATTCGCCGCTTTGGAGAACGCCGACGATTGCCGACCACGATCGTCTGGCCGAAGAAAGTGAATACGCTGCGTGGGTGATTTACAACCGCTACTATTTGAATCACTTCACGATCAGCGTTCACGGGATGCCAGAGGCTATCAATACGATCGAGAAGTTTAATCGGTTCGTTGAAGCAAATGGGTTTCAGCTCAATGACTCGGGTGGAAAATCGAAAACCAGCGCCGATGGGCTTTTGATTCAAAGCTCGACCGTAGCCAAAATGGTGGAGGCAGAATTCGATGATGGAAACGGTGGAACGGTCAAGAAACCGATCGCTGGTTCCTATGTCGAGTTCGCCGAGCGAAAACTGAAGCCAGAAGCCGCTGGCAAGGACTCAAGTTCTCGTGCTGATCGTCGCGACGGATTTGAGGCTGGCAACGCCGACAAGATCTTTGAAAGCACCTACCTCCAACAAACAAAGAAATCGAATGACAACTAAACAACAATCGCTGCTGGAGACTCTTGGTATAAACGCAGTCAATCCCGGCGCCTGCACTTCGGCCGATAACTGGATTTCAGATCCTGCCGGAGAACGCCTGACGTCTTACAACCCGACCACCGGCGAACCGATCGCCGATGTCGTGTTGGCGGGAGCTGACGTCTATGATTCGGTCGTCGTCGAATCGCAAAAGGCGTTCGAAAGCTGGAAAGAGACTCCTGCTCCGATCCGTGGCCAACTGGTTCGCGATTTGGGAAACCGACTGCGGGAACTCCGCGAGCCCCTAGGTGAATTGGTTTCGCTGGAGATGGGAAAGATTCGTGCCGAAGGAATTGGTGAAGTCCAAGAGATGATCGACATTTGCGATTTCGCCGTCGGAATGTCTCGGCAGTTGTGCGGCAGCACGATGCATTCTGAGCGACCGGGCCATCGAATGTACGAACAGTGGCATCCACTTGGGCCAGTCGGAATCATCAGCGCCTTCAACTTTCCTGTTGCCGTTTGGTCTTGGAACGCTGCTTTGGCTGCGATCTGCGGCAACACGATGATCTGGAAACCGTCACCGCAAACACCTTTGGTCGCCGTCGCGGTGCAAAACATTTGCAACGAAGTCATGTCGGCTCACGGTGTATCGGGGCTCTTCAATTTAACGATTGGATCCAACGACAATGTGGCTCAAAAGATGGTTGCTGATCGGCGGCTTCCTTTGATTAGCTTTACCGGTTCGTGTGAGATCGGAAAACAGGTCGCTCAAGTCGTCTCATCACGGATGGGAAAATCGTTGCTGGAACTGGGCGGCAACAACGCGATCATCGTCACCGAAGATGCCAACATGGAATTGGCGATGCGAGGTATCGTTTTCGGTGCGGTCGGTACGGCGGGTCAACGCTGCACTTCGACTCGCCGAGTGTTTGTTCAACGTTCGGTGTCCGATCAGTTGGCCGAAGCATTGATCAAAGCGTACAAGCAAGTCGCTATCGGAGATCCGCTGGACAGCTCAACCTTAATGGGCCCATTGATTGCTCAGCAGTCCGTTGACGCGATGCAATCGGCGATTGAAAAAGCAGTTGCTCAGGGCGGAACCGTCATCAGCGGAGGCAAAGTGCTCGACGACCGAGCCGGTCATTTCGTTGAGCCAACAATTATTCGCATGCCATCGCAAACAGCCCAAGTCTGTGAGGAAACGTTTGCTCCGATTCTGTATTTACTTGAATACGAAAGTCTGGATGAAGCTATCTCGCTGCAGAACGCAGTTCCGCAAGGGCTTTCCAGTTCGATTTTTACGACCAAGTTACAAACGGCAGAGAAGTTTCTTTCGGCGGCAGGTTCCGATTGCGGAATCGCCAACGTCAATATCGGAACCAGCGGCGCGGAAATTGGCGGGGCATTCGGTGGCGAAAAGGATACTGGCGGTGGGCGCGAATCAGGTTCGGATTCGTGGAAACTCTACATGCGGCGGCAAACGAATACGATCAACTGGTCAGACGATTTGCCGTTAGCGCAAGGAATCGAGTTTGGGTAAACGTCATTTTCTACCCAACCAATAGCGAACGCATCTTCGGCCAAATGAAAACGAAAAATGAATCTGCTGAAACAAATTCCTAAGTTTGACGTTTCGTCGGCGAATGAAATCGCGCAACGGCTATTCAACGTTCAGCCGATTCAGCCGGCTCGTTCACTCGATAGTGAGCGGGATCAGAACTTTTTGATTCAAACTGCCGACGGCCAGTTCGTGCTCAAGATTTCCAACGCCATGGAAGATCGCGACAACCTCGTTGCGCAAAACGAGATGATTTCGCGGCTAGCTGAAGCGAAGAATCTCGCACACGCCACGCCCGTTCGGGTGATTAAGTCAGCCAACGGAAACCTGATCGAAAGCCAATTAGGCGTCACGGAAAATGGAAGCGAGTCGAAGCACGAACACCTCGTCCGACTGGTCACCTTTGTCGACGGTGCGACCATGTCAAAGGTCAGCCACAAGTGTGACGAGCTGTTGCACATCCTTGGCGTCACGGTCGGTTCGATGACGGAGGCGTTTGATGGCTACGACCACGATGCGATGCATCGTGACTTCCACTGGGATCTCGCCAACTGCATTTCGGTGGTTAAGTCACGATTGGAATTGATCGACGACGCGACCAAACGTCAACAAGTCGAAACGTTGTTGAATCGATTCATCAGACACTCCGGGCCGTTTCTGGAAAAATTGCCGCAAAGCGTCATTCACAATGACGCCAACGATGGCAACCTGATTGTTAGAAAGGTCGATGGTTCCGTTGTGCCCAATCGCATCGCAGGTGTGATTGACTTTGGCGATGCCGTTTGGAGCTGGACGGTTAACGAACTGGCAATCGCGATCGCCTACGCAATTCTGGAACATCCCGATCCACTAGCGGCGTTGCTGGAAATCGTCGACGGCTATCAAACGCTGCGAAAGCTGAACGACGACGAAGCCTCGGCGCTGTTTGGCCTTGTTTGCATGCGGCTTTGCACCAGTGCGGTGATGGCGGCCGAGCAAATACGTCAGCAACCAGATAACGAATACCTTGCTATTAGCCAGCAACCGATCGCCAAAACGCTTCCGTTGCTGTTGGAGATTCCGTTTGAGTTTGCCGCCGCCGCGATCAAGCAGCGCTGCGGTTTGGAAGCCGACGAAAAACAGAGTCGCATTCTGAGTTGGCTTTCGGATGAACAGCGAGATTTTGTTTTTCCAATTTGCGATTTCGTTAACGATTCTGTTGGCGGCTCGGGTTGCGACACTGCAAGCAATCGACCGGCCGACGAAGACTTGGTCGTGCTTGATCTAAGCGTGGAAAGTCCCTTCTTGATCGGCCCCGATGCCATCGCCGATCCTGAGTTTTCCAAAATCGTCAATGAACAAATTGAAAA
>CAZPTT010000058.1:0-26682 GCA_964589435.1 uncultured Pirellulaceae bacterium
TCAGTCTCGTGACTTGGAGCTGGTACGGAATATTGATCTGGCTGTTGTTCTTCGCCTACGCGTGGAACTGCCCTATCTACTTCCGCCAACCAGTTTTTGGTCAACGTCGAAAACGCTGAGAAACGTAAACCCACGCCCGGCATTTCGACCGGGCGTGGTTCCTTTTTCTTAGCTATCAGAAATACGGGACAACTCAAATATGCCGAGGCTTTTGTAGAGTAATTCTTACCACGGTTCGATGCCCCATTCCTCCATTAATTCATCAACGGCGTCCTCCTCTTCTTCTTTGTTATCGCCAGCCGTGCCGATGCAACAACGATAGGCGTGGCCAATCTCGTGAATGAATAGTGATTGCATCTGAGTGCCAAGTAGCTGGTCACAATACTGACTGTCAAAGCTTAATTCGGAGCCCAGACGTTCACACAACCCGACCTTACCACTTTCGAATCCAGCTTTGGTACGCATCATCTGGATCAAAGGCATGCCGTCTTTACAGAAGGTGCATTCGCGCCAGTATTCAGTTAGGGCAGTGCGAACAACTGCTGGGACTCGCTTCCATGCGAGCTGAAAATTTCGTGCAAGCTTTTCGCGATCAACGTCTTTGTCGTATATCCACAACTCCAATTTTTTGTCGATGGGATAACACGCTTGGTAACCAGGGTTGTATTGCGACATTAGAATAATTCTCCTCCATCGGTTGTCGCAACCATTGTTTGGCCGTTCTCTGGACGTAGGTCAGTAACAAATGTGTGAGGTTGCGGCCACCAAAATTGCTTGCATCGTACAAGTTTCGAATGCCATGATTGCGCAAGAGCACCCCAGTTTGCTTCGAACATATTTCGGTTTCGAGCGCCGGTGAAGAAAGCGATTGCTAACACTGCCTCTTCGTGCAACAACCAGTCAAGCATTACGCACTCGCTTAATGCCTCAGGCTCAATTTGAGCAAAAGCTTCGGCGGACATGTTTCGCTTCATAGCCACGGTTTCGTAAACATGACGTCGCATTCGTGGGGTGACGCAAGATTGAATTGCACCACTTGCTTGGCTGCATTCAAATGCGATTCGGGGCAGATGCTGATCTGCCAAATCTACATTTTCCAACAAATGTTGCCGCATGCTTGCAATGATGTCTAGCGTGTCAGTAACGAACTGGCAGTTTTCCAAATTCGCATTCGAGCGTACAGAAGTACGCATGGATCTTCGTGTCATTTTTTGTCTTTCAAGTTTTAGGTGAATTTAGGTTCGATTTTTTACTGCTGTATGATTGGTCTGATTTCCTCAAGCGATTCCAACGCCGAATGCAACCGCTTGGTGGCAGCGGAGCAATGCCGCTGGCGTCGGTTGTATTCACGCTGTTGTAAGCCGCATTCGATAGTTAAGAGATGTCGATATTGGACGTCCAACCATGCCGTCAGAACGTTCTCCACCAACAGAGCCAGTACTGGATGAGCGTCACCACCAACGAGCGCTGTTCGATATTCATTTAAACGACCCTTGATAAGTTCCGCCGCTAGTAAGTTGCCTCGCGTAGTTAAGTTGATCAACCGATCCTGGAGATGAGCTGACAGGTCGCCTGGTAGGCTGAATGATTCACGATCCGAGGCGATTAGTTGTCTTAAAGACATCAACGCCGTTTCATTGCCGTCCTCGGCGAGCGCCACGAGCTCGTCAAAATCTTCTTTCGTCATACTTTTAGGCACGAGATTCGTTCCAACTTTGGGTGTTCTGGTGTTTTTCATCTTCCATTTTTTGTTTAGTCCAATACCAGCGCATCCAAGCCGAAGGTCGACCATTCTGCGAATCAACTCCCGGCATTCGCTGGCGTCATATGCTATGGAATCGTATAGTCGGTTGTCGTTTTCAACCTCTTTATTGAGTGCTGATCGGTTGGCGCTGGCAAGCGAACTTGAACGGGAAATAAACTGGACGACGGGCTCGTCCATCGAACCGACATAAGTCCGACAAACTTTGCCGTCTTTTCTGTAAGGCATGGAAAGGTATTTTGATTTTCTCACTATGTAACCAATTCGAATTGTTCAACAAAATTCTTTTATAGGAGAGGGTCGAAGTAAATTTGGAAGTCAGACGGCTAACGGCAAACGAGTGTCCGCTGAAGAACCTTTAAGTTGTCTGTCGTCTTTCTCGTTGGTATTGGGTGGTATATCTGGATCGTTTTGATGTTCAAAGTTTGGCTTCCAGTTGAGTTTCGAGAGCCATTCGGCGTTGCTTTTGGCCAAAACTTGGTGCGCGCGGCGCCGTTGGAACATTTGTGGGGCAAGTTTTCCGATCAATGGCATATTTTTGAGCAATAATTTTTGCGATTTCGCGTCATTGGGTAAATTCTGAGCGAGGCAAAAGAGCTCGATCGCTTCGTGAGATCGTCCTTCACGAGTCGAAAGGTCGCCTGGAACACCTTGGTCCGGCCACCACCGAATCCAAGCGTCGATGAATTCAGGGCCATGGTTGTATATAGACAGCAACATTAGCTGCTCACCGGTGGCGGGTGCGCACGGACGCAGGCCGATTGCATTGAAGTGGATGAAGCTGGTCGATTCCAGGCGGTGGCGAACATCGAAAAATAGATCGCCGTATAGCTCGACGAATTCTTTCCGATAGCTCATCTTGATTGCGATGACACCAGGTGCCTCACCAGCAATTAGCCGGCACCGTAGTTCCATCGCTTGAAGCATGTTTTGATTGCGAAACTCGAACACATCATGGAGAAGAGGATCGTTTTTTAGTACCAGTTGATCTCGCCACGAGCGAAAGTCTCGTCGCGCACCTCGGATGTACTTTGTAGCTCGTTGTATGAGCACCCCATCACGTTTGAGAGTGGCTGGCTTGTTGTTGTCGACCAGCCATGTTGCCCGATCCCACCTCCAAGATGGCACCAGTATCGGCCAATCCTTGGCTTGGCCAGGAAAGAATTTTGTTTTACGGCGCGGCATGCAAAGCTAATGTAGAACGATGTTGACTGTCGTGTATTCGTCGGGGTGTCGGTTGACCTCGATAAAATCTTCCACCTCAAGAAGGCGAACCGCCTTACGGATGGAAGAAATTTTGAATCCAAGATCTTTCATCTCTTCTTTTGGGATTCGCAAAAGTTGGCGGCTCATATTTGTTCTTGAAGCGTGCAGTAGAAGAATTGCGAGAGCAACAACGGCTTTGCCTTTTAGCGTGAGTGCGCAACGGAGCCATGTTTGTTCTTTGCTCAGTATTTGCTGGTTGCCAAAACCAAGATTGAGTACTGGTGTTCGGTTATACATTCTGGGGTTCCTTGGCGTTGATTGGTAAGTGAATTGTCACCCCCTCTTCACTCTTTCTGAATGTTGATTCTGGTAGCAGTATTTTGACGAGAGGGCTCTTCTTATGAGTCCGAGTCAGTTCAATAAGTCCCTCGCTTTTCAATGTTTCTAGCGCTCGATAGGCCGAAGAAGGGTTTAGCTTGAACTTTTTAAGCATTTGTTTGTGTACACGTTGTGCCCGGCGTTCATAGCGGAGTATCTCTGTCACGAGGCTAATCGCCAGTCGAAGTGTTGTTGCGCTGTGCGTGCATTGTCGAGCGACTTTTTCCAGCCAGGCGATATGCGGTGGTAGGGCATGCTCTTCACAACGCACAGCGTCAAGTAGATTAGAAAAAAGATGGCTCATTTTGGTTGATTTTTACCATTTGGGTTGAATCTGTGCATTCCTACTGCTATTATTTACAAATAATACATAGTACCAGTACGACCGGTGACGGCAATGGCAAAATCTCGAAAAAGTAACCAGCTCTCTAAAGACGGCAAGAAAGTACTTGCGTTGGTAAAGAAGGTTGGAAGCCAGCAAATAGCGGCTGAATTGATCGGCTGTAGCCAAAGCCTGATGTCATGTATCTGTCGAGGTGAGCAAAATCCAAGCAAGAAAGTCATGGCTGCACTTGAGGCGATTGACTTTGAGCAACTAGTTAATTCAGACCACAGAGAACTGTTGGCGACGCCATACGTTCCAGTGTCAAAGCAACTTTTGCCTGGAAGCCCAAGTGAATACCCATCTCATTTGACGCTCGCAAAACTGGCAGTTGCGCCCACAATTGCTACTAAGACTGTTTATGCTGTGCAGGTTTCACGAATTAAGAAAACCACGTCGGTGCTGAAGCACGTACTTCCCAATGACTACCTACTAATCGAATCTATTTTTGAATTCGACTCTCTTAACCAAGACGCTTGGGTCGTAATCTCGTCAGACGAAGGGCTAAAGGTTGTGCCTTTCTCGAAAATGTCAGAGCAGCATGGGAAGGACAAAGACACTGGCAAGCACCTGAGATCCATCGACTTTGGTGAAACCGTTGATGCTCATCGCGGTGTCACTCGTCTTGTTGGAGTTGTAAAGCAACTTGTTCGAGAGTTTTAGAGGGTGGAAGTGTCTACTATCGAAACAGATCATCCCGTCGTTGTCCGCAACGGAATGATAATAAACGAATGGCCAGACGCGCTTGCACTCCATGGTCTTCAAGACTTTGGGGCCACAAAGGTCGAAACTGACCCAGAAACAGGCAAGCTGACTCGGCTTCCAACGAGCTTCCTGTCTGGAAGCAGCGATGGATATTCGTATCCGCTGCCCAACTTTGGTCTTTCGCAATTGGTAAAGAGTCACTTGGGTACCACGATCTACAGCCACCGGCGTATTCAAACGCTTGGGGCCCCCGAGGTTGTCGACCGTTGTACCTATGCGGACTTGCCGGGGTTTCTCGCAAGCAACGAAAGTGGACAAATCCGATTCTTTGGCGGTAGCAAAAGCATTGCCGATGTGTTTCGAGATATCCGTCTATCGTTTCCAACGATTCGGATGGCAGTGATTGGCTCCAAAGTAAAGAACCTCAAGAAACTTTACTCACAAGTTCGTGAGTTGTGCCATGGTCAAACCGATTCTTATTGGAATCACGAGTTTGTTGGCCCGTGCACCCTTATTCGAAACCACTCAGTTGTAGATGGAGATGCGATTGCAGAGCTCGCATTTGCGACGTACTTCGGCACAAGTGAACTTGAATTGTCGCACTTTGATCTCGTTCTTGTTTTGGATGCGCTTAACGCGAGTCACCAGCGCTTGGAAACGGTTCTTGCACAACCTGACGCAAGCTTCCGGCTTTTTGGGCTCGTTGATGGGGGTTGGCTCTCAAGAGCAAGCGACTTCGACAAAGGAAAGCTCTTTACGACCTTTGGCCCATCAACGTTCGATGTGATGCCTTATGGTCGCGCACGCCGTGCAACAAGTCTGGCAATGGTAAGAGCGGATTCCGGCAGCGATGGAAGCCCTCGTTATGCGAGTTGTTTCCGACGCAATAAGCTCATATCTAAAATCGCTCTTGGTATTGCTGGCGACGTTTCGTCATTGCAAAAGCACCGGGACCTGAAGTTTTTGGCTCGCGAAAGCTGCTTTGTTGGTGGGTCTCCGAGTGTAACGGTTCTTGTCGACCGCGTTGCCCATGCCTTGGCACTAAAGAAGTTGCTTCTTGATTGGCCGGTCTATGGTGAAGTTGGCGAAGAGGCTCTAAGTCGAGTGCCAGGCAGTGTCCGAAATGCCATCCGCCGGGAGACTCGCCTGTGGAAGGACGGTCAAAAGCAAATTGTCATCTACGACCATAATTCACCGACAGGGTTTCGGGGTCGGATTTCCGACGTCATCATTTGGGCTGGAGGGGGTGAGCGCCCTCTGATTCCCAGTTCCTGGTGTTTTGGGACGGCAACAGATCGCAAGCCACTCTTGATTGTTGATCTCTTTGATCAAGAGCATTGGCGCACTCGGCCTCGAAACAGCAAGTGTGCCTCTCGCCGAGAGCACAGCAAGCACCGATTTGACTACTACCGCGAACATGGTGCCGTGCGTCCTGGTACTTCTTTGGTTGATGAGCGCTGTAAGTTCTTCATCGCAAAATATGGGAAGCGAATCCATGACAACTAGTGGCAACACAACGAATCCTCACACTCTCGCCAGGATGCCTGTCGAGCGGCGCCGTCGTCGACTTCCATCATTTTATGAAGCCGCCGATCTGAATCGCTTTGACATGCGCCGGTTTGCCTCACCGAAGAATCTTCGTGCTGCCTTTGATGAACTCAAGCGAACTGGCGGTGACGCTGGAGGGCCTGACGGCATTGCAATCAGCGATTTGAAGTATCTTTCCGACAAAGCACTTCAAGCGGCAAATGAATCTCTGCGACGACGAACATACGTGCCCAGTGAAACTCGCGTCTGCCGAATCTTGAAGAAAAGCGGCAATGGCTTTCGTAAACTGTCACTTCCCAATGTTTTCCCCGATCGTACGATTTCTAAAGCATTGCAGAAATGTGTGACACCGTATTTTCAGAGTGTCCTACCTCGTCTCGGGCAGGATGCCCTCCAAATCTTTGCCCAAATGGAAAAGCGTGTACGCAAGGACAAGGCATACATCCTCGCGTTAGATGACGTAAAGAACTGCTTTCCAAATGCTAATCTAGACATGGCGATGGATTGCTTCCGTAATCATACAACTAACCCAGAGCTTATTTGGCTCATTGAACAGATCATTCGTGGCCACGAAGGCCGCAATCCCGCGTCGGGACTGGATCAAGGCTCGCCCTTCAGTCCCCTCGCCATGGAGTTGTTACTCCGTACCTACCTGGATCTCAGAATGGAAACTGAGGTCACAGGATTTTGTCCGTCTGGTTTTCAACGATTCGTTGACAACCTCATCCTTTTATGGAAGACGGAAAGTGAGTGTGAAGACCTAATTGAAGGCATGAGAATATTCCTCGATGAGATTGGAATGGAACTCAAGTCAGAAGATGGTCCACCTGTAGACATCCGTGACCCTGATCATGGAGCAAAAGTCCTGGGCTTAGTTCCTTACTGGAGCAATGGAAGGTTGAACTTCCGTATCCCGGAACAAGCATTTGATGACCTTAAGGAAGGGTTAGGCATGTCGCCCAACCCAAAGGTCGGAAAACTGGTTGTAACAGGTTGGATTCATGCTGTAGGTCCTGCACTTACGAGAAAGGCAGCGAAGACTGTACTGGGAAGAATCTCTGACACATGCACTGAAGCGTGTTTCCATGAGATCACCGATGAACTCTGTAAAATCGCCAAGCGTGCGAAGTTACACTGGGAATCTGTTAGGAGGAACTGTGTTTAGTCACTTTGTTCCTTTCTTATCTTCTTATGTGTTGCCTGCGTGCTGCCGCACACCCGACGCCTCGTGAATCGAGGCAAGTGAAGCAAAGCTTCAAGGCAAATGAACCAATTGGCGAGCGTACAAACCTAAAGGAGGAATTATCGAACGCATTTAATTGATAATTGACACGAGTTCCTGAGCGGCCCAACCCAAGGCCGCAGGGCAACTCGTTTGCAAAAAACATATCAGCAACTGCTGGAACGGTTGTTACTTCTGGTGTCGCGTACGGTGGCAACAATTGCCCCTGCGCGCCGAGAATGTCAAACAAAAATGAAAACCAATTGTTCTCAAAATCGAGAACTCAATCAAATTTCTTCTGCAACCTACAATGTCCAACAACTTGCTCAATTTCTGAACATTTCGCGAGACACAATCTATCGCATGCGAGACAGCGGCGAACTACCACCAACAATTCCGATGCAGCGGCGAATTGTTCGTTGGCAGGTAAAGGACATCGAACTTTGGTTTGAATTTGGCTGTCCAACGGAGAAGAGTTTTGTTCGCCTGAAAAAAGACATGCTGCGCTTTACTCGTCAAAATTAACTTTCACAGACTAAGAGGTGCTAAACATGAAACTGCCTGATTTATTCAAGGTAAAGAAAACACGATGGGTTGATGCCGACGGCAAACGGATGAAAGCATCAACTCCTGGGGCGACTAAGGAAGTTACAACATCAAAGGATTGGTATGCCGAGCTTCCGGTCATAGAATCCGCGAAAGATCGAATTGTTCGTCGCCGGCATGGGAAGAAAAAATCAAAAGGCAAACGTGTTCGCTTATGCCAAAATAAGCGAGCCGCGAAGGTGATGCTTCGTAACTTAATTGAGGCAGCGGAGAGGAAGGCAGCTGGAGTTGCCGACTACTCATCAGAGACACAGCAGCCACTCGGCGAATTGGTCGATCGTTACCATGAGCATTTGTTGGCTAAAGGCAACACCAAAGAATATGCGGGATTGACGATTCGCAGAATCGAGACGGTCTTTGGAGCTTGCCAGTTTCTACGAATCGCTGATTTGGATTCGGAGACTGCAGCTACATGGCTGTACCGTCAGCGTCAAGAAAAAGTAGTCGAGGCTTATCGTGTTTCCGGAGCCGCCAATAGCTACCAAGAAATTGCCGACGAGTTTGGGGTCGGGGTTGGTACGGTGACAGCCTGGAAGAAAAAAGGGGCGCCAATTCAACCTCGCGGTGAGACATATTTGACCGAGGTGTCAGATTGGTATAACGCCAGCCAATCAAAGTCGATGGGGGCGGCAACCAGCAACCACCACGTCACTGCACTTCGTGGGTTCGGAAAATGGCTTTGGAGGAATGCTAGGGTTGTTGAGAGAAGCCCGTTTGAATTGCTCGATAAGATCGATGCGAAATCGGATGTTCGCAAGAGCCGGCGCGCACTTAAGGCCGAACGGTTTTCTCTGTTTGTTGATGCGGCCAAGAACAGCCCGAAAATGTACAAGGGCTTGTCAGGCCAAGATCGCGCGATGCTATATTTGCTTGCGGCTTACACAGGTTTGAGAGCGAGCGAAATCGCATCAACAACCAGACGATCATATAAGTTGGACTCGAATCCAGCGATGGTGACGGTAAGAGGGGCTTATACTAAGAACTCAGACCTCGCTCGTATCCCGTTAGATTCCAGTTTTGCAGATCAGCTCGCCAACTACTTCAACTCGATTGAAGCCGAGGACGGTCCAATTTGGCCAGGCAATTGGAATAAGGCAGCAGCGGAAATGATCCGCCGTGATCTCAAACTTGCCAGTATTCCATATACGGACGAGAACGGAGATGACTATGACTTCCACGCGCTGCGACATCAATTCATTACGGATCTCGCTAGAGCCGATGTATCGTTGAACGTAGCCAAGGAACTTGCTCGACATTCCAAAGTCGATCTAACGGCAAACATCTACACCCACCTTTCTTTCGATGACAAATCGGCTGCGATTGAGAAGCTTGGCCAAATCCGAGAAGACAGAAGTCCGTTTGGTATAGGTTCCGCCGAAGAGCCCAATTCAGATTTTGGGACAGTGCATGGGACAGTAGAAAATGCAAAACTGGCTAATCTGAGCGACATTTTGGATGAAGCGGTCGATCCACCTGAAAACGAAAAAAGCCCGCAAAACGTTGAGTTAAGCGGGCTTTTTGAAGGCTCCCCCGGTAGGGCTCGAACCTACGACAAACGGATTAACAGTCCGTTGCTCTACCAACTGAGCTACAGGGGAATATGTTTTAAAACTTTGATTTGATGACAGCGGATCGTGGAACCAAACCAACAGTCTAATTAGTGTCGGCAAGTTGGTCAGTACTCTTCGACGTTTCTCGACTTAATTTACCAGTCGAAAAAGCCGACTGACTAACCACTCTCGAACCTGATTGAAACGAGAACCAAATTGAGACGCGTCAGTTTAGGAAATACAGATTTTATCGGCAAGGGCGGTTTTGGACTTACGCCTAGGATTTACAAGTAAATACCAAGTCTGATCCGGCAAATTGTGCCGCTTTCGCTTGTCAATTCGAGGGAGGTTCCTGGAAACGATACCCTACGCCGCGAACCGTTTGCACGAATTCACTGCATTTCCCCAGCTTCTTACGAAGAGAGCGAATATGTACGTCGATGGTTCGCTGAAGAACCAAAGTATCAGCCCCGAGAGCGGAATCAATTAGCTCGCTGCGATCAAACGCCCGGCCTGGGTGGCGAATCAGCGTATCAAGCAAACGAAATTCACTGGGCGTCAGGTCGATCGCTTGGTTGTCAATTGAAACTCGATGTTTGACCCGATCAACCGTCACGTTGCCATTGACCACGATGTCCGAATTCGGGCCATGAGTTCGGCTGTGCCGCCGAAGTAAAGACTTAACACGCTCCAGCAATATTCTCACGCTAAAAGGTTTTACGACATAGTCATCGGCGCCGGCAGAGAATCCGATCAACTGATCCATTTCCTCCGATTTCGCCGTCAGCATCATGATCGGCGTCTCGCGGGTATTGCTTTCCGATCTCAAGATTCGGCACGTCTCGATTCCGTCAATCACCGGGATCATCAAATCAAGGACAATCAAGTCTGGCGATTTGGCGCGCGCTTGATTGATGCCGTCTTGCCCGTCATGGGCACAAAAAACATCGTAGCCCGCGTTGCAGAGATTGTATTCGAGTACTTCGGCAATGGCACGATCGTCTTCAATGACAAGGATTTTAGTTTTCGGCATTGTTGCTGAGTCGAGTAGTTAAGAATCTAGCTTAAGAAAATCTAGCTTGAGGATTTAGTTGGAAATCAAATTTTCATACTGGCAAATTTTGATCAACCAATAAAGGTCGTCCTTCGCGACGAACGCGGCCTATTTCTCGCGCTCGAACTGGTTGTTAACAAAGCTGGTCTGGTGGCGAACGATGTCTCCGTCGACCAGATAGATCACATCTTCAGCAATGTTCTCGGCGTGGTCGGCAATACGTTCCAAGTGCCGGGAAGCAGAAAAACAGTGGAGTGCAGGTTCAACCAAAGAAGCATCCTGTTTCATCAACGATTGTAATTCGGAGATGACAACCAGATTGAAATCGTCGACGGCTTGATCACTTTGGATGACGGCCCGAGCCAGCTTGGTGTTCGAATCGACAAACGAATCCAAAGCCATCCGAACCATTTTGCTTGACTCAAGCACCATGTCCGATAGCTGTTCAGGAATCGGGAAGTACGGATGCTCGTGCATGCATTGAGCCCGTTCGGCAATGTTACAAGCCAGGTCAGCGATACGTTCTAAATCCGAATTGATCTTCAAGACAGTCGCGATTCGTCGCAGGTCAGCGGCTACTGGTTGGTGAAGCGCTAGAATCTTTAAGCAATCTTCTTCGATGCGAACTTCGGCCTCGTCAACCAATGCATCTGCCACAATGACTTCTTCTGCCAATTGGACTTGTCGATCGCATAACGCCCGAACGGCCTTGTCGATCATTTGCTCGACGATCCCAAACACAGACATCAAACTGTGATGTAATAGTTGGACGTCGTTTTGTAAGTGCTTGGACATGGCTGAACGATTCTTGGGGTTCTCAGTTGAAAGACGTTTGAGTGGATTCTTAATTGCATCGATGCATGAGAATTAGGTTCATGGTTTGGCCGGTGGCGGTTAAGAATGAATAATAATAAGTGTGGGCTAACCAAATTTTCCCGTGACATAGTCTTCGGTCTGTTTCTCTTGCGGCCGAGTGAATACTTGCTTGGTGGCGCCTTCTTCGATGATCTTGCCTTCAAAGAAAAATGCGGTGCGATCACTGCAACGAGCTGCTTGTTGCATATTATGCGTCACGATCACAATTGTGTACTGCTCGCGTAGCTCGAAAATCAAATCTTCAATCCGAGAGGTCGAAGCCGGATCAAGGGCTGAGCAGGGCTCGTCCATCAGCAGAACTTCTGGGCCGACCGCAATGGCGCGGGCAATACACAGCCGTTGTTGCTGGCCACCCGATAGGCCAAGTGCTGATTTGTTCAGCCGATCCTTGACTTCATCCCACAATGCGGCTTTCTTTAGCGACCATTGAACCAGGTCGTCCAAATCGGCTCGCGAGATTTTGTAATGCAATCGGGGTCCGTAAGCCACGTTGTCATAGATGGATTTTGGGAACGGATTGGCCTTTTGAAACACCATGCCGACTTGCCGACGAAGATTGACAACATCGGTTCGTCGGTCGAGGACATTTGTGTCGCCAACCTTTAGCGATCCATTGGCGTGGGCGATCGCCACGATGTCATTCATCCGATTGCACCACTTCAGTAGTGTGCTCTTCCCGCAACCACTTGGGCCGATGAACGAAGTAACCTGTCGGTTGGGGATTGCCAAGTTGACGTTGTGAATTGCTTGGAAGTCACCATAAAACGCATTGAAGTCCTTGATCTCAATGGCCGTTTGTTCTGGAGCTTGGACTACTATCGTAGCCCCTACGCCGGAACCGACGGCAGTTGGACTGGCAAGTTGAGGCTGGTGATGAGTCATTTTCTTTTTCTTCGTGGTTTTTCGTGAAGTCGTTTTCATCAGCATGGGTTCCATCACTCTCGCGTTATTGGGTGTTGCGACGTTGTGTGCAAATTTATTTGGGCGTTGGTAGTAGATTCGGCATCGGTTGATGAATGGAATAGTTAACTCGCGTAGTTCTTTTCAAATCGATATCGGATCAAAATCGCAACCGAATTCATCATCAGCAAAAACACCAGCAAGACAATGATTGCTGCGGCTGACAAGTTTTCGAAACCGGCATTTTCGTCACCAGCCCATTTGAAAATGGTTACCGGTAACACGGGTGTTTTGTCCATCAGGCTGGACAATCCCGATGTCGTACCGAGGACGCCACCCATCACGGCGAGCACCGGTGCGGCTTCACCGACCGCGCGGCTCATCGCAAGGATTGCACCCGTCATGATGCCTGGGGTTGCCGACGGCAAAACGGCCCCGCGGACGACTTGCCAACGAGTCGCACCCATGCCGAAGGCGGCTTCGCGAAGCGTCTGAGGCACGCCGCGAATCGCTTCTTGGGAGGCGATGATTACGATCGGCAAAATGACAAGAGCCAAGGTCAGCCCTGCAGAGAGAACGCTTTTGCTGAACGGAAGATGCATATGAAAGAACGACGACTCTCGAAAAATCGACGCTGACGATCGCTTGGTCGGATCTGGCGAATCAGCAAAAACGCTTCTCGCTTTGATCGCATCGTCTTTGGGGATTGCAGCTGATTTGTCGAGGACGTTCAATTCGAAAGTCGTCCCGTCTGGCCCCGTGACTGTGATCGGTTCGAGGATTTTGGCAAACTGAGCGTAGGTCGGATGGGCAGGAAATGACAATTCGTTGCCGGCGATTGATTGCATCACGTAGACTGACTGGCCATCTCGGGTTTCCAAATGCGCTGTTGAGCCCTTAAAGATCGTGTGTGATTCTTTATCTGCGTAATCCGTTTTCGGATCGGATCGAGATACAACGTTGAGAGCAAGCATTTGACCGGAGCCAACATCGCCAGAGCCAATATCGACCGGGGTTTCGCTTTTCGGTTCGAAGCTCGGTTGCAACGATCGCTTGGCTGGAAATTTTGCATACGTCCCGCCCAGTGTTTTGACTTGGTAATAGTAAGTGGCTCCCAGTTCAAAGTCCGGTTGGTCGTTGACTTTGATTGAGTTGAAGGCTCCAAACATGTAAACGAAAGCCGTCAAGCCAAGGATGCCGTAAACGATCGAAGGCACACCCGCCAAGTTATTGATGTTTAGCTGAACCAAGCCGTGGAACATTCTCAGGTAGCGATTTCGAGGTTGAAACTCTTCGAGAAAAATCGCGGTGCCAATTCCAATTGGTAGCGCTGCCAGTCCGCAAATCGCGCAAATGACCAAGGAGCCAACGATCGCTTGTCCGATTCCTGACGACTCAGGATTGTTCTCGCGATGGGAAGCAGTCAGGAATTCAAAATTCAACCAGCTCCCACCGGTTACGAAAATTGAGACCAGTAACGTGGCCAGTACGACGACGGCAATGCTGGAGACGAGCAAGCAAATGACGGAAAACCAACTACTGAATCGTTTGCGTTTCGATTCGCTGCGGTGTTTTGGATCTTTGAGGATTGGATCGGCCATTAGTCGTAAACCTCACGATACCGCATCCGGATGATTTGACCGACCAGAGTGATCGAAAACGTAATCAGGAATAACATTGCCGCGACGGCATAGATCGAAAAGTAACTCAGGGTTCCAGGTACAACGGATTCGCTTTTGAAAGTCTCAACAATGAAACCGGTCATGGTTTGCGACGGCATTCGCGGGTCAAGCGTATAAGTCGGTGTGCTTCCGGCTGCCAAGGCAACCACCATCGTTTCGCCAATGGCGCGAGCGAGGGCGAGCAGGAAGGCCGAAATGATGCCGGACAGCGCGGCCGGCACGACGACTTTCATTGTGACTTCCAGTCGTGTTGATCCCAGCCCGTAGGCTCCTTCTCGCAATCGACTTGGAACGGCTCTGAGCGCATCTTCGGCAAGTGATGTTACTAGCGGAAGGCAAAGTATACCGACTGCAATTCCCGCCGAGGTTGCGTTAAATGTTTTGAAATCGCCAATGGGTTCTAGCATGTATGGCGTGATAAATTTGACCGCGAAGAAACCCAGTACTACCGTCGGAATGCCAGCCAAAATCTCCAGCGTAGGTTTAAGCACTGAGCGAACTCGCTTGGAGGCGTACTCGCTTAGATAAACCGCAGAAATCAACCCCATCGGTAGCGCGATCAACATCGCGATCCCGGTAATTCGAAGCGTGCCTGAGAGCAGCGGCCAAATGCCGTAACTCAGGGCGCCTTGGGTTTGCCCAACCGTCCACTTTGTTCCGGTTAGGAATTTCAAAATTTCGATGCGGTCATCGGCAAAGAATCCCCATGACTCAACAATGAGCATCACGATGATGCCGATCGTTGTCGCAACCGAGACGAGAGCACAGAAAACAAGCGCCGTCACGACGACCGCCTGCCAGCGTTTGCTAGTAGCCGACGAGCGGACTTGGAGCCTCGAGGTGGGATTGGTTCCGGCTTCGAGTAAACCCGATCCAGATGTGGTTGTGCTCATTAAGCAATTCTTTGGGAGGCGTACGTCTCTTCAATGATTCCGCTGGCTCCGCCTTCGGTCGTCCTGCTAATACCTAGTTCCCCAGGTTCTCTTCTGTGTAAACTTCTGTCACTCCGCCTTCACGCTTGTTACCTTCCGCGTCAACGTAGTGGGTTCCCGAAAGATCTTTGATGATGCGGGCTTGGGCAGCCTCGTAAATGTCAGCCGGCAATGGAACGTAGCTGGCGTCTTTGACAATTTGCACAATGTTCTTCAAGTAGAAGTCAACGAACTCTTTGACTTCCGCACGCTGATAAGAGTTCGCATTGACATAGATAAACAGCGGCCGGCTGAACGGAGCGTACTCACCTGATTCAATGGTCGCCATGCTTGGCGTGACGGCTGTTTCGTTTGCAGGATTGACGATCGGAACAGCTTTCAGCTCGTCCTTGTTTGCTTCGTAGTACGAATAGCCAAAGAAGCCGATCGAATACTTGTCGCCTTTGACGCCAGTGACCAAGGCTTTGTCATCTTCGGAAAGCATCGTTTGCTCGTCTGCCCGAAGACCTTTTTTGGCTTTCTTGCCAACCACTTCGACGAAGTAATCGTGAGTACCAGAAGCAATTCCTGGAGCATAGATGCCAATTTTTTCGGTTGGCCATTCTGGATTGATTTCATTCCAAGTCTTGGCAGCGGTGTCTTCGCGGAAGATCTGAGTCAGTTGAGCGACTGTCAGCTCTTTGACAAAGTCGTTTTCATTGTTGATGACGATGGTCAATCCGTCGTAGGCGACGGGGACTTCGTAAAAGTTAATGCCGGCTTCTTGGCAAAGCGAAAGCTCTTTGCCTTTGATTGGTCGCGACGCATCCGAGACATCGCATTCTTTACCACTGAGAGCTTTGAAGCCGTTGCCTGTTCCTTGTCCGCTGACCGAAATGTTAACGTTCGGAAATTGTTCGTTGAATTTCTCTTTGGCTCGGTTCGAAATCGGTTCGACGGTGCTTGAGCCCTCGATGGTGACGCTGCCGGAGAGGCTGGTGTTTTGTTCACTGATGTCTGAGGTTTCAACGTTTGCAGTGTTGGGACTGCCAGTCGCTGGCGTTTCGGTTGTGCCAGTTTCGCAACCGCTTAAGATAAAGAGGAAGCCTGTTGCTAAGATCATCAATGTTGTGTCGATACGATTCATTCTGTTTCGTTTCCAAATCATTTGGATTGGCGTCCGTCGGGTTTCTCTACCCTTTAATTTCGGCCTAAGCTAACAATCGAATATTAAGAACAGGTTAATGTTTCTTAATGATTTGATGAATTTTTAAATCGAGCAAAATGAGCGGTGTTGCGAACCGATTTGAAGTTCAAAAAACCGAGAAAATCTTGATTCGAATCGGTTTGACGATGAAACAGAATGAGCAAGAAAGTGCAGCTTATTTAGTGGACGTTTTGCTGGTTCGTTAACAAACAGTGAAGGCCGATCGGTGAAAGGTTGGCCACCAAGTAATTCTCGTCAAATCCCCTAAAATTGGTTTCGGAAAGTGAACATCGTTACCAATGTTAACCAGCAAATAGAAATCCTAGAAACGGGCTCTTTATGAACCACCGATGTTGGATACCGAGCCCTTTGAGAGGTTTTAGCCCTTTCAGAGATTTTTGGCCTTTGAGAGGTTTGAGAGCCTTAGCAGGGAAGAACTTGCCGACGAGAATCTGGTTTGCCAGGTGCTTGGCCACCGCCATGATTTTGGCTGCTCTCACGCTGCTGGGATCGGCGAGCTGCTACGCCGGGGGCGGTCCAGAAAACGTTGTGCTGGTCGTCAATGGTGATTCGGCTGCGTCGAAGTTGATTGCCAATCATTACATCCAAGCCCGGCAAATTCCCGCCCGCAACGTGATTTATCTTAACGGTTTACCCGAACGCCAGATTGCCAGTCTGGAGGTTTTCAAAGAGCAGATTATCAAACCGATTTTGCAGCAGATGCATGAACGAAAAATCGGAGACGGAATCGACTACATCGTTTACTCCGCCGGTTTCCCGACGACGATCGATGTTCGCGACCACACCAGTTTATTGTCAGCAAGAGTGGGCGATGCGTTGGGATCTGAAAGAGGTTTTCAAAAACAGCTCTATCATGGCCATGGCTCGTTGAATGCGTTGACCTATTTCGCAGGCGCCGTGATTGCTGACCAACCGGGCTATATGACTCTCGATTCAAATACATATTTTCGCCGGCGTGCCAGCGCGATCTTAAAGCGGCCATTTGTTGGTTCACGGCAAAAAGAATTTGAAAACGCCACCGCCGCATTCGAATCCGAAGGAGCTGAATTCGACCAAGCCATCAAGACGTTGGAAGGATTGGCGAAATTGAATCCAGATCAAGTTGCTGTGACTTATTGGCTGGCTAGATTTAGTGCGCGAAAAGGGGACGCGAGCCAAGCAGTTCGCTGGCTTACTCAAGCCGTCCGAGGCGGTTGGAAATATCGCTCTCAGACGCAGTCCGATCTGGCGTTCAGCGAAATCAGCGATGATCCGTTGTTTCAAGGAATCGTCGAGCGAATGCCAGACCAGCCATTCGATTTTGTTACGACTCGAGGATTCAAGAGCAAGCGGGCTTGGGCTCCGAACGGGATGCTCAATCGGGAGCCGGGGCAGGGCAACCGCTTCTTTTTGTCGACGGTGTTGGCGATCACGCGAAACTATGGCACGACTGAAAAAGAAGCCTTGAGGCAACTCAAAATTTCAACGAGGGCTGATGAAACACACCCAACTGGCACGTTCTATTTCTCTGACACGAAAGACGTCAGAAACACGACTCGTTTTCCCAATTATCGATTAGCGATCGAAGCGTTGGAGCGGCTCGGGCACAAAGGTGTGGTGATCAAGCAGCCGCTGCCCAATCAAGAACGTGACGTGTTGGGGCTGACGACAGGAACTCCGAACTTCAACTGGACCAGTTCCGGCAGTAAGTTCTTGCCCGGAGCCATTGGCGATAACCTGACCAGCTACGGTGGCAAAATGGACATTGCGTCGCAAACGAAGCTGAGCGAGTTTATTCGCAACGGAGCGGCTGGAGCGAGCGGTGCCGTGGTCGAACCCTACGCAGTTCAAGCGAAATTTCCTCATCCGATGATTCATGCCCATTACGTAGCCGGTTGTTCTTTAGCGGAGTCGTTCTATCAGTCGATCCAAGGTTCTCATCAGATGTTGATCGTTGGTGACGCGCTTTGCCAACCTTACGCAACGAAGCCGGTGATTTCGCTGGTGGGGATTGACGACGGTGGCGAAATTAAGGCGACGCTGAACTTCGAAGTCGACGGTTCTCAGTCGCCCGTTCCCATCGCCGGGATCGAGACGTATGTCGATGGTGTTTTGGTCAACCGGGCTCGGCTGGAGGGTGGGAAGCGAAAAATCAAACTCGACACGACCGGCATGTCGGACGGCTTTCATGAATTGCGAGTGGTCGCGATCGCCAAGAACGAAATCGAAACAACGGGTAACCAGATCGTGTCGGTCTCAGTTAATAACTCTGGATTTAAGACGAAGCTGTCGACGGATCAAGTCGAAATTCTAGATACCGATGAACTTGTTTTTACTGCCACTTCGAACTTTGGCGATTCGATTGAGTTGATGCACAACATGAGACCGATCGCAAAACGGATCGGCCGTGAGGTCGAGTTTCGAATTCCAGCAAAATTGCTTGGTCGTGGCCCAATAACTTTAGAAGCGATTGCGCTCGATACCGACGGTGGCGGTGTCGCCAGCATGCCAATCAAGATTGATGTCAAAGGCCGCCTCTCGATTCGCAAAGAAATGACAGAGCAGAAGAGGGCAGCGAGCAAGAAGGCGGCGATTAAAAAGAAAGCAAATAAGGAGGAGGCGAACGAGAGAACCAAAAAACCGCGAGCAAGTTCAGGCGAAGGTGATAAATATTGATTCATCAGTTTTGTTGGTTCTTTAGATGTGAAGCGGTTGGTGCCGCGATCTCCCTTTTGTCCCTTTCGTCAGCATGTCCACGCAATCCAGAGCAAGGCTCCCATGAAAATTAGTTCAATGAACGTCGCCTTCATTAAGCACAGCCGGCATTCGCACTTGAAACTTACAGCCTTTACCGACCTGGCTTTCCAACGTAACCCGACCATCGAATGCTTGCGTTAAGTGTTTGACGATTGCCAAGCCCAAACCGGTGCCGCCTTTCTCCCGAGAGCGCGCACGGTCAACGCGATAAAACCGCTCGAACACACGAGCTTGTTGATCGGCGGCGATTCCGATTCCAGTGTCAATTACGTTGATCACGACTTCCGTGTCATCCAGCATTGACTCGATAGTGACGTTGCCTCCGGTCGGCGTGTAATGGATCGCGTTGATGAGTAGATTCTTGATGATTGTTTCGATGGCTTCGCGGTCGGCGCGGATGGTTAAGTCTTCATCGCTGAGCGCAAGTTTGAGCCGAACTTGGTTCTCATCGGCCAACGGCATCAAAGCATGGTAGCTTGCATCACAAGCACTGTTGACTGAAACGTCAGTGATGACAAAGGCGGCTTTCCCGGATTCGACTTTCGCTAATTCCAATAAGTCCAAAATTTGGTTCTCTAACTGCTCCGCCTGCGACTCGATCCGCTTCACAAAATGCAAGTTCTTGTCTTGGTCGTGAATCGCTCCCAGTTTCAAAGTTTCCGTGTAGGCCTTAATTGAAGAAAGCGGCGTTTTCAATTCATGAGAAACGTTAGCAACAAAATCCTGCCGCATCGTCTCAAGTTGCCTCAGTTCAGTGACGTCGTGAAAAACGACGGCGGCTCCCGGAGGTTGTTGGCCATCCTCTTTGGTCAGCACAGAAACTCGCGCTTTGAGCCGGCGCTTGGGTTCAAAGTGAGTTTCGAATTCGGTCTTCGAAAAGGTTCGGTTGAGTTGGGTGTTTTCAACGGCGGTTCGAAGTTCCGGAATCCGAACAATGTCCAGCAATTTCTTGCCACGAAGTTCGCTCAGCGAAAGCGAAAGCATTTTACAAGCCGCGCCGTTGGCCAGCATTACCGAGCCAACCGAATCGATGCCGATCACGCCTTCAATCATGCTAGATAGAACCGCTTCCAAGCGTTGGCTGTTTTCGGTCAATCGCTCTTCGCGTTGAGTGATTTCATTTTGCATTTGGTCGAACGCTTGTGACAACTCGCCCCACTCGTCGCGCTGCTGCCTGAGTGATAAGTCTTGACGGTAATCGCCATCGCCAATTCGTCGAGCGGTTTCAGAAAACAAATTCAGCGGTTCCATGCTGCGTGCGGAAAAGAAAGCCATCAACAGCGCCGTCAATAAACTGGTTGCGATCGCGAAGATCCAAATCAGTTTTTGAATGTTGGTGATGGCGGAGTTAATAGAAACGGCCGGGATCGCAACGCGCAGAAATCCAGCTTGCTCTTTGGAATCAGCGGAGCGATAGGATTTGGCAAGGTACATCATCGGTTTGTTGAGCGTGGAGCTGAATCGTTCCGAGAAGCCGCTCCCGTTCGCTTTTGCCAACACGATTTCCTCGCGTGTGCCGTGGGGTCCGATGTCGCGCAGCTCAGTCACCGAATCGGCGATCACCGTGCCCTCGGTGTTGATCAACGTGAATCGCGAATTGGTCTCTTCACCCAATTGCTTGATCATGTCCAGCAAGCTTGGGCTGCCAAGTCCGCCTTCCACTCGATCGACATGGTTGGCGAGCATTGTCGTCATTGTGCCCATTCGCGTCTGGGCATCTCGAATCATCTGATTCCGGGTGATTCGTGTCAAAGTAAAAACGAATAGCGCGACGGCGAGCAAATGCAGCAACAAGTATCCGACCAAAAAACGCCGAAACGCCCTAGGAAATCGCATGTTAACGGTTCTTAATAATTGAAAAAAAGCTAGTCACTGAATTTAACGCTATTGGGGCTACTGGAAGTAAAGAATTCTTAATATTAGACTTCCGTTTCCAATTTCGATTTGTCTTCTGATTTTCCCGTTTTGAGTTCAAGCATGAGTACCATCGGCAAGCTTTTTGGTCGGTCGCCATTCAGTCAAATTCAGCAACACATGGAGCAAGTGACCAAGTGCATCGACAAGATGTCAGAGGCACTTGCAGCTGCGCAATCTCAGAATTTTCCTGTGTTGGAAGATCTCTCGGTCGAGGTCTCCCAGTTAGAGCACCAGGCGGATCAAATCAAAGACGACATTCGAGAACGGCTTTTAAAACGATTCTTCATGCCGATCGATCGTTCTGAAGTTCTTGAGATTCTATCACTTCAGGATAGTCTTGCAGATACAGCGGAGGATGTTTGTAAAGTCTTGACGCTTAAGCCGCTACCTTTTCCCGATGACCTGCAAGAGGACTTTGGGAAGTTCGTCGAATTGAATGTGCAGGCCTGCCAGATCGTCGCAACCATTGTCAGCCAGATGGATGAGTTGATCGAGTCTGGGTTTGGTGGCGTGGAAGCTGAGCGGATTCGCGGTTTAGCCAAAGACGCTTCCTTCGCGGAGCATCAGGCTGATCTCGTGCAAATGCAACTGCTTAAAAAAGTCTACGCCCATGATGGAGATTTCTCAATCGGAGAGTTTCATCTTTGGATGCGTGTGACGCGAGTGCTCAGCCGGCTGTCGAACTTGGCTGAGAATCATGCCAACCGTGTCTTGAAAACGCTGAGTTTGAAATAGCACGGAAGTACGCGTGTCGAATTTCGCTGGATTGAAACCAGCGGAACCGATGTTTGCGGCTGAGCAATTGGTAACTGAATTGACTTTAGAAACTTTAGAATTAACGTTTGAAAATAGGTTCACCCTAAAACGATGACACCCGTTGAATATATCCTGATCGGACTGATTCTTGTTTGCGGCTTTTATGTCGCCTGGAACATTGGTGCCAATGACGTTGCCAATGCGATGGGAACCTCGGTCGGTTCAGGCGCTCTGACGCTGACCGCTGCGGTTTTCCTAGCTGCAATTTTCGAATTTGCGGGTGCCTATATTGTCGGCTCCAACGTATCGGAGACCGTGCGAAAAAAGCTGTTCGATCCAACGCTTTTGATTAATTCCTACGGGGCCGAGGCTCCTTATATTCTCGCCTGTGGCATGATCGCCGCGTTGTTGGCCGCCGGAACGTGGCTGTTGATTGCCACTTGGAATTCGTGGCCCGTTTCGACCACGCACTCAATCGTGGGCGCTGTTGTGGGTTTCGGGTGTGTCGCGTTAGGACTCAACGGAGTCGATTGGCAGCAGGTTGGTTTGATTAGTGCCGGCTGGGTTGTTTCGCCGTTGATTTCGGGAACGATCGCATTTCTCGTTTTTAATATTCTTTTGAAAAGTGTTTTTTACAAACGTGATCCAGTAGCCGCCGCGCGGCGTGTTGCGCCGATTTTGGTTTTCGTGTTGATGTTCGTGATGACGGGCATGACCTGCTACAAGGGCTTGAAGCCGCTATGGAAAAAACTGCACTACGATCCTAAAGACCCGACATTCATGCTGATGGTGGTTGCCGTTGCGGTTGTGCTGGGAATCGTTGGTTTGTTCGTAACGAAGTTCTTGTTGCGTAACTTCAAGAGTGTTGAGAAAGAGGCGGGGCAAGATTCCAACCCGATGCTGGACGCCGACGTTTCCCGTTCGCTTGCCAAAACAGTGAAGCACCTCCAACGCGTTCGGAATAGTTCCGAAGGCGAAATGCAGGACAAGGCCGCGTCTTTGCTTTCCGAAGTCGAAGAGCTGCAAGATCAAACGCTTAAGCAAATCACGACCAACACAGATTCGGCCGAACTCCAACAAGTCGAAAAGGTTTTCGTCTACCTGCAGATCTTGACGGCTTGTCTGGTTGCGTTTGCCCATGGCTCCAACGACGTTGCTAATGCGATCGGTCCGTTGTCGGCGGCCTATCAAGCTGTCAGTACCGGAATGATCGCTGCTAAATCTTCAACGCCAGGCTGGGCGCTGCTGCTTGGTGGTGCTGGTATCGTGATCGGTTTGGCGACTTGGGGCTGGAAGGTGATCAAAACTGTTGGCGAGAAAATTACGGAGCTAACGCCAAGCCGCGGATTTTGTGCGGAGTTTGCAGCAGCGATTACGATCCTGTTGGCTTCTGTTTTGCCCATCGGCTTGCCGATCTCGACGACGCACACGCTGGTCGGAGCCGTGTTGGGGGTCGGCTTGGCGCGCGGTATTAACGCACTCAATTTGAAAACAATGCGCGACATCGTGGCGGGCTGGGCGATTACCATTCCTGCTGGTGCGATCCTCTGCATGATTTTTTACTTCTTGCTCAAGCTCTTGTTTATCGATTGGGCAGTTTTTGGTTCGCTGGTTTGATGAACCGCGGAGAGGACAGCTTTCTGAATTGAAACCCTCTGCCTGAGTTCGTCGGCTGGTGGGGCGGCGAGGCCCATACAGTAATTCGTCCGGCCGCCAGGGCGTGTTCGTGAACTGCCACGAGTCCCTGAAGATACCAGGGCTCCAAATTTTCTTTGAGCGTTTTGCTGTGGATTTCAACTGGAAAGCAATATTGCCGTTGGGTTCTCGAATAGAGGGCGGTTTTGCTAACGGAAAGGCGTTTTTTCAAACTTCTTGCCTGCGCCGTTAAGTCCTATAATCAGAAGGCGCCCCGCAATTCAAGCTCGTAAAACATCCACGCTCACCAGCATCTTTGGGCAGGCTATATGGTTTCTCGTAACACAAATTGGTTAAACGGTAGATGGGTTTGGATCGCCCTAACTTCAGCAGTCATCGCGCCATTTGTTTTGCCCTCGACATCCTTTGCGTTGTTGTTGCCGTACCAACAGAAAAGCGATGAAGCGAAATCGGACTCGAATCAGAATCAAGGCAAAGACGCTAACGAAAAGCCCGCTGCCAATCCGGATTCCAATCGCCCCGGAGTCTTGGTCAAGATTCCATTGCCAGTCGATGCCAAAACTGCCTCGAGAATCAAGCGGTCGTTGAAACGCATTGTTGAAAAGGCTCCTCAGGTTGTTCAGCCTTCGCAGCGGCAAGTTGTCGTGCTGGAGTTTGATACGGCCGGGGGAAAAACAGGTCGTGGCAGCGAGTTGGAAGCTTGTCAATCGTTGGCGCGATACCTTGCCAGTCCCGACATGAACCGCGTTGAAACAATCGCTTTCATACCGACCGATCCTCGCGAACCCCAATCATCCAGTGAGTTGAATGGCCACGCCGTGCTAATTGCGATATCGGCCAGCCAAATTGCCATGGCCAATAATGCGTCGATCGGAAAAGCCGGAATCGATGAAAGTAACGTGGACGGTCTGGTGCGGGCTGTCTATCAAGGCATCGCCTCGCAGCGGCTGACGATGCCCGTACCGATTGTGATGAGTATGTTGGACAAGACCGCTGGACTTTATCGTGTTCGCACGGATAAAGGGCCCGTGTTTGCAACGAGCGTCGAACTGGAAGAACTTGAAGCGTCCGGCAAAGCGATCGAAACCAAGACGCTTGCCAGCCAAGACGAATTGGCGATTTTGGATAGTCAACAGTTGCTTGATTTTCGGTTGATACGCAATCGAGTTCAAACGAAAGCCGAATTGGCTCGCAAGCTTGACCTTGCTCCCAATGCGCTATTCGCAGATGCAGCCAATCAGGAACAGTGGCGAGCCATCGAGGTTGACCTGCCGCCCTACGTCGATGACCGAACCACGGAATGGATCATTCGTTCGTTGTCCAGTCAATTCGCTCGCAAAGATTCTCCTAACCTTGTGCTCTTCAAACTCGAAGGTAATGACGGCGACATCGATGCTTGTTTGAACCTCTCTCGTTACCTCGCTGACCTTGATAGCGACAGCGTCCAAACGGTTGGCTACATGGTGGAGTCAACGAAAGGCCCGGCGGCGCTTGTAGCGTTGTGTTGTGACCAGTTGGTGATGACGCCCGAAAGTCGATTGGGTGGTGATTGGGAAAACGCAGACGAAGCAAAAAGGCTTTCAGAGGAAGACTTGGTTGACATCAAACCGATGGTCAAAGCCTTGGCTCGGGATAAGCAAAAGGACTGGTCGTTGATGATGGCGATGATCGATCCTAATTCGGAAGTCATTCGGTTTCGGAATATGACGTCTGGCCAGGTCCGA
Organism: uncultured Pirellulaceae bacterium; assembly: GCA_964589435.1. Taxonomy (GTDB): domain Bacteria; phylum Planctomycetota; class Planctomycetia; order Pirellulales; family Pirellulaceae; genus Mariniblastus. The sequence goes on from CAZPTT010000058.1 coordinate 24,800, forward strand.
TTGTTGTCATTGGAAGAGCAGCAAGCCGTCGAACGGCCGGACGACTGGGCGGCTCTAGGGAATCTTGGTTTGAGCGACGGACTGAAGGCTCCGCTTGCCGAACAGCTTTATGTCGCGCGAACGGTGGTGGAAGATTTCGAGCAAGTCAAATCGTTTTATCAGTTGGATTCTTATCCCACGACGTTGCGTCCATCGGCTACGGATCGATGGGTTGAGCGCGTGGCCATGTTTTTGTCTTCGCCGCCGGTAAGCATGTTTCTACTGTTTATGGGAATGTTCTTTTTCTCATCAGAAATGTCCGCACCAGGATTGGGCGTGCCGGGCTTTATGGCAACGGTTTGTTTCATTCTGTTTTTCTGGAGCCAATATCTTGGCGGCAATGCTCACTGGCTTGAGATTATTCTGTTCCTCGCCGGGATCGTTTTTGTGGCAATGGAAATTTTCGTACTACCAGGATTCGGAATTTTCGGAATTGGTGGTCTGCTGATGATCGTCGTTTCGTTGGTACTTGCTTCTCAGGATTTCATTATTCCCAGAACCAGCGCCGAATTGGCGAGATTGCCGTTGTCGTTGCTGCCGGTGGTCGGAGCTGGACTAGGATTCTTTACGGCAATATTTGCGCTGCGAAAATTGCTGCCCAATTCTCCGTACCTAAAAAACATGTTGCTCTCGCCGCGAAATAATCAAGACGAAACCGGACTTCAATCAGACCACGACCCGGAAGCCATCGTCGATTGGAGCTATTTGCTTGGCAGTACAGGCGAAACGATCACCCGATTGTTTCCGGCAGGCAAGGCTCGCATTTCGGGTAAAGTGTACGATGTAATTACTGACGGACGGATGGTCGACAAAGGTCAGAAAGTCGAAGTCATCGAAGCTGTTGGAAACCGCGTCGTGGTTGTACCGTCTGAATAATGGCTGTTACTGAAAATTCAGTGTTTTGAAAAATCGTTGTCTGCAAAGAACTTTACCTATTAGAACTTCCGTAACCTCGTAACAAATAATGGATCCACTTTACTGGTCGATCATTCTCATTGTGCTGGGATTGCTAGTCATCGTTTCCGAGCTGTTTATTCCTTCGGCAGGAATATTGGGCATCTTGGCGGCGACTTTGCTGCTGTCTGGGATCGGCTTCGGTTTTGCTGCTGGAGTCAAAACGGGTGCGTTGGTTTTGCTGGCGACATGTATGATTGTTCCGGCACTGTTGGCCATGTTGGTTAAGGTTTGGCCAAGCACGCCGATTGGAAAACGCATCTTGCTTAAGAATCTTAGCTCTGAGGACGTGTTGCCCAATAGTTCACATTACGTCAACATCAAGCAATTGGTGGGTCAATTCGGAGTCGCCAAAACCAAGATGCTTCCCAGTGGAATCGTCATCATCAACCATGAAAAAGTCGACGCGGTCAGCGATGGTTTTGCGATCGAACCAGGACAAACAGTGAGAGTGATTTCGGTCAAGGGGAACCGGGTTTACGTGGAGCCGTACGACGGTGACCCGAGTGAGGCAGCAGAGCTTCCCGCCAGCGATGGTCAAGACATTCTGTCAAAACCCATCGATGAACTTGGGATTGATGAGTTGGATCTTGATTCGCTCGATAAGCCTTAACAGCGATGGCTCAATTCTTTGCGGTGCGCCAAGTCGCCACACCAGTAGAGCTCGAATCGTTCAGCTGAATTCTCTTTGTTCGTCGAGCATGAATTTGTATTAGAATCAGGCTTCCTTCTCGTAAAGAACATTGGAAGCACTCATGCCGAAACCCTTCGCGAAACTCTCGATCGCCGCCATTTGCCTGTCGACATTTCTGTTGGCAGCATTTGCACAGTCTAGCTGCGGCCAAACGTTGTCCAAACAAACGTTGTCCAAACAAACGTTGTCCAAACAA
>CAZPTT010000058.1:26782-31073 GCA_964589435.1 uncultured Pirellulaceae bacterium
CAAACGTTGTCCAAACAAACGTTGTCCAAACAAACGTTGTCCAAACAATTGTTGGCCGAGCCATTAGAGAGTTTGGCGGATGAGGCGATGCGCTTCGGCGATCCGAAACGTGGAGCCATGGCGTTTTACTTGCCAACGATGAACTGCGCACGCTGTCACGAGCAAGCGGACGGTCGCGGGCTTGGCCCTGATCTGGCGGAAAAGCGAGAAGTGACTTTTGAGCATCTCGTTCAATCGGTATTGGCTCCTTCGGCTGAAATCAAAAAAGGATTCGAGTCGGCTTTGTTTCAGTTGGCTGATGGAACCCAGCAGCAAGGAATTTTGGTCAAGGAAACCGATAAAGATTTCATCGTCGATCAGATCGAACAACCCGATAAACCTCTGTCGATTCCCAAAGACGACGTGGACGACTGGAAGCGGACAACCATTTCTACAATGCCGGCGGAGCTTGCCAATCAGCTTGCCGATCGGCAACAGTTTTTGGATTTGATCAGCTATCTCCATGAAATTTCGGTCGGTGGTGTCGAGCGAGCGGAAGCACTGGAGCCGTCGACGATGATGGCCGCGATTCCGATTCCGGAATATGAGTCGCAGATTGATCACGCGGCACTCGTTCGAAGCCTCGATGAAGATTCATTGAAACGTGGACGGAGAACCTATCGGTTGCGATGTGCGAGTTGTCATGGAACGGTCGAAGAAGAAGGCTCGATGCCAACTTCGCTTCGCTTCGCAACCGGAAAATTCAAAAACGGAAACGACCCGTTAAGCATGTACAGAACGTTGACGCACGGCTACGGAATGATGAATCCGCAGCATTGGATGGTGCCGCAACAAAAGTACGAAGTCATTCACTACATCCGTCAGCAATTTTTGAAGCCTCATAATCCGAGTCAGTTTGTGGCGGTCAACGATCAGTATTTGGCCGGTCTGCCGGAAGGGAATACGCTCGGCCCGCGCCCGGTCGTTTCGCAGCCATGGACGGAAATGGATTATGGTTCCAGCTTCATTAACACAATCGAAGTTGGCGAAGACGGAGCCAATATCGCGCAAAAAGGAATTACGGTTCGATTGGATGACGGCCCGGGCGGCGTTGAATCCGGCAAATACTGGATGATGTACGAGCACGACACGATGCGATTGGCTGGCGCATGGAGCGGTGAGTTTATTGACTACGAAGGCATTCATTTCAACGGCACACACAATCGTCATCCGCACGTGGCGGGTGAAGTTCACTTTTCCAATCCAACAGGGCCGGGGTGGGGCAGTCCGACCGAAGGCAGTTTTGAAGACGATCGCCTCGAAGGGCGTGATGGGAAAAAATATGGGCCGTTGAGCCGTGATTGGGCACAGTACAAAGGGATGTATCGTTTTGGGAATCAGACCATTATCGATTACACCGTCGGGTCGACCAAAGTCCTCGAAACGCCGTTATTGAAATTTGCGGGCGACCAACCCGTTTTTCAGCGAACGATCAATCTCGCAGCGCGGGATCGTGAGTTGATCCTGCAAGTCGCAAGCATCGAGGGCTCAAAACTGACTCAAGTCGAAACTGGAAACAGTGTCGTGCTTTTGCCGGAAAACGAGATCGTTGAAAAATCGGAGCAGAGTGGCTCACATGCAACGGCAGCTCGCGGCGAGATCAAGTTTAACGGGTCGACGTTTGCTCAAGTCACTGATGGCGACGCGTTTGATATGACCGCCTCTGACTATACGATTGTTGGCAGGATCAAAACCAAGCGAGACGGTACCGTTTTCTGCCAGACGACGGGTGCTGATCAATGGAAGCCAGATGGGAAAACGCTTTTCGTTCGGGGGGGCCGACTGTGTTTTGATATCGGCTGGGTCGGAGCCGTCAACTCGCGGCGAAAAATTGACGATGGAAAATGGCATGAGTTTGCAATGACTTGGCGAGCCGACGAGGGCATGGTCGCATTCTTCGTCGACGGCAAACCCGCAGGGAAGGGTGAGCTGCGTCCTAAGAAACGGCTGACCGGACAGGTTGTTCGGCTTGGTTATACCAACTTGGATTTTCCACAGAATTCGATTTTTAAGGGAAGCCTGGCCGAGGTTGCGTTTTATCAAAGAGCCTTGACGGAGAAAGAGATTGCCAATTCAGGCGTTAGAACTGCTGATCAGTTGGTCGCAAAGTGGAGCAACCGTACTGGCAGCAAGATCGCTGACGTTACTGGAAGTGACAAAGATGCCGTCATTTCGACGAGCTTATTAGGTAGTGATCAGCCGTCAGGCTTGCTGGCATCGACCACGTTTAAAGATGCAGAGTGGGATTTTGTCGACGGCAACTTGCGATTGAAAGTCCCTGCTGGTGAGGCGATCAACTTCGTCGTGTCACATGCTCCGGTTGAGGACTTGCAACAGGCGACGGAAATCTCGCCAGCGCTGGCAGGATTGTCTCGTCCGGGCGATCTTGAATTGTTGACTCGTGGGGGCCCAGTCAATTGGCCAGAGAAGTTGACGACTGAATTGGCGCGTGGAAAAGACCAAGGAGCGTTTGCCGTCGATGTTTTGACTCGCCCCGTTAAGAACCCATGGAACGCTCAGCTACGGCTGACTGGGATCGATTTTTTGCCGGATGGAAATACATTGGTCGCCGCTGCTTGGGATGGATCGATCTGGAAGGTCAGTGGTTTTGCCGATTCGGAACTAGCTGGAAGTGATTCTGCGAAGCTAACTTGGCAACGAATCGCGGCCGGTTTATTTCAGCCACTGGGCATCAAATGGATTCAAGGGAAGATCTACGTGACATGCCGAGATCAATTGGCTGTGCTGCACGATCTAAATGGTGATGGGGAGATGGATTGGTATCAAAGCCTCAACAGTGATCATCAAGTCACCGAGCACTTTCATGAGTTTGCGATGGGTTTACAAACCGACGATGAAGGAAATTTCTACTACGCGAAATCAGCTCGCCACGCGCTAACGGCAGTCGTTCCTCACCATGGCACGCTTTTGAAAGTTTCGCCTGATGGTCAGAGCACGCAGATTTTGGCGACAGGTTTTCGGGCTGCCAATGGAGTTTGTATTAACCCAGACGGTTCGTTCGTGGTTACCGACCAGGAAGGACACTGGAATCCCAAGAACCGAATCAATTGGGTTAGGCCGGGTGGGTTTTACGGAAACATGTTTGGCTACCATGACGTGACGGACGATTCGGATGAAGCGATGGATGATCCCTTGTGTTGGATTACGAATAAGTTCGACCGCTCGCCGTCAGAGCTACTTTGGGTCGACAGCGAAAAGTGGGGCCCACTCAATGGTACGCTCTTAAATTTTTCATACGGCTACGGTCAGGTCTATGTCGTTCCACATGAAGAAGTGGATGGGCAGATGCAGGGCGGCATGTGCGCTTTGCCAATCGACGCGTTTCCAACGGGCGTGATGCGAGGCCGTTTCCATCCCGCTGATGGCCAGCTCTATTGTTGCGGCATGTTCGCGTGGGCCGGTGATCAACAGCAACCGGGTGGTTTGTACCGCATTCGTTATAACGGGAAACCCGCACACTTGCCGCTTGGCCTGGTCGCGAAAAAGAAACATGTTGAAATTCGTTTTACTGATTCACTCGATGAAAATACAGCTTGCGATTCCAAGAATTTCGTCATCACGACTTGGGATTTGAAGAGAACGAAGAACTACGGGTCAAAGCACTTTAACGAGCGGACGCTATCGGTTGCATCGGCTAAACTTCTCGCCGACGGAAAGACGGTACGTATTGAACTGCCAGAACTCGAACCGACTTGGGGGATGGAGATCAAGTATTCATTACGAAGCGAATCGGGCGTGAAGTTCATTGGGAAAATTCACAATACCATCCATCGTTTACCAAAATGATTCGGGGGAACGTTGGTGTGAATCTCGATTGGGAAAAGCCAGTGTTTAACGACCAGGTTGTAATAGCGATTTGGCCTGACGCCGGTCAGATTACAATCCGAAGTGCTTAAGTTTGGCTACTAGATAAACGCAGGCGTGCTTGAGTCGGTGCTTGGGCCAGTGCTTGGGCCAGTGCTTGGGCTGTAGTCGCTTCGCCAGCGATTGGGAACTTTTTCCTGCCAGCGGCGTCTTTAAGTGCCGTCAATGAAGTGCCGCGAACGGCTTAGTGTAGGATAGAGTCATCGCCAAATTCGATTTTGTTGTTTTGAACGGGTTCTCTTTATTATCACCGGGAGTTTAGCGTGGGTGACTTTGCCGACGACGTCACAACAACGGGTACCTATCAGCTTGCATCAGCACCGTTGGAAATCCGCAGCGATTTCCTGGACGATGGAGATTGGATTCT
>CAZPTT010000058.1:31173-35017 GCA_964589435.1 uncultured Pirellulaceae bacterium
TCTGCCTTTCTCTGTTGACTACCGTCATGACCAAGCAAGCGGAGCTATGTTTGTTTCATTCCTGAGTTCGCCACGATCGGAAAGCGAGGCGGCTACTGGTGAATTTTTGTTTTACGCACGCACATTTGACGAAGCGCCGAATGTTATTAATAGCGACGTACCAACCCTCGACCTGACACGTGGCTATGCAAGTGGAGCCCTCGAACGATTCGGTGACGTAGATTTTTATCGGGCCGTTCTTAATGCTGGCACACGCTACGTTTTCGATCTTCATGGTGCTGCCTCTTACGCGGCGCGAAACACGCTTCTTACTGATCCGATTCTCAGGATCCATGGTACCGACGGAAAGTTTATTGTTGGCGATAATAACTCCGGAACCCGCAGCAATGCCAGGCTTGTTTTCACGCCAGCAGTAACGTCAACCTACTTCATCAAGATTTTAGGTGATAACAATACAGCAGGTTCTTACGTTCTTGAATCGGCTCAATTGGATGATTGGTCGGCTACGACAGAAACACAAGCACGAGTCCAGGTCGGCGGTTCGCCCGTTACGATGAAGCTCGACTATGTTGGCGATGTTGACTGGGCTCGAGTCAGTCTAGTTAAAGGCAAAAGCTATCGAGTTACCGGAACAAATTCTTATTCGTTTTATGATCGAAGCGGCAACAAACTGCGGAGAGATTTTTTCGAGTTTCAACCGGATAGAACAGACGACTATTTTGTAAGCGTCCGAGGCAATAATAGCACGGGAATCACTCAGTTAGGTATTGAAGAGAATCTAAACTGGCAAGGAGTGTTTCCCCATCCTGCGGTCGACGCGAGGATTGGTGGGGAGGTGACCAGCAACGTTTGGGAGACCGAACTAGTTTCCAACGCCAGCTACTATGTCGAAGCCGTTGCCACTGGCGAAGATCCGCTAACGTCGGCTCAGATCAGTGTCCAGTCATCTGATATCTATGACAATGAAGCTCATCTGTTTCCGTCGCTGGTGTTCAATTTTGAATTGGGAATTGGCAAGGTCTTCAAGAATGAACAGAATCTGTTGTTTACAGATGTTCCCTATCCGATGGACACGTACTTTATTCGGGTCAACGAAAATGCTGGTGACCCCGAAGGAACGTATCAGTTGCGGTTTACTCAAGTCGATGTGGCAGGGCCAGATGTAACCACTCAGGCAGAATCGAGCGACTGGATCAGCTCCAATTTTGATCCTTCCTCATCTCGGTACAAGGAAATCAACAGCGCCATCGACACGCCCAACGACATCGATGTGCATCGAATTGGCTTGGAAGCTGATCGCTTCTACTTGTTGAACGGTGTTGGCATTAGGAGCTTGGAAAGCATTTCGCCAACTGGCAATATTTCGTCCGCATCCCAGCTTGAATCCGATCGCGCGCGAATGGGCTACTACTATTCGACCGAAGCTGGCGATCATTTTGTACGCGTTGATTCGGACGACCTTGCGACCGGCGAATCGACCGGCGGTTATACTGCTAACGCCCAAGAGTTGACAACGGTTCCGATCGGCAACAGCGGACATTTTTCCCCACAAAGCTTGCAAACTCCTTCCTTGGACTCGGCTACTGATTTTGCCATCAATGGAGACGTTGAAGTCTATTCAAATATCCCGTTGAGCTACGACGGCGGTACGATTGAGCCGAATCAGTACGCCGTATTGGATTATGTTCAGTGGCGATCGTTAATTCCTACTTCCGGTTTTGTTGGTCACTCAGATGTTTATGCCAGACAGAAATTCGAGAACTCGGCTGCAACGAATTGGAGCCGAGTTGCTGTTGCCGGGCAACTTGATCCAGCAATTATCGCGCCAAATGAAGTTGTTGAGAGTTTGAGCTTTGCGTTTGCGGACGGCTTGCCAAGCTATTTTGTCAATGATTCTCGGTTTGCAAATTTTCAACCATTAAGTTCTGGCGAACGAAATTCTGTTAGTGTCGCAATGCGACTGTGGAGTTCGAGCAGTCGTGGCCACGCCAACTTTCGTGCTGCCGACAACGGCGTTGGAAATGATGAAGCCCAAGTGATGGTTTTTAAGGCCGATTTGAACAGCAACGTTCCATTTCTTGCTTTTCCCAACGGCGATACTGAGGGCGGCGACATTATCCTTAATACAAATTCGCAAGCCATGACGAATTTGGCAGCGGGAACAGAGGGGTTTTTCGAAGTCTTACGAGCGGTGGGGATTTCGCTTGGTTTGAAAGAGACCACGCAACTTGGACGTGACCAAACGGTGATGGGGCGGCGCTCGGGATCCGACGTTGACGATTTGCCTTACCCGGTGACTCCATTGCCGCTGGACTATCAAGCGGCACGCGAGCAAGATGACTTTTCTGCTGATGGAGGATTCGGTCGTCAATTAAACCTTGTCAGTTCGGCAAATTCATACCTGCGTATTGCTGGGCCGCAAAACCTGCACAAAGATGCGTTTGTGACCGCTGAAAGCTCGGCGGTTCCATGGGTAATTGATCTGCGGCCAGGTGGAAAGAGCTACGGCATCGTTGAAGATTCAGAATTATCCTACACCGTTCTTAATTCTTACTTGCACTTGTATCGGGATGCGATCGGCAGTGAAGGGAACGATACGTTAATCGGAAATCAGAAATCAAACGTGCTGTATGGCATGTCAGGTGACGATTTTTTTGACGGAAGCACTGGCAACGATATTTACTGGGGTGGTGAAGGCGACGACACATTTGTTGTTCGCCCCGGACAAGCATTGGTTGAGATTACGGACGCGACCAACTCGGAAAATGCTGGCGCTGGAACTGATCAATTGAATCTGATCGGTCTCAAAGGCTTTGATAGCTTGGAAGAGGATTTGAGCTTCAAGCTGCTGGAAAATGACGTCCTAAATATCGAGTTGACGTTAGATAGTGTCGACGGGAATGAGTCCATCAATCTGTATGACATGAATTCCTCCGCTAATCGTATTGAGACATTGAGGCTGGCCAACACAGACGGTGAATTCGCTCGTATCAGTTTGCAATCCGTTTTTTCACAAGCGACAGGTGATGCGCAGCGTTTTACGTTTACCGCCGAGTCAGATAACTTTGGCCGACTAGTAACACCCGTTTGAGCGACTCTTTGAGAATCGTGCCAAAGGAAAACCTCAATCGAAAGTGTCTAGTCTTGCTCGTGTCATTGCTTCTCAATTTTAGACGGAGAATGATTGTTCAGTTCAGGCTTGGTTTGGTCGCGAATTTCTTTGGCGATGTCAGGTCGATTGGTGGTGATGGAATCAACTTCCAAGTTTATCGCTGCTTTCATTTCGGCGGGATCATCAACCTTCCAAACATGAAATTCGAATCCGGGTTTTCGAAGGGAATCTACGAACGGCTGGCCAATGACTTGCTGATTAAATTGAGAGCCGAGGCCGGTTGCCGCAGCCTTCTTTAAAGCTTCAAGCACCACTTGATTGGATGGACGCCATTCTTTCTCTGCGTTGTCGTCTTTGTATCCAGTCAGCCAGTTACATTTGTGTTGTGGCAACGCATTTCGCACTGCTTGAACAAAGTCTTTACTAAAGCTGATGATGACAACTTGATTTTCGTTAAGTTTCGAGTCGGCAAGCGATTTGACCAAGTGTGGCACAATTTCAACACCGCATTTAATCTCGACGAATATCTTTTTCTTATCTGGAACAGTTGCGAGAACATTGGCCAAAGTCGGAATGGGTTCGCCTTTGAATTGAGGTGATTTCCAAGATCCGACATCAACTCCATTTAGTTCTGCAAAGCTAACATCGGCGATATTCCGAATCGGCTGTTCGGGGGCCGTGCGTTCGGTTGTTCTGTCGTGGATGCACACGATCTGATGATCAGCCGTCAAA
>CAZPTT010000059.1:0-34913 GCA_964589435.1 uncultured Pirellulaceae bacterium
AAGGTTACTTACTCGCGAAGGAGCCGTGGTGAAGGCGGTGGCGCGATTGGTTCGTTCCCGTTGGCGAAGATTCGCGTCACGTTGCTTGATGCGGAAACGAGTGAGGAGTCGACGCCAATGGCTTTTTCGATTGCGGCCGGACAGGCTTTTGAAGCCGCGCTTGACGCTGCTGGTCCAGTGTTGCTTGAACCGATCATGAAGCTGACGATTACGACGCCCGAAGATTATTATGGTGATTTCGTCAGTGACCTGGCCCAGCGACGCGCTCAAATCGTTAGCACAGATACGCTGTTGGATACGACGACAATTATTGCCCACGCTCCGCTGGCGGAATTGTTCGGTTATTCAAGTGCGATGCGCAGTCTCAGCCAAGGTCGGGCGAGCACGTCACTTGAGCCACTGGAATATGCACCGGCACCTCCCGACGTTGCTGATGGTTTCGCAATGTAGAAATCTGCAGCGCGGAGCTTTCATCTCAAGAACTTACTGCTTATTTTCAGTGAGCTCCTCAATTTCCATTCACTGCAGATTCATATTTTGCCGCCACAATCTTTTGCCATGCTTTAAAAGTCGGCTCGTTTGCTTTCTCGCCCGTAAGTGACACAAGCGTGCCGTGGACGATGGCTCGGTATTCATCCGGACGTCGTTTGAATTCTTCTTGAAGATTCAACGCCAGTTCCTTTGAGATTGGTCGGGCTTGTACGACGTAATCGAATCGTTGATTCTCTGGCCATGGATCGGAATTTTTGACTCGTTGAATTGCCGAAAAGTCCTGACGCAAATAAGTGATGTCTGCACGAACTGCGGCTTCGTTCAGTGGCAAATAATATTGCTCTCGTAACGGCTGCCCCCACTTAGGAATAACGCCTCTTCCATGGTCAAATTTGCTTTGAGAATCAGCGTGGCAGAGAGTGCAATTTTTCATGTGATTGATGGCTACTAGTTCTTTTTTGACGTAGTGCCCATCTTGGTTTCGCTCGGGAATCCGCGGATCAGATTTCTTAAGTAGCTCCACAATTTCCATCGCGGCCGCTTCGTCGTTGAGACGGGTTAAGGCTTCAGCTGAGTGCATGGCGACTTCTGGCCAAGGGTATCGTAGGCCGTCAATCAATTCGCTGCGGTACAACGCGGGATTAAAGTAGCTTAGCGCCTCGGTGGCCGCCGCGCGGACGGATGGATCAAGGTCGTACTTGGCATAGCAAGTCAGCAGTTTGACTCCTTGATTGCAATTCGATTCCAGTAGAGTCCTGACCAGCTCAAGTCTTAGTTTTGGCTGTTCGATCAGTAGCATTTGATCAAGCGTCGAAAGCGCTTGGGCTCGGTTTTTGTGCCTCGCCGTGTTGTGGATTGCCGCCTTTAAGGCATTCCAGCGAGCTTCGGTATGTTCTGAGAAATCGCGGCTTGCGAAACGATCAAACATCGCCAGGAGGCCTCCGAGGCTCTTGGAGACATGGTCAAGCGTTTCGGCGTCATTGGGGTTTAAGTGGCAGGCTTCGCCCATCACAAAATCGATTCCATCCAGGTCATTTCGTTCTGGCAGCAATTGCAGTAATGGCTCAATCGGTTCGATTCGCCCCCGGTCAGCGTTGAGAGTCGCCATAAACCGTCGGCTTCTTTCTTCTTTGAGTTGCCTTTCTTTACCTTGAAGTAGTCGCCGCTGTTTGCGGCTACTGGCGTTCGCTATCTGCTTTCGTAGATCGACAAGGACTGGTTCGTATTCTTCGTTGACTCGATTCGCCAATCTCCGAGGCGACTGGCCATCAATGAGTTCTTGGTTGGCTTCAAATTCGCCGATGTCGTTAAACAGATCGATCGTTCGTGTTACATCAGCTAAGAAAGTTCGGAGCTTTTGCGAATCGAGAGTTGCAAAAATGGTCTTCTGTCGAAAAGCATCCTCCGGAGCGGGAACTTTGAGTACGCCGGTAGAGAGGAAAGCTGCGAACTCATCAGCATTGATTGAGCGAAACCACTTGAACTGGCCGTGTCCGCGAACCGAGACGTCTTCAAACAAATCGCTGCCAGTCGCAACGGTTTCTATCTCTGGTGGAGGCGGCTCGGCTCGGCTCGCTAAAGTTTGAAGAATCGCTTCGGTTTCCGAAATGACTTCATCGACGACGGGATAGGTGAATTGAAATTGGTCGGACGCCGTGTTTGATTTTATGGCGAAACCAAGCCGGCGGACGTCTTCGACTCCCCTTGCAACGGCCTCGTTCAATTCGGCCAATTTTGTGAAGGGATACTCGATACTCCGCTGATTGGTTGAAATCGCCAGCGAGCCATGAATCGAATCAAGGCATGGTTGCAGGAACCGAAACCGTCGAAGAACTTCGGTACCGATCTTGCGAATGACCAAGTCGCCAACGCCGGGTTTTATTCTTGCATTCAGTTCTTTGCCATTCAACGTGACGCTGCCTTCACCGGTTTTTTCAAACTCAATACTTATCGTCCATTCAGATCCTGGAGGTAAGTCCGCGGGATCCTTGCCGCCGAAGACTAAATGTTTAAGCGGAGAAAATTCGGTACTTTCATTTTTCGATTCAAGGCTCAATTGCTTTTGGTCTTCCAAGGCGGCGGCAGTGGAGCCACTATCACTGTTGATGTGCCGGGAGATTTTTACTGCCAATGCCGAGTTCAGATGGGAGGGGTCGCTGACTTGAGCGGCTTCGTTAGCGATCGAGTCGTTTCCGAAGTTTGGTGAATGATTGAAATAGAAAACAATAGCGCCGGCAATCAAGCCAACGCAGCAAACGGCGGCGATTGAGCTGCGGAGGGCATTCCAGTTGGCATTTGCAGATGAGTTTCGATCTTCAGCAACCCAATTTGTCTCGCCGGCGATGCCAGCCTCTTCGACGAGTGATCCAAATTCGAAGAAACGTTTTTTGGAAGTAAGCGGCGTTCTCTCAAACTCATCAGTCGAAAGCCGATTGACAATGGCATCGGTAAACTCTCGCCCGTCTCGATCAGACTTTCCAAGCGAACGCAACATTGAGTCGAGTGCGATATCTTCTGAGTGAGGATTTTCAGAGTGTTTTGTACTCATTTCTCTTCCTGTCTTGGGAGATCTGTCTTCATTTTTGACTTGATACAGGTTTGCAATACTGATCGAATTCGTTTCAGCTTCATCCGAATTGAACTTTCTTTTTGGTCATGTTGTTGGGCAATCGAAACAGCGGTTTGGCGTTCGAAATAGAAACTTTGGATGAGGGAGCGTGATTGGACTGGTAGTCGTTTAAGGCATTCGTCTAACGCCTCCAGTCGTAACTCTTCGGTGGCCACGTCTCCCATTTCATTCAAAGTCACGATGTTCTTTGGGTGCGTACCTGATTCGAGAAACTGTTTTCGGTTGTTGCGTTGGCGAAGTTCTGTTCGCAGGCAATGGAGTGCTTTGTTCCGCGCGATTCCGAGCAACCACGTCGAGAATTTTGCTTCGACTCGAAATTGTTTCATTTGTTTAAAAGCAGCGAGGAAAACTTCTTGCGCGACGTCATCGACAGTCTCAGTTCGTTGTAAGTAACGCGCCAGAAAGGCACGGACGGAACGATGGTTCGCCAACACGAGTTGCTCAAACGCAGCAATATCCCCGCTACGAGCACGTTCCACTAGCGAAGTAGAGCTGGTGGACGGGTTCGTTCGTGCTTGATGTTGATTGGTATTCAACCGAACTCGTGTTTTACTTGGAATTGAAGTCATGTCCGTAAGTGAGTTGCCCTAGGTTCCGATTCGTCACAGGAAAAATAGAAATTAATACCAGCAATCTAAGTGAATAAACTAAGGCAGGCAAAACTAAGGCAAGCAAAACTTAGGCAGGCAGACATTGTGAATAGAGAAAACGACTCAGTCCCTTCCCCCAGTCCCTATCCGGGATCGCTTAAGGCGTGCTTCCTCACCGGTTTCCGAATTCACTTTTTCTTGCGAATTTTGGTGGGGCGTCGCAAGTGAGGAATGCGTTCGTTGGCCTGGCAGCATTCGATCAAAACCTGCAAACGGCGCAACTTCGTATCGACTTTCTTGGCGCTGATGACCCACCAGATCGTAGGCTTCTTGGTGGACGGTGGTAGGCGTTCAAAAAACTCCCATGCCTTGCGATTATCTTTGAGCTTCTCAACGAAGCTGGGAGGCAATTCGGCATTCGTTCTTTCGTATGCGTATTGATTGACTTTAGTGGCATCGCGAGAATTGAATGCGGCCAACCCAGCTGGATAAAGCAACCCAAGCTTCTTCAACTCAGCCATTCGTTTCAGGTTGACTGCGCTCCAGTGACTCCGGGCTCGACGTGGAGTGAACCGGATCATGTAGGCTTGTTCGTCGATCGACTTACGCAAACCGTCGATCCAGCCAAAGCAGAGAGCTTCGTCGACCGACTGAGGCCAAGTAATGCTCTTACGGCCAGACTTTGTTTTGTAGAATCCGATCCACTGCTCAGATTTGCTTTCATGGTTATTCACGAACCATATCCGGAGCCGCTGGGAATCTGGAAAATATTTTGGCTTGGGGTCGAGCATGAGTTCTTTTGTTATCTGATGGAATATGGCTTCTCGAAAGCGTCCTGTCTAAATGTCACATTGGTTCTTTGCTTGCAAAAGCCGTGTTTTTTGCGTCGAAACAGGTTGTGAGCAGGGTTTGTTGACGCAATTGGTGTAAGGACTAGAATCTCACAATGTCTAACTGACAGACGAATGGATTTGATTATGAATCACCCGGGTGTTTGGCTGAAATCGCACGACTAAATCACTCACAGCAATGAGTTGATCAGGTTGAGTCAATCAGGTTGAGTCAATCAGGTCAAAACAACTTAAAGTGTTGAGTTAATCGAACAGTTTACAAAGTTGTCGATGACATCGACTATATAAATGGAGGCTTGAAAAATGGCTGTAGAATTCACAAACGATACGTTTGAACAAGAAGTATTGAAATCAGAACAACCTGTGCTCGTCGATTTTTGGGCGACTTGGTGTGGCCCTTGTCGGCAGTTGACGCCTGTGATCGAAGAGTTGGCAAGCGAAAACAACGATGCTGTCGTTGGCAAAGTCGACGTCGATTCGAATCAGGAAATTGCTGTGAAGTACGGCATCACCAACATTCCAACGCTCTTGATCTTCAAGGGTGGCGAAATCGTTGAGCGCGTCCAGGGCGTTCAGCCCAAGGAGAAATTGCAAGAATTGTTGAACAGTCACATCGCGGTTTAACTTTTATCCTGATGACTCAATTTGTTGGCGGCCAAGATAATCGGCCTACACGAAATGAGGACAAAATGGCTAGACTGTTGGGATGCCCAGCATCGAAAAAAGTCAGCTAGAAAACTCAAATGCAGTTTCAAAAGAATGCGACAAAGATCAAGCCGCGGGTTCTCCCCCGCGGCTTTTGTTGTTCTTGCCCTTTCTTTGTCTGATTGGTGTACTGACTTTTTCACCCAACTATCGCTGGGATGACAAGGTGCCAAGAACTGATCCATTCGGCGGTGACTTTTTGCAGGAGTGGGTTGGCGGCAAGATCGTGCTGTCAGCGGATCGCCCAAGACTTTATGACTTGGAGTTCGTCAAAGCGTTTCAGCACGACGATTCAGAAATTGGATTCCAGTGGCCGGCAGAAAGTTTCTTTCCGATGGTCTATCCGCCGTTTCACTACTATCTCGTCAGCCCTTTATCAAATCTCAGCTATCGCACCGCTGTTTTTCTGTGGGCGGTTTTCTCTGCTCTCGCGTTGTCGGTCACTGGACTGTTGGCGCATCGTTTCTATGCTCCTTGCCGGAAGGTTTTTTCCGTTTGGTTCGTCGCCCTTGCCATTTTTGCACCCTGGTTAATCTGTTTGAACATGGGACAGAAGTCGGTGCTGCTCTTACTGCTTTTTACCTCGACGTTTTTATTGCAACACCAGCGACGGCCATTTTGGGCGGGACTCGTGTTTGGCTTGGTTGCGATCAAGCCGCAACTTGGGTTGGTTATCGGATTGGCGATGGTTTTCAAACGCCAGTGGTGGTTCGTACTGGGGTCGGCTTGCTCAGTTGGGGTATTGGTTGGGATTTCATTCTTGATTGAGCCCAGTCTGTGGGCTGACTTTATTCAAGTCGTTAGCGGCATGGGGGACTATGTTCAGACGAGTGGCTACCAGTTGGCAGAGTCGCACAGCCTGTGGGGCGCAACCGAATTGTCTCTTTCATTTTTGCCTCCGACCGCCGTGAAAGTTGTCGCCGCGATTGGATCTCTCGTGGTCGTCGCGTTTGTTGGTGCGTCGCTTCGTGGCAAACTCGTTCCCGCTCTGCCAGACTACGCGATTCAGTTTTCAGTGATGGTGCTGGCGACGATTCTGATCAGCCCGCATTTTTACACTTACGACCTGACGCTCCTGCTATTGCCTTTGCTGTTGATTTTCTCAAACTTGGGGTTCAAGCCAGAGGAAAGGGCGATGAAATGGGCCGTTGTTTTGTCGCTGGCGTTGTTCGCGTTTGCAGGGTTGTTTTCAAAAATCGCGACAAGTATCAGTCTTCAGCCGAGTATTTTTCTGATGTTTGGCTTGATGCTTCTTTTGTCGGGAAAAGTGGCGAGGCCGAATTCCGAGTCGCAGCGGGCAAAGCCGAGCGAGAGTACGCCGCTAGGTGGCTGACCGCAAGCACTGACGCCTGGTCTACAGCTATCCGTTCATCGGAGAATCGGCACGTCGCCTCGGGGTTTTGAAGTTGCCGGTTTCGGATCTGTTTAAACACAATCCTGCTTATGAAACAACCTCTGTAGGCCGCAAAGAGTTCTGCACTGTTACGGCAACTTTGCATTTCCGTTCTCCTGCCGAAACAGCGTCGCTATCGTTTCTTGTTGCCGGCCGGCTTGTTGAACGGTTGCGACTAATCAGACGCCAACATTTTCAGGTTCGGAGCGATTTGTTCGATGACGCGTGTCATGAATTTCTTGACTTGAGCCGTCGTTTTGAACTTCATCACCGATTGCAGAATCTGTTCAGATTCGGTGACACTGATTTGGCTGGCCAGTTGTTTGATCGATGGAACGAAGGCTGGGCTCATGCTGAAGCGTCGCAAGCCCATTCCCAGCAGCAGCACGAACGCTTTGGGGCGTCCCGCCATTTCGCCGCAAACGGTTACCGGAACATTGGCTCGGTTGCACGCGGAGATGACGTTCTTGAGTACGATCAACACGGCCGGAGAAAGCGGTTGGCAAAGATGGGCGACTTTCGGGTTGTCGCGATCAGCCGCCATCAAATACTGCACCAAGTCGTTGGTTCCAATCGAAACGAAGTCGACGAGATCCAGCATCGTTTCGATAGAAACCGCCGCCGCGGGAACTTCCAGCATCATTCCGATGGGAACTTCTTTTGTCTTGATGCCTTGGCTGTTTAGCGTTTTGTAAGCTCGCTTCACCATGCTGCGGAGTTTGCGAATTTCTTCGACGGTGGTCACCATTGGAAACATCAGCCGGACGGTGCCTTCGGGGAATTCGCTGGCGGCTCGGACGATCGCTCGAATCTGCGTGTTGAAAAACTCTGGGTGTTCAAACGAAAGCCGAATGCTGCGCCAGCCCATAAACGGATTGGCTTCGTGATGGTCATGGCCTAAATAGGCAACCGTTTTGTCCCCACCAATATCCAGCGTTCGGATCGTGATGTTGTGGTTCGGGCTGGCCGCGACAATGTCACGATAGGTTTCGTACTGTTCGTTTTCGTCGGGGACGTCTGGGTGAGTGAGATATAAATACTCAGTCCGGTACAAGCCGATTCCCGATGCTCCCATCGCACAGGCGGCCGTGGCGTCGAGAACTCCATTGATGTTACCCTGCAATCGCAATTCGACTTCGTCTTCGGTGACGGCAGCAAGATCTCGGTTGGAGGCGAGTTGATCTTTGAGATCAAAAAACTCGCGTTCAAGTTTTCGAAACGCGGCCAACGTTTCCGGGTTGGGATTAACTTCGACATGACCGTCGCGACCATCAACGACGATCGTGTCGCCAGTTTTGATTTTTCGAACGATACCAACAACGCCCGAAACAGCCGGGATGCCGCGTGAGCGCGCGATGATGGCGGCGTGGCTGGTTTGACTTCCTTTTTGAGTCACGATTCCGTGCACGTCTTTGTCGCCAAGGGCAACGACCTGCGAAGGCAGCAATTCGTCGGCGACGACAATCAACGGACCTTGGATCGCATTTTCATCGGGGCCTTTGACGTCTGACAGATGGGTGCTGATTCGGATGATCACATCACGAATGTCGTTCAGCTTTTCCTGCAGATAGTCGTCTTGAGTTTTTGCGAAGATCGCGGTGTATTCGCCAAGCAGGCGGTGCAGGGACGCCGCCGCGCTCATTCGCTCGTCGACAATCCAAGTGCGAATCTTATTCGTAAAGGCCGACGCATCTCGGAGAATAGACTGATGAACCGCGAAAATAGAGGCTTCTTCGTGGCCGACTTGAGCGTCGACTTTTTTCTCAAGTGCGCGCAGGTCTGCGGCGGCTTTATCTCGAGCCGTCTCGTAGTTCGCCAGTTCGGCGGTGATTTCAGATTCCTCAAGGCGCTTGGTGTCCGGATTCACGAATATTTGGTGAATGACGAACGCAGTCCCAATGGCTACCCCGGGAGAAACAGCAATTCCTCGACGCATGATGGCTAGACTTTACCAGATTGGACTTGGACTATGAAGTGTGGACAGATTGTCGACACGCTATGAGAGGGCTCGATTCGATCGCTTGGAATGGTTGATCGTGGCGGGAGCTTGCTTCCGATTGGCAACACAAGAATGCAAATGGTCTTGAAATCAACTGAAACTGACGACATCTGTGGCCAAAACCCCGATAAATTTTGCCGCTTCCCCGTCGCATTGGGCAATGACTTGTTGAGGCAAAAAGGCAGTTTTGCTATATTTGGCGCGATTAGAGAGACACCTTTTTAGTGTCCAACAATCCAATTGATTGCGAACCGACTCACATGCGTTTTTCCCAGCTAGACCGAATTACAGCGCTGGAGGTCGGCAAATCCATAACAGCGGTTAAGTGCTTGTCGCTCTCCGAAGAGTATTTGCAGGATCACTTTCCTCGTTTCCCTGTCATGCCCGGTGTATTGATGTTGGAGGCGATGTTTCAGGCGAGCATGTGGCTGGCACGTGCAACTGACGAATTCAAGTATTCAAGCGTTGTTTTGCGAGAAGGAAAAAGCCTGAAGTTTCAAGGGTTTGTCCAGCCAGGTGATTCATTGGTCGTCAAAGCAGAAATCAAAACTGTGAAAGATTCAGTTCGTAATTTGAAAGTGATCGGTGAGATCAACGGCAAAACGGCGACTTCAGGGCGTATCGTAGTCGATTCATTTAATCTCGCGGATCGAGAAGGCGTCGATCCGGCAATCGACGAATATATGGCCTATAAGTTTCGCTTGACGTTCAAGCGACTTTGCAATCAACTTGAATCGCAGGATTTGGCCGCCTTGGCTAACAATCCGGCGCTGGCAAGCGAGTAATTTTGCTGATTCAAAATGTTGTCTAAGTAATCCAAAACATAGTTAAGTTAAGTTCAACGGAGATATTCAGGGATGCCCATCAACGCAGAAGTGTTTGGCAAAGTGAAAGAAGCATTGGTAGACGCTTTGGGAGTCGACGATGATGAAGTGACCGAAGAAGCGACCATGGTCGGCGATCTCGGTGCCGAGTCCATCGACTTTCTGGATATCGTTTTTAAGCTTGAGCAGGCATTCGGGATTACGATTCCTCGTGATGAACTGTTCCCCGACGATATCTTGACCAACGCTGAGTACATCAATGACGGCAAAGTCACGCCGGACGGGCTGGAGAAATTGAAAGCTCGTATGCCATTTGCCGATTTAACAAAATTTGAAGCCAACCCATTGGTACAGGATTTCGGCAATTTGCTAACGGTTAAGGATCTTTGCAATTACGTGGCAATGAAAGCTTCGGCCTAGTCAATCTTGCTGACAAGGAAACCAAAAAGGTTCGTGGGCGTTCAAGGCTCGCGGGCCTTCCTTTGTTTTTCGTCGTCGATTTCCTGCCTTTGAATGTCAATTACCTGATTGCGCTGGCTGGCCTAGTGCATTGTTCCAATTTGATTTTAGGATGAGCCGTTTTGGCGCTAGCCACGGATTCGTCGGAAAAACCGGGGCTAGCGCCCAAACGGCTCACATGAAGAACCGGAACTTTGAATTGGAACAAAGCACTAGTATTGGTCAAGGTTCGCCCAGATTCTTGTCGCCTTTGAGTTGGAACGCGATTGTTCGCGTCTGCCGAATTTCGTTGTCGCTTTATCAATTTTAAAATTTCAAATGCTTGTCAGCGGGTAGCTATAAATGCGGTGGTTTTGGGTTGATCGATTTACTGAGTTTGTAAGTGGCAAATCGGCGGTCGCGATAAAAAGCGTCAGTCAAAGCGAAGAAGTCGTGGATGAATACGCGCCTGGTCGAACTTATTTGCCGACGTCTTTGATTATCGAAGGCATGGCTCAGACGGGCGGCTTGCTGGTCGGCCAAATGAGCGACTACAAAGATCGAATCGTGCTTGCAAAAATTACTTCCAGTAAGTTTCTTTGCGAAGCCTATCCTGGTGACACGTTGACTTACAAAGTGAAGATTGAAAATCAGGATGGAATCGGCACCATGGTTGCCGGGACTTCCCATATCGATGGCAAACCGCACGCAGAAATCAATTTGATGTTTGCCTCGCTTGATGATGAGCGATTCGAAAATGTCGAACTGTTCGAACCGGCAGAATTTTGCCGAATGATTCGCCTGCTGCGAGTCTTTGAAGTCGGCGTCAACGAAGATGGAACCCCCATTCAGGTGCCGCCGCACATGATCGAGGCTGAAAAGGCATTCCTGAAAATCGGTTAGCAAGGACGTCATGGTAACAGCAGCGACCAGCCAATCTCGGGTCAATCGACTCGGGTTCAACCGCCAAATTGTAGGCCACACCGGAGTTAGAAATGAGTGCGAATAATCAGCGTCGCCGAGTCGTGGTGACCGGAGTTGGAGTTATCAATCCGCTTGGCAATGATATCGAAACTGTCTGGTCTGCCGTCAAGGAAGGTAAGTCGGGCGTTGGTTACACAACGATCTTTGACGCCAGTCGTTTCCCGACTCGAATTTCTGCGGAGATCAAAAATTGGGACATTGCCGATTCCGTTTCCGACCCCGAGCTGTGGAAGTTTCGTGGCCGGCATACAAAATTTGCAGCCGGTGCGGCAAAGCAAGCCTTTGACGCATCCGGCGTTGGTGATGCAATCAAAGACCCACGCCGATTTGGCGTTTATATGGGTAGCGGTGAAGGCAATCAGGATTTCATGTCTTTCGCCTCCATGATGGCGACTTCGCTGGATAAAGAAGGCGAACTCGATATCGTAAAATTCACGCGAGCCGGATTGGATACGCTTAACCCAGTTCTCGAACTGGAGCAGGAACCCAATATGCCGGTTGGCCATGTGGCCAGTATGTTTAACGCCCAAGGGCCCAATGCAAACTGCTTGACGGCCTGCGCCGCCAGCAATCAAGCCGTCGGTGAAGCGACGGAAATTATTCGACGTGGTGAAGCCGACGTGATGTTGTCCGGCGGAACGCACAGCATGATTCACCCGTTTGGGGTGACTGGATTCAACCTGTTGACGGCTCTTTCAACCAACAATGACAATCCGACTGGCGCTTCGCGACCGTTTGATCGATTGCGCGACGGATTTGTACTTGGCGAAGGCTCGGCCATGGTTGTCCTGGAAGAGCTTGAGTTTGCCAAAGCGCGCGGAGCCCACATTTGGGGTGAAGTCGTTGGGTACGGATCGACTGCCGATGCGTTTCGGGTTACCGATATTCATCCCGATGGCCGGGGAGCGATCGGCTGTATGCGAATGGCGCTTCAAGACGCTGGAGTCAATCCGGAAGAAATCAATTACGTGAATGCACACGGAACGAGCACGACCGTCAACGATAAAGTCGAAACGAAGGCTTGTCGCGAAGTGTTTGGCGATCACGCCATGAAGACTCCGATCTCAAGTACCAAGAGCATGATGGGCCATCTAATCGCCGCCGCTGGTGCGACGGAATTGATCGTCTGTTTGATGGCCATTCGCGACAACGTTTTGCCGCCGACTATCAACTACGAGAATCCCGATCCGCTTTGCGACCTCGACTATATTCCTAACGAAGCACGCGAAGCTCAGTGCTCAACCGCGTTGACCAATAGCTTCGGTTTCGGTGGCCAGAACATTTCTGTCGTGGCCAGCGAGTTCAAAGGCTAGCCCGAAAGTTGCTTAGTGTTAGCGGGCTGACTGTTCTGCGGCTACGTGTTGAGCCAATAAAAAACGCGGTTGAGTTAAACTAGAAAACTCAACCGCGTTTTTTGATTTTGTCGTCGCCATGTCGAGACGCGAGAGCAGGTTGGCTTAGTTACCCACGAATTGCCCTATTACGTCGTTACCACTTTGGGCGGCAAATTTGGTCTCTGGAAGAATTTGCTTAGCGTTGTCGATCCAGTTGTTCACATCACTGTTGATGTATCCCGTTTTGGCGAGGACGGTTCCTTTCGAATCGACGAATAGGACAGTCGGGAAGGTCTGCACGTGTTGGCCGTACTTTGCCATGAGGGCGTCATTTTGAGAAGCAATTTCGGTAGGCAAGACTGAATTCTGAGGGAAGTCGATTTCAACTTTGGCCACGTTCATATTCGACCACGCCAGGAATTCTGGTTTCTTCAAAATGTCTTGATCCAACTTTTTGCACCAAACACACCAGTCGCTTCCGGTAAACACAAGCATGATCGGCTTTCCGGATTCTTCGGCGTTGGCTACCGCTGTGTCATAGCTGGTTGACCAGCCGCCACTGTGGTTCGGTTCTTCGCAAAATCCTAAAGCGGCACCGAGAGCGACTAGACCGATCGCAAGAAATGAACTTCGAACGAGTCTTACAAGGTGGCTTGTTGTTCGTGCTTTGTTGGGTGCTGATGAGTGGTTGTTTGAAGATGAGTTTGCTGATGAGTTTGCTGATGAATCATTCATGTTGCGTTTCCCTGGTTGGCGGTTGTCTTTATTGGCCTTGGCTGGCGAAAGTAAGGAAAAGCAACCCTTATGCCAAATGAACGTTTCCGCGTCACCAAACCTGAAAGTGCATGAATTCCCCGTCGAAGAGCCGTTTTTCCACTTGTTGATCAACTTGCCCCTTGGAGATCACGGTTGGGAAATCAAAACATTCGCGGTGTTTTGGCAACATTGAATGTCCTGAGAATTCAACAAGTCAGCTGGCGATTTCGCCCCCGAACCATCCAGCGATCGACCTTCACTCCGTTGTCGATTACTTCCGCGAATTCATGAACGGCTGTGGTTGGGCAGGCATGACGAGGAATTGCAACCAAGTGATCACCCAGTTGATAATCTCCCGCCCGGTCGGAACGAATGACAAGGTGTTCCTCTGATTGCAAGACTTCCACGGCATCCGGCAAACTCGGAAACGCCAGGCGTTTGCCTGCTGGTTGATCCGCCGCGCAGGCCTTGTGGCCGACATCCAAAGTCAGGAAGTTCGTTCGATTATTACTGACAACCCTCGTCAAGATTCCGATGGCTGGTCTAAAGTTCATTTCAGGAAACAGATCCGTCATTAACGTGTCGTGAAACGTGGTTGTTCCTGGACTTAATTCAACATTGGGTTCTTCCAGTTCCGCCAAGATTTGAAACGACCCTGTCCCACCAGCAACAATGCGTGGCACAGCCAGTCCACTCAACAGCAATTGGTCGCGAAACTGTGTCAGCCGTCGCCAACTTGTTTCCACGGCGATTTTTCTTTCATAGGCGTCGGCCTGCCGGTGGTGTCCGTCATACCAATGGAGACCGCCGATTTCCAAGCCATCGGCCGACATCGCCATCTCATACAACTCGATCGCGTCCGGTCCAATCTCGATGCCCGTCCGATTCATGCCAGAGTTGAGGTCCAGCAGCACTGCGACAGTTTTGCCTTGGCTGGCTGGCTCGCGCTTGGCACGTTGCAAGCAATCTGAAAGCTGATCGATGGCGGCGGGGCAATCGACAAGACTTGCGAACCTTGTCTTGGGGAACTTGTCTATCAACTGCACAAAGCGATCCACATTTGGACCAACCAATTGATAAGCGAGCAAGACATCTTCCGCACCGACTTCCGCCAACATTTCGGCTTCTGCAATCGTCGCGCATTTGTGCCGCGTGATCCCCGCTTTTATCTGCATTTGGACTATTTCGCTGGTCTTATGCGTCTTGCAATGCGGGCATAGCCGCTCCGCTCCTCCTGCCACACGAATCATCTCGGCCAGATTGTGCTCCAACAGTTCGCGAAAGATGATCAGTCCCGGTGAAAAGATCTTTTCGGGCTCCAGTAAAGAATATGGCTCGCTGGGCAAAATGGTGTTTTCCAGTTTCATGGTTTGAATCGCATTTTGTTGAATCAAATTCTGTAAACAAGTTTTTGTTTCGCGGTATTCCAATGCAGCGTTCGGACGCCCAGGCTTCCGGTGAGATGTGGCGCTGCGAAGTAACGTCACGTTTAACCCGTGGCCGGAGGCAAACTCAATTTGCCGTTGGTGGATCGTAACGATTGATCGTAACGAACCTACCGACAGCGATTTTGTTACCCCTTTGTCGGGTTAGAGAATGGACTAAAATCTATCCTTAAACCATACCCATTGCCAAAGCTCATTTGACGCTGCGGATCGAGTAAATACATGACTGAGCAAAAACGAAAAATTCTGGTCACTGCGGCACTCCCTTACGCCAATGGTCCGATTCATTTAGGGCATCTGGTCGAGTATATCCAAACTGATATTTGGGTGCGCTTTCAAAAATTACGTGGCCATCGAACTGTTTTCATGTGGGCCGATGATACGCATGGTACCGCGATTATGATTCGTGCACGCCAAGAGGGACGAAGCGAAGACGAAGTTGTTGCCCAAGCCGCCGAGGAGCACATTCGAGATTTCGCAGGTTTTCAAATTGGTTACGATCATTACGGTAGCACCAACAGCGATGCGAATCGTAAATTGTGTGGAGAGATTTGGCAGTCAATCCGTGAAAAAGGGCTCGTCAAAGAAAAAGACGTCGAGCAACTTTTCGACGTAGAGCAGGGGACTTTCCTTGCCGACCGATTTGTCAGAGGAACTTGTCCCAATGCCGCCTGCAATGCGACCGATCAGCCAGGTGACAACTGTAGTAAGTGTGGCACGACTTATGCGCCGGCGGATTTGATCGATCCAGTCAGTACGCTTTCCGGTTCCAAACCTGAAACACGAACGGCAAAGCATTTATTTATCGAACTTGAACAACTCCATAGCTTTCTCGATGAGTGGACACAGTCGGGCAAGCACTTGCAGCCTGAAGTTGCCAATTATCTGAAGGGGCATTTTTTGGGCGATCCAAACAGCGAAGAAGGTTCGAAGCCACTTCGCGATTGGGACATTTCCCGACCCGCTCCGTATTTTGGTTTTGAGATTCCCGATAGCCCCGGCAATTTTTGGTACGTCTGGTTCGACGCTCCGATTGGATACATTGCCTCGACGTTGGAGTGGTGTCAGCAGAATGGTGAAAGCCTGGACGATTGGTGGAAAAATGATGCCGCTGAGATTCATCATTTTTTAGGGAAGGACATCACTTACTTTCACACATTGTTTTGGCCTGGCATGTTGAAGTCGGCTGGTTACAGTTTGCCAAACAAAGTTCACATTCACGGTTTCTTGACCGTCAATGGCGAGAAGATGTCAAAGAGCAAAGGAACAGCTTTCACCGCAGAGAACTATTTGAAACATTTGGATCCAAATGCGCTTCGATATTTTTACGCGTCAAAGCTGGGATCGCGATTGGATGACATCGATCTGAACCTTGAAGAGTTCGTTACGAAAGTCAACGCAGACTTGGTTGGCAAGGTGGTGAACCTCGCTTCTCGAAGTGCGAAATTCGTTGCCAAGGTTGGTTTGTCGGAAACGTACCCCGATGATGGTGGTTTGTTTGAGCAGGCTGCTGCTGCCGGCGATGAGATTGCTGACGCCTACGAGAATTGCGAATACAACAAAGCGATGCGACTGATTTTAGAACTTGCCGATCGGGCGAATCCGTTCGTTGAAAACGCTGCTCCCTGGATATTGAAAAAAGATCCGGACAAGGCTGGCGAACTGCAAGATGTTTGCACGATCGCGTTGAACCTGTTTCGTCAATTGGTCATTTATATTTCGCCCGTACTCCCTGATCTGGCTGAGAAAACAAGTGAATTGCTGAATGATCCGATTGTTAGTTGGGAGCAATCCAAGACGCCATTGACCGGAACGCCAGTCTCAAAATTTAAACACATGATGAAACGAATTGAAGAAAAGGACGTGAAGAAGATGGAAGAAGAAAGCCAAGCCGCTGCTGATGCGGAGGCGCAGTCCGCTGCAGCCGCAGATCTAGCTACTAAGTATCAAGACAGCGGACAGCCGTTGATCGACGAGCCGATGGCAGATGAATGCACGATCGATGACTTTGTCAAAGTCGATCTTCGCGTTGCCAGGATTGTCAATGCTGAGCATGTTGAAGGTGCCAGGAAACTGCTGAAACTGACTTTGGGGTTGGGTGGCGATACGCAGAAGCAGGTTTTCGCCGGCATCAAAGCCGCTTACGAGCCGGAACAGTTGGTTGGTCGGCTGGTCGTGATGGTTGCCAATCTCAAGCCTCGTCAAATGAAATTTGGTTTGAGTGAAGGCATGGTTTGCGCATCAGGACCTGGCGGAGAAGAAGTTTTTCTTCTCAATCCTGACGAAGGTGCCAAGCCTGGTCAGCGGGTGCACTAGTCAACATGCTTTCGCGAATTGCTGATCGGTTGATCATGTGTCCCTCCACAGATGCAATTGATACCGAAGATCGAAAGCGGCAGCTAATCCGAACCGCCAACGGAACGGTTGAGGCCTGGATAATCCAGTCGACAAGCGAACAACGTTCGGAAACAGAAGTCGACGTCGTGGCGATAAAATTTCCTGGTGCTGGCGGCCGCGCAGAACGTGGTGGGCCACATCCTTTCGAGGTGTGGCCCGACCTGTGCGCGGAAACCTGGACGATCAACCACCATGGCTACGGTGGCAGCGACGGGCAAGCATCGATGCAAAATTTGGCGTCGACTTGTCGCGCCGTTTGGGCTCATGTTCGACAGGAATTTCCAAGCACCCCGATCGTAGTCGTTGGTAACAGTCTTGGTTGTATTTCAGCGCTCTATCTGGCCGCCAATGAAAGTCCGGCAGGCGTGTTTTTGCGAAACCCAGTTCCCATTCATCAACTTATTTCGACTCGCCTAAAATACAATTGGTGGAACCTCTGGCAAGCGAAACACATCGCCAAACAGGTGCCGCTCGAATTAGACTCAGTAGCCAACGCGTCAAAGGCGAGTTGTCCCTTGATGATGGTTCGCTCGGAGCTGGATCGCGTGATTCCGGAAAAGTATCAACGAATGATCTTTGAAAGCTACGCCGGTGAAAAAACGGAGTTTGTGATTGAAGGAGCCGATCATCACAACCGAGTTCCCGAGTCGCAAACAGAAGACTATGTAGATGCGATTCGGCAAATGAAATCAAAGTGGCTGGGCGCAAAATAAAAAGGTGAAGCCGAGCGGCCAAACGCGTGCAATTTTTGCGAGGATCTGTTCGGTGAATGTAGGCATGCTCACGCAAGCGAGAGCATGGCACCCGCGTGCCGGTGAGGGTGGTGTCGGTGAGGGCGATGTTGCTGAGAGGATTGGTAAGGACAGTGAGCTAGGGTGAAGCGGCAGCACGCAATTGCTTCATCAGCCGTTCAGGAAAGAGACAGAAACTTACTTCTCTGGATTTTAAGACTTCATCGTTTTCTATTTGACGTGTCATTTCAGAAAGTTGCTCCGTCAGCGCCGTTTTTTGTGGTGCGACAAATGGCTGCAAGTCTTGATTTGCCTGAGCGATGGCTTGGTGCCGCTCCTTCATTCGATTTTTTGGTAGCGTTTGCTGAATCCATTCTTGTTTCGAATTGATGATCGACTGGGCGTCTGGGTGTTCGCTAAGATCGATGAACTTCTCGGGAGTCGTTTCCAGTTTTCGCAAACGCTGTTTCGCCTCGTTGATATCCGTGGCTGAAACCGTTGAGCCGCTGGACGGTAGGTGCATGGTTGCCGATATCGCGCAATATTGGGGGAGGCGAACGCCAAAAAAGCGAGCGGCGATCAGGTTGGTTAGTTGGTCGTATTTCGCTCCGCCAATGCCATGCACGAACAGGTCACTCAAGAACATCCGGCAGTACATCGTTGTCATCAGAGCGCGTGGACGGATTTTGATTCCTGATTCGGCCAGCGCTGCAAGCTGACTAACTGCATCGCTGCGCAAGAATTCTGTTTGCCAACCATTGAGGTCGGTTAATGTTATCGTCTGATGTTTCGATTCCGAGTTAGAAGTTTTGACAAACAGCCGTTTCCGTTCGGGGGCGTTGGTATGCCAGACCCAAAATGGAACTTCTGTCCAAGCTTCGATTTGCTCTAGAGCCGGGACTGGGTGGGATCGACTGCGCAGTTTATTGACGGTTCGATACTCAGTCAGGCTCTCGTTGTAGGCGGTGCGAAAAGTCTTGGCATCGTCAACAATCTGCAATAAAAAATGAAAGAACGGTGCTCCGCTGACAACTTGGCTGAGTGGAACTTCCAAGTTGCGCAAACCGAATTCAACCTCTAGGCGATGTCGACCCGCCGCAATCGAAGCGCCCAACTTTGTACCGTCGTGTTGTTCTAAAGCTTTCGCCGCTGTCAAAACGTGTGGCCAAAGTTGAGCAATGATTGGTCGGTCGCCGATCGGTTTGATTGCGTCGGCAACACGTGATTCGAACGACTCGAATAAGTCCATGTCACGAATGCTTCGCTCTTCATGTGGAATCTGTTCGTCGGAAAGATCAAAAGGAATGGGTCTCGTTCGCGCATTTCCGTTGACCAGTTCCGGTACTTCAATCCCATGATTCGTACTCAGATCATTGTCGATTACCAAGTTGATGCTGGTTGCATTGAGCCTCTCGCCAAGGTTTGAAAGTACGAAGTTCTTGTACCAAACTCCGGGGTGAAAAAGTTCCGGTTGATGGCCTGCCAGGACAATCGGGCGATCGGCTGCCGGCGCGACCCGAGAAGAAGGTACATCGCAATAGGAGTGCGTATATTCGATGGCGGAATTGATGAGTTCCGCGCGCGCCTGCAATTTAAGCGTCGCAAAAGATGATTCGTCAACCCAGTTCTTTGGCGTTTGACTGAGGGCCAAATTCTGCTGCCAAACATTTTCGATCTGGTTCAGCGGAGGAACTTGCAGGACTTCGCCGTCGCCTTTGGGGGTTGGCAAATGAAGCTTTTGAAGTTTGGGGTTCGAGCTCGACCGTGTCTCATCAGCCGACACGTTCACCTCGAAGTTTCTCGCAGTTCGTTGGCAGGGCAGCGAATGCTCGATTGAGAACCTCGTGGTAATAGTTCAGCCGCGTTTCCGGTTCATCCAGCTTGCCACCAAACGAGCGGCTTTCATCCAAGTAGATTAGCGGCACGGCAACTTCGACAACCGACAGTTTCGCGCAGGCGGCTTGCACCCATAATTCCAGCGGCATCGCGTAGCCCGTCTCGAGCAAGTTCAGTCGGTGAAGGACAGGAACCCGATAAGCTTTAAACCCGCAGAACGCGTCGGTCAAGCCAAATCCTAACTGCTCATTCAGCGTCTTCGTGATCGCGTGATTGATTTTCCTTCGCTGAACTGGCGGCGGTGTATCCGCGTCGAATGACTTTAGGTAACGGCTGCCGGAAACGATATCGGCTCCCGTGTTTTGAATAGCGGTGACGAATTGAGTGATGCGTTGCGGTTCGTGTTGTCCGTCGCAATCGATTGTCACCAAGACTTCATAGTCATTCTCGCTGGCGTACTCAAACGCCGTAATCAACGCCGCACCGTAGCCTTTGTTGACCGGGTGGGTGACAAGAATGATGTCATCGCGTTGCGCCAACAACTCGGATGTGCCGTCGGTTGACCCATCATCGACGACCAAAATTTTCTCGCAGTACTGGCTTACTTCGTCGAGTACTGAGCAGACGGTTTTGGCTTCATTGAAAACTGGTAAAGCAGTCAAATACTTTGTTGTCATAGTCCACGTACAGGGGCAGATTGGATTGATGAGCCTATTCTAGATCGGAGCCAATTTCGGTCAACGCATTCAACCAATACGAGATAGGTTGCGTTGTTCTGGGTAAGTTATAACGTCACTTTTGAGCTTTTTTGTGTGATGTCAGACCCATGATACCGGGTCGGACTCTTGTTCACTGGCCCAGACGGTTGCTTGAGGAAACGTTTGACCTAACAGGTCGGCGAGTGCTTCGACAGCGAAGCGTTCGCTGGTGTAGTGCCCGAGCAGAACCATTGAAACGTTATTGGCGCTGGCTTCAAGGCAAGTATGGAACGTCGTTTCCCCAGTAACGAAAGCGTCGCATTTGGCTCGCCGAGCTTTCTCAAGAAACGAACCACCGCTTCCACAAGCCACCGCCACCCGCGAGATCGTCGAATCCAGTTGCCCAATGTACTGCAGCGTTTCGATTGCAAATTCACGCTTGATCCTTTCGATCAGTTTGGCCAGTGTCGCATCAGGCGTCGTTCCCAGTCTGCCAGCTCCAATCGAATTTGCTTCACCGACAATTGGAACCAGCGGTTTTACGTCTGTCAGCCCAAGTCGCTGTGTCAAGGAGAAGTTTATGCCTTCGGCTGCCGAATCAAAACCTGTGTGAGGGCTGTAAATCGAAACGCCGCCCCGGATGAGATCCCACAATAGTTTGGAAGGTGTCGCGTCGGTGGTTAAACGCTTTAACGGTCGAAACGGAAGCGGGTGATGCGAAACGATTAGATCAACCTTTTTCTCAATCGCCTCGGCAACACTTTCCGGCGTCACCGTAAGGCAGGTCATGATTTGGTTGGCTTCTGCGGCGGCGTCACCGACAAGCAACCCGACATTGTCCCATTCTTCGGCCAATCGAGTGGGAGCAAAAGAGTCAAGGAATCGGCAAGCGTCTTTGATAGTGGTCACGGTAATCCTGAACTGATAAAAAATGGCCAACAGAATGAACGTCGAGAGATTTCTGCTGGTATGGGAACCAGACGAGAACCTGTAGAATACCAGTCATCTTGGCATCTGAGAATCGAAGGTTGTGTTCAACTTTCGCATTTCATTTTGAGGCGTGAACCGCTTCCCATTCGGCAAAGCGACACGAGCAATCCGAACGGTTCTTCATGCGGGAGCGATTGATTCTGCTTCAAGATCAAAACATATTTCGAGACCAAAACCGACCCAATGCTACAGCTTAAAAAATCAATCCGGTTGGAAAGCCTTCGCCAGCCATTCAAGAAATCTTTGATCACGGCAGCTCAAATCGGTGCCGATGGCGTTGAGATCAATGGACGCACAGAAATTCGCGCTGCCGAAATGACTCGTACCGCGGTTCGGCACCTGCGGAAAATCTTGTCTGATCTTAATCTTGAAGTGTCCGCCATTCATTTCCCAACCCGGCGAGGGTTTGGGGTCACTGATGATTTGGATCGACGAATTGACGCGACCAAAACCGCAATGAAGCTGGCATACGATTTAGGATGCAACGTTGTCGTCAACAGGATTGGTCGAGTGCCGGAGAATGGAGAAGGTGAAAACTGGACAACGATGGTTCAAGCGTTGACTGATCTAGGTTCGCACAGTCAAAAAGCAGGGGCCTGGCTGGCGGCTAGGACTGGATCCGAAAGCGGTGAAACGTTGAAAGGCTTGATTGATTCGCTTCCACTTAATTCATTGATGATCGATTTCGATCCCGGCGATTTTGTCATCAATGGTTTCTCACCAAGCGAAGCGATCAAGGTGCTAGGTTCGCATGTGATGAATTTTCGTGCACGTGATGCGGTGACCGACCTGGCTCAGGGGCGTGGCTTAGAAGTGCAGTTGGGTAGAGGCAGCGTTGATTGGCCTTCGTTGCTTGGGGCGCTCGAAGAGAATAACTATGCGGGGTTCATCACGATCGAGCGAGATTCGGAAGAAGATTCAATCGCACAATGTGCGACCGCCATGGAATTCTTGACCAACATGTTTGAATAAGTCTGGGCCGAGAATGAAGTCGAGTTATTCCGTTGTGAGGTCAAGACAGATTCACTACGCCAAAATCGTCTTGTTCGGCTCGCCGGCAATCTCTTGGACTAATCGCGGAACAGCGTAGCCCGGCAATTTTGAGCGCATGGCTTGGATCAATTCGCGGCCTCGCTCAACGGAGACTTCAAAATGCGAAGTTCCAATGACCGGATCATTCTTGTGTAAGTAGTAAGGCATGACTTGGCATTCGAGCAGCCGTTTGCTTAGCCCAATCAAAGTTTCAGCATCATCATTGATTCCGCGTAGCAGTACCGATTGATTCAGAAGAGTTACGCCTGCACTTAAAAGCTTTTTCAATGCCTGTTCGACGTGCTGATCAAATTCGCGTTCATGGTTACTGTGGATGACCACAATCGATTGCATTCGGCTGCCGGCCAACGTCTCTAAAAGTTCCTGATTGATTCTTTGTGGAATCATGATTGGCAAACGAGTGTGGATGCGTAAACGCTTGAGGTGACCGGTAGAATCGAGTTGACCGACTAGCTGGGAAAGTGTTTCGTCAACCAGCGTCAACGGATCACCACCGCTCAAAATAACTTCTTCAATTGATTCATCGTCCGCAATTTGTTGGATCGCATCTTTCCATTGCGAGATGGACTTGGGCGATTCCTGATAGGGAAAGTGCCGACGGAAACAGTATCGGCAGTTCACTGCGCAAGCACCGGTTGTGACCAACAGAACACGCCCTTCGTATTTCTGGAGGAGCCCGGCCGAGAGTTTCGAGCTTCCTTCGGCAAGCGGATCGAATGAATAGGTGACAGGAGATTCGGCTTCTTCTTCAGCGAGCGGGAGCACTTGGCGAAGCAGGGGGTCGTCCAAATTTCCAGGTTGGATTCTGGCAAGAAACGGAAGCGGAACAAAGACCGGGAACTTGTTGATTGCCTCTGAAATCATCGACTCGTTTGTTTTGGACTCTCCCTTTGACCGCGAGTTTAGACGAGAATTCGGCGGTAAATTGAGCCGTCGCCGCAATTCGTCGACATCCCGAACCGCCCACTTCATTTGTTGTTGCCAAGTGCCTGAATCGGCGCGGACAAAGTTGGATTGAGACGTTAAAATTGACATTCATCCAGAATAGCGGGTTTACTTATCCGTGCCAGTCCAGCCGGCCAACGCGCTGGAGGATTCACGATGCGAGCGATTGTTGTTGACGCATAAATGTATATTTGGCCAGCAATCATCTTTCGATCACCAGACATCCACGACGAATTAGGAATTAAAAAGTGGCGTACAAAACAAGCGATTTTCGCAAAGGGCTTAAAGTTCAGATTAACGGTGAGCCGTTCGTCATGACGAGTATGGAGTTTAAGAAACCGGGCAAGGGCAGTGCGCTCTACATTTGTAAGCTGAAGAACTTGCTGCGTGGAACGTCGCTTGATCGAACCTACAAAGGTGGTGACACGCTCGAAGAAGCCGACATCCAGGAAACCGACGTTCAATATTTGTACAAGAGCGGTGATTCATTTGTCTTCATGGACAAAGTTACTTTTGAGCAACATGAGCTCTCCGCTGAACAAGTTGGCGACGACTGGCGTTACCTAAAGGACAACATGGATTGCCAGATGACTTTCTTTAGCGGCAATCCAATCATCATGACGCCGCCGAATCATGTTGAGCTGCTGGTCGAATACTGTGAGCCGGGAGCCAAGGGTGACACGTCGACCAACGTTCGAAAGCCTGTCAAAGTCGAAACGGGAGGTGAATTCCAAACGCCGATCTTCGTTAACCAAGGCGATGTGATTCGAATTGATACGCGTACCGGCGAGTATGTCGAACGCGTCAAATCTTAAGCAGCCACTGGTTCCAGTTGTTTCTGGAGCCAATCAAAATACAGCAAGCGACTTTGTCCGAGTTCGGGCGAAGTCGCTTTTTTTTGTGTTTGCACTGTTGGGAAAATTGCAAACTACAACGCTTCAAAATGTACATGCATACGTCAATTCGAGTTACCTGAACTCAATGGAAATTGAATCTGCTTACTTTTTTGACATTCGGCAAGAACATGAAACAATAAACGCTCACTAGTCTAACATCATGATCATTCCATTAGTTCGGTGCGCTGTCTCCGATAGCTGCTCAAAGTAGCTGTCGGTCTTAGGGTTTGGCACAAGACAAGGAACCTAGTCGTGAATGTAATTCCTCAACAAGCAGCCGTTGTTCCCCGGGCTATCGCGCCTGGAGATAGCGTGCCTCTTCCACTGATCGACCTAATTGTTCGATACGCCGATTCGAATCTGCAAACCATCAGGATTGCCGGCCACGGTCGAAGCGCAGCGCTCGCCCATGTAGCTTATGAACTCGAATCGCAAAATTTCGAATTAGGTCGCGAAGTTATGTTTCGGGACGACGCTTCGGTTATCGAGCTGGTTGGATTTTCAAAACTGGTTGGCTCGCTTTGTGTGTTTGCCGCGACCAGCAACTTCAAGCCTGACGTTGAGTTGAAATTGTCGGACTGGTCATGGGATGAGTTGATCGAGTATCTCATCGCGAAATCGCCCGCAGATTGCAAATCCGTGATGGGGCGTTTGATGAACGCCAATGATTCATGGTTGGGAAATGGTTCGGCCATCCTTTGGCCCATTTTGCTCGACTTGATGATTGAGTCTGCTGATATTCAGTCGACGCGGGCCGCGATTGCCGAAGCGGTCGGTCGGCTGAACCTGAATTCGGAGCAGCAATTAGAAGTTCGATCCGTTTGTTGCGAGCATTTGTTTGACAACGTTGCCGCAAGTTATGCTCTTCGTGGAATGTCCAATATTTTGGATCCAACTTCGATCGGATTTCTGAGTGAGCAGACAGTTCGCTATGTCGTTGCTTCGGCCGCGGTTGCCAACCATGTGAATAATGGTGAACTGCATCCATTGGTTGGACAGCGATGGCATGAAAGTTTCGTTGATTTAGTCGCTAGTCAAATTGAGAAAACAATCGAATCGACTAGGTTTCTTGATCGAATTGCGAACCAAACAAGGTCGCATCATGCGGCTCAAGCAGCCAGTTTGATGGTTCGTGTCGAACCCGAATGGCGACCCGCCACTGCCACCGGTTTGTGGCTCAACCAAGCCAGTTTGCCCAATGTTTGTTGGAGCGGGGTGAGTTTGGTTTCCTCAAAATTAGTGCAGGCGGATCTGTCAAATTCCAACCTTCAAAAAGCGATTTTGAAACGCACGCTTGCTGCATCAGCTAACTTTCGTCATGCAAATTTGAGCAAGGCAAAGATTGGCCACTTGAACGCATGGAGATCCGATTTCTCTGACGCGACACTTGACCACGTTCAGGCGTCGCGAGCCGAATTTCGCTACGCAAATTTGGATTCGGCAAGCTTTCATTCAGCGATGTTGAAGAGGTCAGACTTGTCGTACGCGAACCTTCGGCGAGCTGATTTTTCAAACGCCAATTTGATCGCCGCCGACTTGAATGGAGCAGACGTTGATGAAACGAATTTTTCACTTGCCGATATGACCAAAGCCAACTTGACGAAATTGGATCTCAGGACTTCGGATCTGGAATCAGCCTGCCTGTCGCGCGCGAATATGTCAGGGTGTGACTTGGAGCAAAAAAAATTGACCGGAATCTATTTCTCATTCGCCAACTTGGATGAAGCGATTTTGACAGCGACTGTCTTTCGTAATTGCAGTCTCAGAAACTGTCGGCTACGTGGAGCCAAAGTTGCTGACATCGATTGGGAGTTTTGCGATCTGCGAAGCGCCGATTTTTCCGGCTGCCACTTTCACATGGGGTCGACTCGCTCAGGAAAAGTGCCAAGCGATTATCCATCCCATGGAACTCGTACCGGATTTTACACTGACGAATACGATGAAAAATACTTCAAACGCCCCGAGGATATTCGCAAAGCAAGTCTTTACGGCTGTGATCTGCGAGGCGCGAAAGTTAGCAACGCGGATTTCTATTTGATTGACCTGCGAGAAGCCCAATACGACGCCAAGCAAAAATCGCACTTCCAACGCTGCGGAGCCATCTTAACGGACTAGTTAGTTGTCGGGGCGCTCATTTGTCGGGGCGCTCAGTGGACGGCGAAAAGTGAGCGGCGAAAAGTGGACGGCACAAAATGGACAGCAAAAAATGGCGGTAAAAAGTTGTTGAAAATCGGAAGAACGAATTCGCCACGCGCTTCGTACTCTAAAAAGAGTTCCAGTTTTAGTCGTAAACCAACTCGATGGCGGCTCAAGCGATCGCCCAAAGGAAAATCTCATCGGCGAAACAGAGAGCGATTTCAAATCGGCTGAATCATCATCGACCGATCCCCTGATAGCCAAGCCTGCTAAGACTGATTCGGCGAAACGATCGACTTGGCGCAGGCGACTCTGGATCAGCCTAAAATTGTTCGCGGCGTTTGTTGTTTTCTATATTGCCCTCATCGTCGTCGGCATGTTTCCGGTCAATCGCGACTTCGTCGAAACACCTGATGGAATTGAGATCTTTGTTCACTGCAATCCTATTCACTCTGATATCTTGATTCCAATCAAGACTGAGTTGTACGATTGGCGAACAGAATTCCCAGCCGAGTGCTTTCCGATCGATGTTCCTTACGCAACCCATATGGCTTTTGGCTGGGGCGATCGCGGGTTCTACATCGAAACGCCAACGTGGTCAGACATGAAGGTTTCGACGGCGTGCAACGCGATCCTTTGGCCGTCGGAGACCGTGATGCACGTGTCGCTGTGTGTCCAACCCAGTGTCGGCCACGATACGAAATCGGTAAAGATAAGTGATGAGCAATATGTAAAGCTCGTTAAATATATCCGCGACTCGTTCGAAAGCGATTCTGCCTCAAAGCCTAAACCGATTCCTGGCGTCAGTTACGGGGCTTCCGACGCTTTCTTTGCCGGCAGTCGCAGTTACCACCTATTTCAAACTTGCAACTGCTGGACAGGCAATGCTTTGGAGGCGGCCGGTGTCAAGACTGGCTGGTTCACGCCGCTGCCAAAAACGATGTGGTTCTACTTTCCTTGAGTCGCGTTGAGCAATCATTTGTAAACGCAAATTCTTGAAGAAAGTCGAGATTAACACGGCTATCAACTGGCTCTCATTCGAAACACCTGCAAGTCCTATTGTGGATCAAGTTGGTGCAGTCGATCAT
This sequence comes from uncultured Pirellulaceae bacterium, assembly GCA_964589435.1. Lineage (GTDB taxonomy): Bacteria > Planctomycetota > Planctomycetia > Pirellulales > Pirellulaceae > Mariniblastus. The sequence continues at coordinate 27,211 of CAZPTT010000059.1, forward strand.
AACGATTTGAAGATCACGGGAACCGGCTGATCACATTCGTTGCTTATAACGGCTGCCAGCAATCCGCTCAAAGATTTCAAGTGACTCGCTCTCTTCAAATCGACTTCCTTTATCGAACCTCACTACCAACTCCAACATCTCTATTGAAGCGATCAATGAAAGTTCAATTCTGGGGCGCAGCCCAAACAGTCACCGGCTCCATGCACATGGTGCACCACAACGGCAAGAAAATTCTGCTCGATTGTGGTCTCTATCAAGGCAAACGCAAAATTGCTTTTGAGCGAAACCGAACGCTGCCTTTTGATGCCAAGAGTATTGATGCGGTTGTCTTGTCGCATGCCCACATCGATCATACTGGAAATCTACCGTCGTTGATCCGAGCCGGTTACCGAGGCCCGATCTTTGCGACTTCGGCTACACGCGACTTGTGCGGGATTATGTTGCTCGATAGTGCCAAGATTCAAAAATACGACGTGAAGTATGTCAACAAGAAGCGAAAGCGTGATGGCAAAGAACCGTTTGAACCACTCTATCGACAGCAAGATGCTGTCCAAACGTTGCGCCAGTTTCGCACGATTGAGTATCTCAACGAGTTTCAGCCGCTTCCAGGTGTCGCATGCCAATTTCATTTCGCGGGCCACATGCTTGGCGCGGCGACGATCGAGTTAGTCCTCGATTCCGAAACTGGCGAAGGCAAACCAACGCGATTGGTTTTCAGCGGAGACATCGGTCGGCCAGACATGCCAATCTTGCGGGATCCGATGACCGTCAAAGGCGTCGACTACCTGATTATGGAAGCGACCTATGGCGATCGTGTTCATCCCGAAGGTAGCGATGCGAAGAAAACACTCAAAGAAGCAGCCCACGCTTGCTATGACCAAGGTGGCAAGCTGATCATTCCGGCTTTCTCGGTGGGGCGGACACAGGAAATTGTTTACCGGCTGAATCAACTGGCCGAGAACGATGAACTTCCGCCGATGAAGGTTTTCATCGACAGCCCGTTAGCTGTTAATGCGACGGATATTTTTCGCGACCACGTCGAGTGCTTTGACGAGGAGATGGTTGACGCGATTCTTTCGGAAGAAGATGAGGATCCGCTTAGCTTTAATGGGGCAACTTATATTCGTAGCGCGACTGCTTCGAAAGCCCTGAACCACCTCAAAGAACCTTGCATTATTATTAGCGCGTCTGGTATGTGCGAAGCCGGACGAATCTTACACCACTTGAAAAACAACATCGAAAAAGAAAGCACGATGATCCTGTTTGCTGGATACCAAGCCCCCAACACTCTCGGCCGTATCTTGCTGGATCAATCCTTGGACATCGTGAAAATCTATGGCAAACCTTACGAAGTCAAAGCACAGATTTGCAAGCTTCAGGGCAGCAGCGGGCACGCGGACAAGAAGGAGCTGTTGGACTGGGCCAAGAAAACCGGTGATGACGGAAACCTGAAGAAGATCGCCCTGGTTCATTGCGAAATGGACGGAGCGGAACCGTTCAAAACGAAATTGGAACAGCGCAAGCTTGGTCCCGTTATCATCCCTGCTCCGGGGGACGAAATGGTGATGGAGTAAGCGACATCAAAAGCCTCGAACCTTGAACACTGATCCCATCATTGTTTCCGTTTTAGATATGAGAAACAAACATTCGAGGCACGAGATGGCGAGAGCGTTGTTGGCATTGTTGAAAGGACAACTTCGAAACGGCTAGCTGCTCTGATTGCGAATCTTGTGCCAGCGCATCCCGAGTAATGATCCTAAAACTGCGCCGGCGATTGCTCCAATAGCGTATAGTGCAACAACATATTGCTCGTCACCGACCGCACCGCCGCCGAACGCTCCCGATAGACCGCCAATCAGCATACCGATCGCGCAGGTAATCGTCGGGAGCAGTGTTCGCTTTTCAGTGGTGTCTTTCTTCTTTTCATTGTTCGACATAAACAGCTTTTTCTCACTACAGTTATGTGATCTTCCCCAGTCGATTTGCGAGCGCCGCAAAAACGAATTGAACTACGCTTTGCCATCACGCTCTGTCCGCTTAAGAAAATCAGCAAATCGATTCATCAATTGCTCTTGCTGGTCCAGCAGTTTTTCTTGCTGCTTGGCGTTGCGTTTCTTCAACCTGCAGTTTGGCCACTTCCAATTGCCGATCAGTTTCTGCCTGATGGTCTGCGGTGATTTTAAGTTGGCGATCGGCTTCCTTTTGGTGTTCGTCGTAAAGGTTTGATTGAGATTGCAGTTTTGATTTGCCGAACATTTTCTGAGCCATTGGGAAATTGTGTTAGCACCTACTCGAAGCAAGGTGAACCGTGAGCGGGCACGCCCATCATACTGTTTCAACACAGTTCGAACAAAGTTGGGTGGATGCTAGTCGACGATGCGTTTTCACTTGTTGATTAGGCCGAGAAGTGAACGGTTTTAATCTGGCATTTTCTTGGAAATTTTCGGGAGAATGGAATTGGTGCGCAGTTAGTACTTTAACGAGACGGTCAAGCGACGACCGACGCCAACCCGCAACGCGAGAATTCATATGAACAAAATAACGATGGAAATTAGCTTTCAATTGCGACATGCCCGCGGATCATGCAACGACGCGGTGAATGCCTGGATATGCTCGCCCGCTTTTACCGAGATCTGTGCGGATGCTCGTAGCAAGCCACCAGAGGTGACTTTCCGATCCTTGCTGCGTATTTTGACTGATTATTGTTCCACGAAGTTTTACTGCAAACGAAGCTGTTTAGTTAAAATGGAGTTTAGGTTTTTCGCGACAGTCGCGATTCCAAAATCTCACAGTACCGATTATTCAGTGCCGATCATTCTTAGTGCTGCCAGCCCACGTGATTCAGGCAGCTAACTTTTCGATCGAACGTCGGCCGTTGCCTCATATGCTCAATTGCTTTACTTCTTTATGAACGACAATTCAAGTCAACCAAACCGGATGAACCAGCCGCAACTGGATGCGACTATGGCTTTTGATGCCCGGCCGAACACTTCAGGTGTCAGCGAGGATGGTAGTGAAAGCCCAAGCAACGTTGGGCTGACAAAACAGGAGCGGGACTTGGCATTTGCGTCTGTGATGTTGCGTTCTGGAGTGCTGACCGAACGTCAGCTTGTCCAGGCCGTTGCGGAATGGACAACGTATGGCGATCAAACTTTGGCTGACCATTTGATCAAGTCACAACTACTTGCAGTTGAGAAACGAGACGAATTGCAAGCGGCTTCCAATCGGGAGCTTGAACGCATCGGCGCTGAAATCACTCGCCAAGGGGATTGGACTCGGACTGAGCAAGATCGCTTTGCTCTTGATCGGCTTGATGGCAGTGGCAAGCTTTCAAAGCTCCTTGGGATCGCGGATGCCTCAGTGCTTTCCACCAATGAAATGGAAGCGCGGAAAATAAATGTCCGCTACACGTTGTTGCGACGACTTGGGCAGGGCGGCATTGGAACTGTTTGGCTCGCGCGCGATGAGAACTTGCATCGATACGTTGCCTTGAAAGAACTTACATCGACGGCCGTCAGTGGCGAGACAGCCCAAGCACACTTTCGCCGCGAAGCGGAAATTACGGGAAAGCTGGAACATCCCGGAATCGTACCGATCTACCAATACGGTACCGACGAAGCGACGGGCCGTTCATTTTATGTCATGCGCTTTATGGGTAAGCGAACCCTGCAAGACGCAATTACCGAATATCACGAACGTCGTGAAGCAGGAAACAAAGACAAGCTTCTCAAGCATCGCCTGCTCACAGCATTCGTCAATGTTTGCCAAGCCGTCGCTCACGCCCACTCAAAGAAAGTCGTGCATCGCGATCTTAAACCTGAGAACATCGCGATTGATAGTTTTGGGCAGATCGTTCTTTTGGATTGGGGCTTGGCCAAGATCAATGAAGAAACCGGTATGCATGAAGTGAAAGGAAAGGCCGAGCCTGGCGATCTTCACAGCATCGGTTCGGCGCAAACAGGTCGCGTCCTGGGTACGCCACTATTCATGGCTCCCGAGCAAGCCGCCGGCCGGCTGGATGAAGTCGACGAGCTGACGGACGTTTATGGCCTTGGTGGCGTCCTGTATGCCATCCTGACCGGCGTTGGGCCGCATCAAAGCGGACTCGAAACTCAACATGGCGGCGCGACGGAGGTCTTTTCCAAGATCGTTTCCAATAACGTGGTTCCTCCAACCGAGCTTGCAGACGATGTCCAACCAGAGTTGAATGCGATCTGCATGAAGGCGCTGGCAAGCAAACGCTATTTGCGCTATGAATCGGCGACTGACCTAGCCAAAGACGTCGAGCGTTATCGGGCTGGTGCTCCCGTGACTGCTTACAATACGCCGCTTCGCTCAAGGGTGCGGCGCTGGATGGCTGCCCACCCAACGTTGGCTCAACTCATGTTGTTGTCGGCGACGTTGTTCATCTTAGGTGGAGCCGCGATTGGATATACGGCCCGACAAGGCAGGCTTGCCCTCGCGGATGCCCGTTACCATTCGCTGACGGAGTTTGCTCGTGAGTTGAATTTGAATTTGAAGTTTGAGACTCAGGAGTTAGTTCAAGACGTGCGCTTCCTGACTGATTTCCCGTTGACCCGAGTGGTCGCTGCTACCCGTTCGTCTGAAGCAGCAGTCGACGGGAAGGTCTTTGATGGTGAAAATGAAATCGACCTCTCGGCCAACACACCAGACGAATGGATCGCGCGGCAGGGGAGGTTGATGGAAGGAATCTTGGAAGCCAATCCGGCCTATTTGGTCGCGTCCAATATTCAATTTGAGAAACCCCAAATGACGGAGCTTGTCAGGTCCGAACGCATCGCGACGGGCATGAAACCTCGGCTGCTTCCCAAGCAACAGCTCTACTCAGGAGAACATCCGGAATCTGACAACGACTTCTATTCACTGCGGCCAGGTGAAGTGATTTTGAAGACAGCCAATCTGTTGTCGGAAGACGTTCCTACGAAAAACCGGTCGCCGCTGGTGGTCGCGGCCGTCTGTCCGATCTTCGATGAAGCCGGGAAATTTTTTGGTATCAACGTCATCGAATTTGATCTTCGGTCGCGCTTGAAAACTCTACTACAGTCGTCCGCGAACCGCGGCATCGAAGTGTTCATTACTGATGCTAATGGGACGGTTGCCATGGCGTGGAAAAATGGCGAAGCTCACGAGCCGGAGGTCACGCAAAGCATCGTGGATCAGTATCCGCAGTTGCGGGAGCTTTTTTCAAGCGAGAGCGATGATACTGTCGCCAGTGATTCCAAGCGTATGTACGCCACAAAGGTTCGCATTGGCCCAGCCGCACAGATCGCCATCGTGACTCGCGTCGCCGAATAATGGCGGGTTCGCTCGGCAGGGTTTCATTCAATTGATGAAGCTTGCCGTTCGATAATCTGGCCAGCAGCGAGGTGTTCGCCGAAATATGTTCGAAACAGCTAACGGCTAGCGTCCGCCAACGGAAGGTGTGCCCGCAGGGCCTCCGCGCAAAAAAACATGTTATGTGCCGTTTTCCACGATGAGCAGTTCTTGGGTTCGCTCAGGCGCGTTGTATTTGACGGCCCAGTCAAACGGGGTTTCGTCCATGTCGTTAGTCAGCTTTCTGTCGGCGCCTGCGTCTTGCAATTGTTGCACTATATCCTCATCCCATGACCCGGCAGCGAAATGAAGTGGTGTCTCTCGGTTACTGACCCACGGTTGGCTTCCGTCCCATTTTTTGTTGCCACCGCAATTCCGGGCATTCGGGTCGGCGCCGGCAGCCAATAATACCTTAACCGTCTTCCGAAATGCAGTTTGGAATCTCTTTTGGGCTTCGGGATCGAGTGGTTTTTTATGTCCTCGAAATTCTCGGCGAGCGCAGCAAGCATTATGAATCATGTCGGACGTTACCGGGCAGCCACGATCAGTCCAGAATTTGACTGCCGCGAATTTACCGGTGTAAGTCAGCAATTCGAGGTCTGGTTTTGCGTTTGGGAAATACCTGAGCAAAATTTCAGCCACATCGGGCGCGGCCATTCCAACGGCATCCTGAATTCGAGATGAAGCACATCCTTTGGACAGCAGCAGTTCAACGATCTCGACATCATCGCTGCACGCACATTGATAAAGCGGATCGAGACCTTTCTTGGAAAGTGTTCCGTTACGAATGTACAGCTCAGCCCTGATTCAATGCAGTTCGTAGAAGGTTTGGTAGCGTCCGGAAAGTTTGAATCGCCGGAAGCGGCAGTTGCAGCCGGAGTTCAGTTGTTGAGGAGTCAGCAACAGCTGGCAGCAGAGATTCAAAAAGGAATTGATGAACTGGACGCAGGTAAAGGAATCGACGGCGAAATAGTGTTCAGTGAATTGCGAGAACGGGCAAAAAAAGCGTTGGAGTCTGCTGAATAATGGCAACGCTAATAATTGCGCCTGCCGCACAGCAAGATTTGTCCGACATCTACCACTATATCGCACGTGACAAGCCGATTGCTGCCGCAAATTGGGTTGAAAAGATAGAAGAGAAGTGCATGCTCATTGCGGCAACTCCGGAGTTCGGGGAGCGAAGACCAGAATACGGTGCTGAGGTTCGAAGCAGCGTCATTGGTCGTCGTGGTCTTCTTTCGGCCAATCGAGAACGATATTGAGGTCGCACGCGTCATTGCAGGTGGCCAAGACATTCGTTCACTCTAGGGTCACACAACGGAAAAATTTTACGACGTGCCCCGCCAGAACGGTCACCATTCGAGGAAGTCATCCCCGGTGTCCGAAGTGATCAACGCTTTGAAGTGGCGAGCGATTTCAGCAACCTTGAGCCGCACCGGATTGTCTGCGGCCTCCATGTCAGGGTGGTAGCGCATCGAGAGTTCGCCACCGGACAGGCGCAGAAACGGGATTGAAGCGCCGTCAGAAAGCACAAGTTCAGATTGACCTGGTGGCGCGGCCATCGAGATCACGGAACCGTCAGGAGCAGTGGCAGTGAACGGCTCAGTACAAATGGCGAGGGTAGTGTCAGCATCAACGAGCGCAAGCCAATCGGCATCGGAGATCGAGTCGCCAGTTTCGTTGTAATTGCGATCGAAGGATTTTGTGACGATGAGAGAAACGCCCATTCGATTCGTCCGCTAACGGAAGGTTTTTACGACACCGCTTCCAAACGAAGAGAACGGTGTTAACTACGAAAGATTGTACCACCGTCATCGCCCGTTGCCAAAGAGCGAAGGTGATCACGGGCTGGCAGCGGAGGGCTCGTCGCCGAAGCAATCGACGCTCACTACCAAAAGATCTTCCAACATCGTCAGCCGTGACTTTGCGTAAAAACCATGTTGGGCGACCAATCACGATGGAACAGTCAAGTATTGAGACAGGCCATCCAGCAAGTCCGAGACGTCTAAACTGTTGGGATACAATAGGAAGTGAATCTCCGACGTCATAGGCCCATGTATCGGTGCGCCGCACTCCTGACATCTGGCATGGTTGGTAAATCGGAACCGTCCACCTGATGGCGCGGGTGACAGCAGGTCTTCAAGCCTGCTAACGAGATTCGCAGAAAGTGCCCACGGATGCGCGTCACCAACTATCGCCTTGTAGGCGGAATCGAATGAGCTCCAAACGAGCGTGAGGTCGCCCGTATCGTTGTAAAGAAAGCCCTGATTCCCGAAGCCCGCATGAAATGGGTGAGGCTGGTCGAAGCAATTGACGTGGGAACAAGCGTGGCAAGAAATTGAAGTCACGCTAGGTCGCCCAACGGAAGG